>CALIGI010000052.1 GCA_938021205.1 uncultured Pseudanabaenaceae cyanobacterium
TTCAACAAAATTCCTGGTGTCAATGGCGATGTGGCCCCACTCCGAACCATCTCGAACTCGGTTGTGAAACGCATCTGCGGCGAATATAGTGAGCGGGAAGCTGCTTGTGAAACTAGCTCGATGCCAGGGTAACTCTTAAAAACCCCCTCTTAATCTTTGATGTTTAAGGGGGGGATTTCAGATTTTAATACTGAAGACTTGACTGATGGTCTCTAGAAAATAATATCTGTTCTATTTTAGCTGTTTTGATAAATTCTTGTCTCTTTGGTTGGAAGGCTTAAATGGAAAGATAGAAAATTTTGTTTTGAAGAATACAATTATAGTTCTTTAAATTCCAGTACCACCTAGAAATTCTTCTATCTCCTTATTTCCTAAGGAACAGCTGCTTTTATGCAAGGATTGTTCGTTAGTGCTACTTGTTGCTTCTTCAGTATTTTTCTCTGTTGCCTGTAGAGAGTTTAACTGAGCTTCTAGACTCTCTATGCGGTCTAATAACATACGAATAACTTTCGCTTCTGAATCAGGTAATTTTGCATGGTCTAATGGCTCAACTTTGCTTCCTGCTCTATAAACAATTCGTCCAGGAATACCTACGACCGTGCAGTCAGATGGGACATCTCGTAGCACAACGGAACCAGCACCTATGCGAACGTTTTCACTGATGTTGATGTTGCCCAATACTTTGGCACCTGCTCCTACAACAACGTTCCTGCCTAGGCTGGGATGGCGTTTACCACTTTCTTTTCCAGTACCTCCTAAGGTGACACCTTGATAGATGAGGCTATAGTCACCGACTATAGCTGTCTCACCTACAACTACCCCCATGCCATGATCAATAAATACCCCTTTGCCAATGCTTGCGCCAGGATGAATTTCTATGCCGGTTACTAGTCTTGCTATCTGTGAAATTACACGAGGAATTACTGGTAATCCTACTTGATAGAGCTTATTTGCTAGACGATGTAACAGAAGTGCATGTAAACCTGGATAGCAAAGAAGTACTTCTAGCCAATTCCGGGCTGCAGGGTCACGCTCGAAGATGATTTTAAAGTCTGCTAGAACGATTCTCAACACGATAATACTGAACTAATTAGGCAGAGCTTTTACCACTGCATTGCTCCATGCTGACATGCTATTGAGCAGTTTGACTCTTCTAATCTCGATTCCTTTCTATGAGAGGCTTTTCTGGGGCTTGTCATCCACAGATTTGGAAATCTGAGAATAAAAGATAACTGAAGAATGCGTTAATGTACTGCTCTGGGGCATTCTCTCAGCTACGATGGGTCGACCTAAGCACTATTTAATACGTCAAAAAAATCAAATGGGTGTACGATAGCGGCTGTGCATTGTTGCTGATGAGTATTAATAGCTATTAAAGTCATGACGAGTCAAACCTTTGAGGCTCCTGTACAAAAAACAGCGGTGTCTCCTATTCCTGCAGAGCATTTAAGTCTTGAGCAGCGTGAGTGTGTTGAACGCCTGAAGCGCCTTTATAAGGCTGATCATCAAGCTGAGTATTTGTATATTCAAGCTGAAGTAGATTCTTTGTGGATTCAGCTTGAGCAGGCTAGAGTTTTGAATAAAGCCATAGTGTAGTGTTGCTTTCGTTCTGCCTTAAGTCACTTGTTTCAAGCTCCATAGCCTCTGAAATGCCATTGCTTTGCTACAAGCTGTGGCGTTTTGATTGTGAGTGTTTAGAAACATAGCAGTTCTCGCATGAGTTGACTATGCCTCTACGAGGTTGAGCTACATCGCTGCATAATGCCTGCCTCAGGCAATTTAAATGCAAACCGCTATAGTCGCTAAGTTGACTCGCTGGAAAGCTGTAAGGGCTCATATGCCTTTTGCATTGTTGTGTCTGTTTGCTCTCCGCTATTCAAGCATTATCTGTTAGAATTTCGACCGTTCTCTTTGAGGATTGATGATTGTCTGCTTAGGTCTGCTTGTAATGACGACTCACTGTAAGAATACTGCTCTGAAAGAGGACTTCTATGAAAAGCGCTCAGCTGGTAACCTTTCTCGCGATCGCTTCATTGATTGTTGGCTGTAGATTCCAAGATAGCGCTGTTGATGATGCTGGGTTACCCGCTAAGGCTCAGGTAGATGCTGAAAGTGAGACCGTCGTTAATGATTCTGTAGAGGTCATCAGTCAATCGTTATCGGCGACTTCGCAGGTTACTGTAACTTCTGGGCATGGGCTAGAGGGCTTTGTCTCCACTCAAAATTCTTTACTGCCTAAGTCTTCTGCTGCGACTAAGACGACTCGGAAATCTGTAGGGGCTGCTAATACTGCGCCCAAAGCTAAAAAGTTGTCTGGCCTGGTTCTCTCTAAATCGGGTCGAGATAATCCGTTTGCGTTGGCAGATCAACCAGATTTTGAGATTCGCTTTCTGGCTGCTAAGGCTAGTGATGCTACACCATTACCGCCTGTTCCTAACGTTGGCCTCGGTCCAGAACCTGGGGCATCTCTGCTCCCAGTGCCTGCTTCCGTGACTGGGCCCATGGAGCTTCGTCCTGCCGTTCCAACGGTTGTTGTTCCTCAAGAACAGCCAGGAGTAGCTCCCGTTCCTAATTCTCAGTTAGCTGTTCCTCCTAGCAGTCTGATCCCCACCGTTGCTTCTCCTGTTTCAATGATTCCTAAGGCTACATCGCCTACAGCCCTGGCTGAAGCTGTCGAAATTAGAGGGGTTGTGCAGTTGGGCGATCAAATTTCAGTCATTATCAATGAGGGCGAGGGGACAGTGAGTCGAACGGTTCAGCCGGGTGCCCGTTTAGCAGGGGGGCAAGTAGAGCTTCGCCGGATTGACACCACTACTGCTGAGCCTCAGATCGTCTTGGTGCAGAATGGTATTGAGATTGTGCGAGGAGTTGGAGTCTAGCTAGGTCTGCCCTGCTTTGATTGCTATGTCGCTGCTTTAGAAGTGGTAGATTTCCTTGGAGGCTATGGATGTAATCCTTGTTCGCAAAGGCAAGGCACTCCTTCGTTTGATAACGAGGTGCTTTGTCTTTGTAGATTTGCGAGTATCGCTAATTTTAGTAAGGGAAATGTAGCCCAATGGCATTATTGCTTTTCAGCCCTGTTTGTTGATACATCACTGTCTGCTAAATTTCACTTTTCCAGATTCTGAATAGCTGAAGGAATGTGACTGAGGCTATAAAGGTGCAATGCTTTAGAGACTGTTGCTGTCTTCTGCAAAGTTGCTAATGGGTAAAAGGGCAATGTAGCGATAGCCTGATTCTGTCGAGCTTTGAACAAATAACTGTCCACCTTGAATTTCGGCTAGGTGGCGGCTGAGTAGTAGACGTAGATTCTCGGGGCGCTCTGCGCTCGTGGCTTGGAGAAGCTCGTTGAAGTTTTCACTATTGAGGGGCGTTGCAAGTTCACCCAGTAGGCGCTGTACGGTCGCTACACCGCCAGGAGTCGCTTCTCCGAAGGAGGCACCGAGGTCATTCGTGCTGACCGGAAGAACTGAAAGGTTTTCGCATTCATTATTGGGTGGGAGTCCTTCACCTAGCCAAGGATGGGAGACCCAAAGGGAGAACTGAAGTTGATCTGTTTTGCGGGAGATATGGAGCTTTATGAGGCTACCACCGTTAGCAGATTGAATGATGCTGAAAACTAGGTGATAAAGCATTTGGCGCAGCTTGTCCTTGTCCAAGCGCCAGACGCGTTTACCGGGCTCTACAGAGCACTGTAGCTGCAAATCCTGTTGATTTCCCATGGGGGTGAGGGAGTGAAGTACTTTTTGGGAAAGTAGCTCAATGTCAACGGGGGTGAGGTTTAATCCGCTTTGGTCATTGTCTAGGGCTGCCAGGTCCATGATTTCCTGGATGAGTGACAGTAGAGTCTGGCCGCTACGTTGAATGACCTCTAGGTACTCACGTTGTTTATCTGTTAGAGGGCCGTAGATTTCACGACTGAGCATTCCTGCCATACCCAGGACTGCTGTAAGCGGGGCCCGTAGTTGTTGGGTCAGCTGACCGACTAGTTTGAGCCGTAGGGGGCTTGGGTCGTCTTGGGGGGTAGGAGTAGAAGATTGGGGAGTCGAGAATTGGCCTGGGAAGCTGATGTTATTGCTGGATGAAGGGCTGAGGGGGGCAATATTGCTGTTAGAGATCGTCTGCTGATTGGCTTGGCTGCTGGCTGCGTTGCTGGCGATCGCCTGATCTCGTTCAAACTCACTCACGCACCAGCGAGCAACAAGCTCAAGGGATTGAACATCCTTTTCTGTGAAATCTCGAGGCTCAGAGTGGAGGATGGCTAGGGTTCCTAAGCAATGACCTCCAGATACAACGAGGGGAGCACCCAGATATGCCCGAATGCCAAATTGTTGAACGAGGGCGCTTTGGGAGAACGCAGGATGCAGAGCTGCATCGTTGAGGGCTAGTACTTGCTGGCTATCTACAACGTGGGTATCAAAGGAATCTTCCCTAGCCATGCGGCGAGTTTTGGCTAGGGTGTTCATGAGGCCTAACTTCGAAAGACCAATCGAGGCCTTGAGCCAAAGCGTGTCCCGGTCTAGGACGCTCATCCAGCAAACCGGAGCGCTCAAAAATTGAGCTGCTGTTTGGGCCGCTTCTTCGAATACAGGGATGCTGTCTGTTTCTAGGAGGCCTAGCTCAGCAACCGTGAAGAGACGCTGCTGTTCTCGGGCAGCGGCGCTCAGGCCGTCAAGACGGCAGAACAATCGAGTTTCTAAACCATTCATGTTGTGAGACTACCGTGCTGAGTCCTGGACCCTAGAAAGATGAAACGTGGTTTAAGCACAACCCTAGGATTCCCAAGGGGCAGGCAAAAGCGATTCGTGATGATAAACAAACCGAAAGAGCCCTAGTTGTGTCCCCGATGGCTAACAAAGGGCGGCTTTTGATGTGACTGGATCACATAAAAGAACGGGGAGCTCCGTGGATTTCCTGAATATTGGTATCGAATAACCATGTTATACGAGGCTGTCCCATTCCGTAGATCCTGGGCGGAGAAATAAACTCTTGAGTTGCTATTTGGACGGGGGCGATAATGAATCAAGCTTTAAGGTGGTTCAATAAATTCGCCCAATATTCCGGGTTTCCTGACTAAGGTGTCTCGCTCAGTATAAAAAAGCTGGGATTTCCTACGAGAGATGCTTGACACCGTGTGTACAGAGATAAAGGCCTTTGCTACGGTTTCGGTCAGTGCTGTATGCCTTTAGGATCTGTGCTACCACGTAAAATCGACCTAACAGGTTGCATTAACACTGCACTATGACTATGTCCGCCACGGTTCGACTTGCAAAACAGGGAGATGCGCGGGCGATTACGCAGTTGATCAACCAACAGCTAGAACCCCGAGGTATCAAGGCTCAGGCCTCTCGAGAAGGTTCCTGCTTGCACATTACGTTGGAAGCCAAGCAAGCTGTTCCACCTCAACAAACTGTGGTGGGGTATCTGAGGCAGGCCCTGGAGCGCTTATCTGCGGCTTCCATTGATGAGGCTCGAATTTATGCGAAGCGGCTTGGGGATGAGGAGCTGGGGTGGCAGGAAGATATTCCGTTGTTGCCTCCTAGTGAACGGCGGGCTTTACGGCGGCGGCGGCGAAGTGTCTTTAGGCGTTGCTTTAGAATCTGGGCCCATTGGCAAGCGATCGGCCTGGGGGTGAGCTTTGTCTTTTTGGTGGTGTTGGCAGCTATGGTACTGGCGTTGATGGTGATTGCTAGCGACTTAGGCTGGGAGCGACCTCAGCTGGGAGCCCAGGTGACAATGATCGCGGTGGCAGCACTATTTTTCTGGGGACTGATTTTGGGAGATGCCCAAACAGAGGTGCTATTGCAACGCTTACGCCGCGCCATGTTGTGGAAGTGGGCTACGGCTATTGGTTTACCCCTGGGTTTGGCTTCAGGGTTAGGACTGTTGTTCTATGGCCAAGATTGGGTTTTGCGATTGGTGGGGCTGTTACCGTTCTCCATCGATGGAAGTATTTTCCTGGGGCTTGTCATGCCTTTTGCAGCAGGGCTCTCAGGATTTTTTGTTTTGGGCTTGTTGCAGTGGCTTTCCATTGCTCGTCAAGTGAAACATTCCTTTCGTTGGCTGGTGAGTTCGACTTGCGGCGGGGCCTTGAGTGCTGCGATTGGAGCATCTGGGAGTCGTCTGCTGTCACAGATGTTGATCAAGCATTGGAATTTGGCGGATGTCCCTGAGATGGGGGTTGCGCTCGTTGTGGTGATTTGTACATTTTTGGTTTGGTTTAGCTATCAGGCTATTACTGGGGTGACGATCGCGCGAATGCTGCATCGTCGGCCTAAGGTTCGTTTTCGTCATCGCAAGCCTTCACTGAAAGGACGAATGCGTGGCAAGGTGGCTTAAGTTGGGGAAATCTCACCTAATTCCCACTTTTGCTTAGGAGGCTTGATATTTCGCCTAGTAATGGGCGATTTTCCCGTTTCGCCATTGGAGAGCTTCTTTGTCGGCTAAACTACCCCCTCCAGGAGCCCCTCCAGGCGAGGGAGAAGAACTTCCGCCTCGGCGCTGCTCAATGACTGAGTCGATGTTGGCTAGAATGTGTGGATTTCTGTTGAGAACTTGTTGGAGGGTTTGGGTCTCGAGGAGTAGGACTTCCACGTCTTCTTTCGCCACGATATTAACCGTGGTGGATGGGCGAGAGAGCAGTGCTGATTCGCCAAAGAAGTTCCCCTGTTCAAGGGCGGCGATCGCCACATTCACTCCCGCGTTATTGGGCATGGTTACCTCTACGCGGCCCCTTACCAGCATGTGCATCCGAATCTCTTGCTCACCCTGGCGAATCACAGGCTCGCCTTGGCCAAAGTTTCGAAGTTCTGATGTTCTGGCAAGGATTTCTAGCTCATGGGTGTCTAGGGTGAGGAACAGTGGGAGCGATCGCAGTTTCAATACCCGTTCAGCCACTAAATCTTCAAAAGTGGGCTGATTGACAGGCTGATGATATACCGTTCGAATCGGGAATGGAATATTGAGCTTATTCCGCTGGGCGGCATACCAAACGCGAGACATGAAGTCGTCTCGTACTTTTGGGACTTGTTCGTAGTCAGCTAGAAAGAGGCGGACGCGATACCCGATGGAAGAATCATCGTAGGAGATGGTTTGAACCACAGGGGCTGGCTCCGTCAATACGCCTGAGGTGTTGAGTGCGGTTTCTTTCAGCACTTGTTTCACTACATTTGGTGGATCATCGTAGGAAAAGCCTAGATCGACCAGTTCCACATGAAGACGCTGGGGACGCCGGAAGTTTTGCAGCGTTTGGCCTGCCAAAATTGAATTGGGGACAATGATCAATTCTTGCTCGCGAGTGATGAGATGAACTGCGCGCCAGTTGACCTCGACAATTTTGCCAATGTCATCGCCGACTTGAATCCAGTCGCCCACTGCAAAGGGCTGCTCAATGAGCAATGCCAGCCCAGAGAACAGGTTACCTAGGGCATCCTGAAGCGCTAGACCCAAAACAATGGAGCCGACTCCTAGGGCGGCGACGACTCCACCGAGATCTGCCCCCCAAACTGTGGACAGGACAATGGCTGCTCCCAAGGCTACCAGTGCAAACCGAATTAAGTCCCGAAGCAGTTTCGGGACGTGGGCTCGATTATTCTCGTCTTGCTCGCGAGCTAGGAGAAGCTGGTTCGCCAGTTGCAAGATCACATGAATGAGTAGGACCCACAGCACTGTTTGGGCGATGCGTAGCGGAGTTTGTTCACCATCTAAGTTAAGAACTTGAGACAGCAGGATAAACACAGCAAAAGCAGGCATCACCAGATTGCGAATCGCTCGCAGGGTTTGGTGAATCAAGGGACGATGGCGTAACCGCAACAGGGCTTCGCCTAGGGCGATCATTAGGAGCGGATAGACAACAATGAGTCCGAGACTCCAAGCTAAGGAGCGATCTTCTAAAAAACTATTCAGAAATGGCACGATTAAGCTCCCCGCTAGTCTGGATCGATTTAGAGATACCGTTGCTTGAGCTAGAGAACTCGTTGCTTAGGGACCATACTTTGATCTCGTCTCTTCGAGCGGACTGTTGCTTCTGGGAGTCCATGGGATGGAAGTCGTAGGCAGTGCCAATGCGTTGATAGACTGCCTCGGTAATTTGAATGGCGTTATGGCGTAAGGAATGGATGCGATGGGAAGCATTTACCGTGTTGCCCCAAATGTCGTAGATGAACTTCTCACTACCGACGACACCTGCAACGACTTCTCCGGTATTGATGCCAATTTGAATTTGGAGATCTAGGTTATGGATGCGGTTGAATGAAGCCGTGCGGCGCAGCATCTCTAGGGCAAAGTCCATCATGCGTTTGCTGCTATCTAGACGAGGAATGGCTAACCCACAAACAGCCATGTAGCCACTACCAAAGGTCTTTATTTTTTCAATGCCAAAACGTTCTGCGGCTTCGTCAAAGCTAATGACAATTTCATTGAGTAAACCAATGGTTCTCTGGGGACTGAGACTATCAGAGAGGCGGCTAAAACCCTTTAAATTAGCAAACATTACGGTCACATCGCTGAAGGTGTCAGCAATGTTTGTTTCGCCTTGACGCATACGCTTTGCGACATCATCTGGAACGATGGTTGCAAGTAAGGCTCGGTTCTCGGCTTCCTTGGTCTTTACCATTTTGTTTTTACGGTTAATGCTTTTAACGGTGCTGTTGAAAGCCTTGGTTAGGTGACCAAACTCATCTTCAGAATCGACTAGGATTTCGATACCGGTTTTACCGCTTTGAATGGCATCAAATCCCTCTGTCAGGCGGTTAATAGGGCGCAAAAATTGTCTGGCCAAGGCTAAGGCGATTAGTGATACGCCTAGCATGAGAGCTGCGGTCGTCGCGATAATGATGCGCTCGAACTTACGGATCGGAGTAAAGGCTTCGTTGGTATCCATGTCTGCCAGAATCGCCCAGCGCAGATCGTTGATTTGAAGGGGACCATAGGCTGTCAGAACAGACTGATTGCGATGATCGTTGCGAATGATAGTGCCACTTTTGCCGTTGAGGGCGGCTTCAACGACGGGTGAATCAATGGTCTGGACCAGTATTGAGGTATTGAGAGCTTTAATTTTCTCAAGTTGTTCTTCGCTTGTCCCTTGGGAGGTGAGATCGGCAAAGTAGCCCTCTGGGTCTTGCATGAGAAAGCGCGACTGGGAGCGCATGAGATGGTCATCGCCCACTAAGTAGGTCCCTCCCGTTTTTCCGAGGCCTTCTAACTCCCAATCTCCTCCACTAGTCATGAGATCGTTCAGCTTGTCTACGGGGAGTTGAGCTGCAATGACGCCTGCTAAGGCTGAATCTGTGTAGAGCGGACTGGCAATGAATGCGGCTGGGGCTCCGTAGGATGCACGGTAGGGTTCAAAGTCTGTGACGATGACGCCGCCTCGTTCTCGCTTGATGGCGAGTTTGAATGCTTCTGCGAGGTTTGTTTCTGTGAAGGGTCCTTCTTTTAGGTTTGTACCAAAGTCCACTTCTTTGAAAACGGAATAAATGATGTTGCCTTGGGGGTCAATCAAAAAGACATCATAGAAGCCAAACTGTTCGACTAAATCTTTGAAGAATGGGTGGTTTTTAGTATGGGCTTTGCTGTACTTGCTGCCATCATTAACTGCTAGGAGTCGTTGCTTTTCCCCTACTTTCTGAGGGTTATTGGCAATGTAGTGATATTGAAGGTATCGATTGGCTTTGCGAAAGGGGCGATAGATATCTAAGGTGGGCTCTCCATCAACATTTTGGCTGAGGCGAGGGAGGAAAGATTCTGTGTAGTAGCTATCGACTTTTTGATCCCATGCTCTGGGAATCTTGATGTTCTGAAGTTTGTCGTATGCGGCTTTGAACTCCTGGGTAGCCTTCAGTGTAAATGGGCTTGTACTGGAGTTTTTGATGCCTGCTTCAAGGGATTCAATATAGGTCTCTACTTGGTCGCTGCGAGAGGCGCGGAGGCTGGTGAGTTGTTTAAATATGCTTTCTTCGAGGGCTTTTTTGCCACTGCGATAGCCTTGGTAAGCGATAACGGTGCTGGAGCCAAGGCTTACCAGCAATAGCATGAGCATCAGTTTGGACTGAATGCTGAGACGTTTGAGCATGGGGGATGAACTAGAGTTTGCTAAGGATGCGTAGAGTTCAGGATGAGTGGCGTTTCATGTCCTCTCCTGGAGGGGCTGGCAGAGTGACTAATTAGGGCAGGAGGTGAGGAGAAAATGAGCTCTTCCTTAGGTGATGTGTATTACTCTTCCCTGCATGCATTAAAGATGCCGGATATTTTGCGACTTTCCGCTGACTAGGGGATATTTTTTCTGGCTCTCCTAGATCTAGCGTGGTGAAGGTGGCTAGATTAATAGGTTTTCGAGGGTTTGAACCCTTAGAGTAGTCTCCAAATGTTCATGGCAAACATTGGCATAGTCATCCCAGGAGAGTCTTTTGCTTCAGAGGGGCAGCAATTGTCGCACTCAGGTTCAATCAGGCTTGATTTAGGTTTGGGCTAATAACGCCGATCGCGTTCCCAGTCAAATAAGGCTTTGTCGGCGCACCAGTCGCGGGAGCGATCGGGATTGCGCTGTTGAAGTTGCTCGATCAGACGATTAGCGGCGGGGCGACCGACGGCTCTAACAAGTTTTTGTTCGCTTTGGGTACCGCCTTTAAAGCCTGCTCGACCACTGCGGGAGCTTCGCTGGAGCCAGTTCCAGAGGAGGAGAGCAATGACGATGAGGAAGATGATGGAGAATCCAGACATATCTGAGCAGGTTCGTTCAAGGGTGGCGGGCTAACGTTCTACTGATTTTGAAGTTCGTGGGAGGGGAATGGTTTGGGCTTACCGTTATGGATGGGAAAAGCGTTGGTTTATTTACCCATGTAATCAGCTCAAAGGAAAAGCCGAGCGATGATTCATCGCTCGGCTTTTCTGGACTCTAAGCCTAGCTCTACAAGCTGGTCTGGCTTTGATTAGCGTATTTGGGAGAGTTGAGTTCCTTGGTAGTAGTGGCTCAGGATGGCTTGATAGCTGTTGCCGGTTTGGGCCATGCCTTTGGCACCGTACTGGCTCATGCCGATGCCATGGCCATAGCCGTAACCACGCAGGATGAAGTTGCTGGGGGTGGTTTGCTTGAGCTGGCTGGTGCCATTGGCGAGGACTTCAAAGCGGGTGCTTTTGAGGCCGAGGGCATTGCGGACGTCGTTGCCTTTGATGAGGCGATCGCCATTTTGGCCAATGAGTCTGAAGGTTTTGACGCGACCATGGGGGCTAGCCTGCTGGGGCACAAGGCCAATGATGGAACCAATACTATCCAGGCCGCTGACTTTTGCGGAAAGTTTATTTCTCAACTGAGCAGCGCTAAAGCTTTCCGTCCAGCTGTACTTGGGGGAGTCTTGATCAAAGTCAGGAACACCGCGCAGGTAAGGGATGGGTTTGGACCAGACGTCTTCGACGTTTTCGGTATGGCCACCGGAGGAGGAATGGAAGACCGCTTCGATCAAGGTGCCATTGTAGGTGAGAACTTCTCCGGCGGTGCCAGTCACGGCGCTGCGGGTGGAGTCGGTCTCGGCAGCGGCACCTTTGTATACCTGGAACTTGGTGGTGTCGCCCAGATCGTAGAGGGGATTCTTGGAAAGGTTCTTTTTATAGAGCGCATAGCTGCGTGCCGCGACGGACTGAGCTTTGAGGGCTTCTGCATGCCAACTGGTGGGCATTTCGCTGGCCACAACGCTGTAGAGGTATTCCTCTAGATCCACATGGTTGATGGCAGTGACGCCGTTGCCGCTGGGTGTAATTTGAACGCGACCCCGATACCAGGTGTCTCCAATCCAGACCAAGCCATTCTCGTCCTCTGGCTCGACCCAGATTTGTTGGGCATCCCAGTTGCCGAAGTCGATGTTGCCCTGGGCATTGACCGAGGCGTTGTTGCCCATTTGGCCTTTGAGGCGACCGAGGGGATTGCCATTGGCATCCTTAATCACTGCGGTGCTAGAGGCTCCGACCTGGACGCTGGGGCGATTTTCTTCAATGGCGACGCGTAGTTCTAAGGCTGCCTGGGCTGGGGCCGCGATGAGGAGAAGAGCGAGAACCGTGAGCCAGCGGAGGGGAGTGAAGTGCTTACCAGGCTGGACTGCTTTGCGACTGAGGGCTGTGAATCGTGAGTCGAGCATCTGGGGAGATGATGCAGATAGAACAGAAATCATAGAAAGCGCAGTAGAAAGTTCTATGGGATGGTGAGCATAACCGAGGTGAGACCCCGTCTAGTGATGTGGTCTTAAATTCGAGGACGGGAGCTACTGGGTGCAGTTCCGTACCCTTGGGCCAGTCTTTAGGGCGTCATAGTTCGAGGGCGGTGACCACTCCTGGGGACTTTAATCTCGAAGGATTTTCCCTGACGGAGCCTCGAGGCTCTTGATCTAAATACGCCTTACCATCCAGCTAACAGTCGATAGTGAGTAAATTTAGCCCTGCTTCATCTGGCTTCGTTCTGGAGTTAACCGAAGGAGCACAATAGAGGAATCTTGGGTGAAATTTTAACGATTGTAAAGCACGGTGGGAGAAAGCTAGGGCTACAGGAGTCCGAGCTTTAGGCTGATATTGCCTTGGGGCGATCGCGATTTCGTCCGTAGGTTTGGGGATTTTTGCTTGCCGAGAGACTGTTGATCCCGGTAATTTCCCTTGTTTGAAGAGAATCTTTGCAAGGCTTGGAAGTTGCATGAAGCCAAGATGACGTGAGGCTTGTGTTGTAGACCCTGCTGGTGTGAACTCCCGTGGCAAAATGGAGTTGTCTAAGCCAAGGCAAAATGCCTGCTTTGAGGAATCCGGGGACCATCGCCTGTGCAATTGACCTTTTTAGGGACGAGTTCTGGGGTACCGACGCGGGCAAGGAATGTCTCGGCGATCGCGCTACGGCTGCCTCAGCGGGCGGAGATGTGGCTGTTTGATTGTGGTGAGGGCACCCAGCATCAGTTTTTGCGTAGTGAGTTGCGGGTGGGGCAGCTACGGCGGATGTTCATTACCCATATGCATGGGGACCACATTTTTGGAATTCCGGGATTGCTCGCCAGTTGTGGTTTAGCGGGAAGTTTAGAGCGAGTTGATTTATATGGTCCCCAGGGCTTGAAGAACTATTTGCGAGACTGCGCCCGTTATTCGGAAACGCGTTTTTCATATTCTATTGAGGTCCAGACTGCCAAGCCAGGGGTCATTTTTGAAGATGATGACTTTTTAGTGCTGTGTGGCCCGCTCAAGCACCGTATTCCTGCCCAGGGCTATCGCGTAGAAGAGAAGGATAAGCCCGGTCGCTTTGACTTGGCGAAGGCGAAAGCCTTGAGAATTACACCGGGGCCTGTTTATGGGCAGCTTCAGGCTGGAAAGGTGGTGACCTTAGAAGATGGGCGCAAGATTAATGGCAAGGAGCTGTGCGGTCCGGCTCGACCGGGCCGGAAGTTTGCCTATTGTACGGACACGATTTTTTGTGAGGGGGCGGTAGCGTTAGCCCAGGGAGTAGATGTGCTGGTTCATGAGGCGACCTTTGCTCACCAAGATGCAGAGCAGGCCTTTAAGGCAATGCATTCCACGTCAACGATGGCGGCGCAGGTGGCCTTGGCGGCAGGGGTGAAGCAGTTGATTTTGACCCATTTCAGTCCGCGTTATGCTCCGGGAAATGCCTTGACTTTGGAGAACCTCTTGGCGGAGGCACGGGCTATTTTCCCAAATACGATCTTGGCCCATGATTTTATGAGCTATGAGATTTCGGCGGTGGGTTAGGTAGGGGTTGGGGCAAGGTACAGCCTCAGAACTAGAAATGCTCATGGCCTCAAGCTCGCGGAGAGATGAAGTGGATGACTGAACTCCCCTGATTTGCTTCTGGGCGTCAGGATTCTCTCGGAACCTTTGTTTTGGCTGCTTTGTGTGACGGATAGCGCACGGGAATGACTCCGCTAGATGACTGAGGCGATCGCGCTTGCCCCCAGCCTTCTCGGTCAAATCTCGTAGGTTTGAAGCTTTGATTAAGGAATATTCATCTCAATTTTTGAATAAGAGGAAGCACTGAGAAGAGTGTATTTTTTGTTTCTTGAATGTTAGAGATTGCACGGATGTCGTGGCAAGTTGTGAACAGGCCAGCGGTCACCTTTTTGATTCCTCAAGGGAGTCTTTAGCGACTCGCCGCTTGCTACAGCAGCAATTTTGTTCTCGACTGACTCAGGTGACGATCCTATGCAATCCCATCAGCTTCTCCGCCATCACAATTTTCGATCTTCTACCGTTGGAATCCAGGGGCAACATGGACATTCCGTGCGTAGCCAAATCATTGAACAGCACACTCCGGCTCGGGATGTGCCCCGTAATGTGATGGAAGCGTTGGTCGCTGAGGAGATCGATGCGCAACTGCAGCAGCTCTCTTTGCGGCAGCAGCAGATCTTACAGCGATCGCAAATTATGGGCTATGCCCTCAATCGCTTGCCGGGATTGTATGTCACCAGCGAAAAGGGGTGGGAGCGTCAGTGGAGTCAAGGTAAAAATAAGTACCAATGCCAAATTAAGATTGCTGTGCGTCAGGGCATTGCGGCGGTCCTGCGAGATCCTCTACGAGATGTGACTGTGCTGAGTTCCCATCCTCCGGACGTGGCTGAATCGGCGCTGACTCAATTGCGTCGCCTGCTCATGCGCCAGGAATTAAGTTGGTACAACATTGTCGCCACGATTCAAGCGCTGCTGGTCACTGGTGAAATGGACTTTCCGAATAACCGCCGAGCTGCCCAGGCCAAAGGAGCCGCCCAAACAGTCTCGAAAGCGACAAACTCAATGATTAATCCTGAGGCGATTTCAGCCGCTCCAGTTCACTCGGGGCAGGAACTAAATGATGAGGCTGAAGCAGCCCTGAGTGACTTCTTTGACTGGGATTCCCATCCGCTCCATCAGCGAGGCTATTAATGCTGAGTAGATTCATCTTCTTCGAATGGGCGATTAAGCGGATTCTTTCTCTGGCCTCTCCCCAGCTGCGATGGCATGACTTAGGCTCGGAAATTTATGAACGCTGAAATCTGCTCTCCCATCAATCCCCTCGTAGGAGTCGGGGCTTTCCCGCCCCTTACCGGTTAGCAAAGGCTGGCACATAGAGACGGAACCGTTGAGCTTAAAAGACTGTTATATCTAAAGTTCATGCCTGTCTCAGGCTGTTACCTGTGCGATTAAATTTCTTTTGTCCTGGGTATTCTGAACACAGCAAATGATCAAGCTTAGATTGATCACCTTATAATCGAGCCTCAGTTTTCCCCCGTACTGATGTTAGTGACAGCT
Organism: uncultured Pseudanabaenaceae cyanobacterium; assembly: GCA_938021205.1. Classification (GTDB taxonomy): domain Bacteria; phylum Cyanobacteriota; class Cyanobacteriia; order PCC-9006; family JAAUQQ01; genus JAAUQQ01. The sequence continues at coordinate 15,262 of CALIGI010000052.1, forward strand.
CGGCAAGGCGATTAATTTGGTATTGGCCCCCGGGGTAACCCCTCGAACAATCTTGTACTTGTCGTAATCGCTTTCGCTTTTGTGATTTCTGTTGATCTGTATTTGGGGTGATGGCTACGCTCCTATACCCATGTGATCGCCGTCGCGATCGCCATTGAGTCAAGCAAACTAGTAAGAATAGAGGTAATGAGTCATGGTTGCAGGTATGCCTACGGGTCGCCTAGGGGTATCCAGTAGTCCCCTCGCACACCAACAGGCTGAGGCTATTCGTCGCCGAGCATCTAAGCGAGCAGAGGCTGCTGCGAAGGATGCTTCCATGGAGCTATCTCCCAAAAACGTGATGGAAACCCTCATTGCTGAAGAGATTGACGAACAGCTTAAGCACCTGTCCGAAAAGCAATTGGCAGAGGTGAAGGTTCCCCAGATTATGGCCTTTGCCCTAAATCGCTTGCCCGCGCTTTATGTCACCAGTGAGAAGGGCTGGCGACGTCAATGGGGAGAAGGCAAGGGCAAGTTGGAAAAAGAAATCAGAACTGCTGTGCAACACGGGATTGCGGCCGTTCAGCGAGATCCACTGCGGGCCATGAGTTCCATTGAGGCTCATCCGCCTGATGCAGCAGATGTGGCCATAGGACAGCTGCGTAAGCTCCTGCAAAACCACAACCTGGACTGGACAAACATTGTTCAGTTGATTCAAAAGCTGCTGGTGGAAGGCAAGATGAACTTTCCTGACAGCCTGGGTGATGCAGAGTTAGAGGCCGCTTTAAATTCTGCCGATGCTGCCGTGGGGCGTTTGCGCTCGGTGGCTCAGGTTTGCAACGATGAGAATGATTTTGATTGGGATTCTGCGCCGATGCACCAACGCTAGGCGATGAATCGGGCTAAAGCAGGCGAAGGGAGTTTATTCTCTCCTCGCCTGCTTTGTCATCATTTGGGGGAGGTTTGCTACGCCAAAACGACTTGGGAGATGAGAGCTGTGTCTTTCCAGTGGGTTAAATCGGCTAGGGCGCGATCGCGATAAACCCCATAGCGCTCTCGCTTATTGCGAACTTTCTTGTCCAGGGTCGGAATGATGCCGAAGTTGGGTGGCATGGGCTGAAAATGCTTCGGAGAGGCGGAGCTAATGAAGTCAAACAATGCGCCGGACATCATGGTGGCTGGCATGGTGACTAAGGGCTTGCCCTGGACGAAGCGAGCAGCATTCGTGCCAGCCAGCCAGCCCCCCGCTGCTGCTGCGGTGTAACCTTCGGTTCCTACTAGCTGACCTGCGGCAAAGAGGCTTTCGCGACGGCGGAACTGGAGGGTGGCATCCAGTAATTCCGGAGCGTTGATGAAGGTGTTGCGGTGCATGACGCCCATGCGGACAAATTCGGCATTTTCTAGGCCGGGAATCATTTGGAAGACGCGCTTTTGCTCGCCCCATTTCAGGTTGGTTTGGAAGCCCACCATGTTCCAGAGCTGGCCTGCTTTGTCTTCCTGGCGCAGCTGGACGACGGCATAGGGGCGTTTGCTTTGATTCTCGGGGGCTTTGAAGTCACCATGGCGAGCGTCAAAGAGCCCCACCGGCTTGAGAGGGCCATAGCGCATGGTTTCGATGCCGCGCCGGGCTTGTTCTTCGATGGGTAAGCAACCCTCAAAGAACTTGGCGCTTTCAATTTCGAAGTCTTTGAGTTCGGCTTGTTCGGCGGCGCAGAGGGCCTCGTAAAAGGCCAGATACTGCTCCTTGTCCATAGGGCAGTTGAGGTAAGCTGCTTCGCCGCGATCGTAGCGGGAGGCCATGAAGGCTATCTCTTTATCGATGGATTCGCCGACAATGATGGGGCTCGCTGCATCGAAGAAACTGCAATAGTCTTGGCCGGTAAAGCGTTGGAGATCTTCGGCCAGGTCTGGGCTGGTGAGGGGGCCGGTCGTAAGCACGACCACGGCATCGTTCGGAATGCTATGCACCTCTTCTCGGCGGAGTTCAATGAGGGGATGGGAGGTGAGGGTTTCGGTGAGGCGTTGGCTGAAGACGGCTCTGTCTACGGCCAATGCTCCGCCAGCGGGGACGGAATGTTCATCGGCTTGGCCAATGACGACGGAACCTAGCTGGCGCAGCTCTTCGTGGAGTAGCCCGGCTGCTCGATCCGTGGCCATGGCTCCGAAGGAATTGCTGCATACCAGCTCCGCAAAATGCTCCGTGTGGTGTGCGGGGCTGCGGCGTTCCGGGCGCATTTCGTGGAGGATGACGGTCATGCCTGCTTGGGCAATTTGCCAGGCTGCTTCGGTGCCCGCTAAACCTGCGCCAATGACGTGGATGGGGGCTTGGGAGGTTGGAGTCGCAGCGGTCATGGCAGGTTCTGGAGTGGGGCGTAGGTCTGAGTCGGGTAGGTGTCTCTCACGTTGCAATGGATTGGAGAGAGGCGAGGATGAGCAACGTGCTTAGTGCAAGCTCAGCAGCTTGTTGGATAGATATAAATGCAATGCGGCGATCGCCCAACTAGGCGATCGCCGCAGCTAACCCAGATTCTAAATGGGATTTGGCAGTAGCCTAGCTATCCTTACCTAGAGCCTTGTTCAGCTGACCCATAGCGGCTTGGAAAATGTTGAAAGCAGCCCAGCTTCCCGCAAGAATAATCGGTGCGAGAACGACAACAATACGCCAATCCATTTGAAAATCCTCTCTGTTAGACGTTTAATAAAACGAACATTAATTGACCCCCATTCTACAGAAATCAGCGCTGTTCGGTGCAGGAATCTTGTCTGAGCATGACGCCTGCAGATCCACTGTTAGAGCTGGGGAGGTTGGTCGACAAAACCAAGGTCTGTGCCTTTGCCGCCATGGGCTAGGGCGAGCTGGTGGTATTTATGGGCATGTTCGATGAGTTCTGCCGATTCGGTTTCTGATAGCTGCCGCAGGACTTTGCCTGGAACGCCGACGACCAGCGATCGCGGTGGCACGTCTTTCGTGACGACAGCTCCCGCCCCAACGATGCTACCGGCTCCCACCCGGACCCCATTGAGGACGATAGAGCCAATGCCAATGAGGCTACCCGCTTCCACATGGGCGGAATGAATCACAGCCCGATGGCCGACGGTCACATCCGCTTCTAATACCGTGGGCAATCCTGGGTCGCAATGAATCACTGCGCCGTCTTGCACATTGCAGCGATCGCCCAGGGAGATCTTCTCCAGATCCCCTCGCACTACGGCTGTGGGCCAAATACTCACCCCTTCCTGGATAACCACGGCACCCATGACCACGGCGCTGGGAGCGACATAGGCTGCCTTGGACAGGTCCGGCTGGGGCCAGAGATTAGTATTGGAACTCATGGTGCTTAAGCCTTGGACAGGCGGAACGAGGGGATGGGAGCAAATGGGCCAGGCAGATGAATTAAGTCTGAAGATTAAGTCTTAGGAGTTGTCCTTGGGAATCGAGCCCAGGACCCTAGGGCTCCTCTATAATTTGTAGATATTACGGGGGATTTGCTCCTCGTAATTCTCTCCGTCGCTTGGATAGTTTTGCCATGGTCAGTGCGGTCTCCCAGTATCCCATTTATGGTCCAGAGATCTGCTGTCCCCATTGCAATCAGGCCATTCCAGCTCTGACTTTGACGGATTCCTATCTTTGCAGTCGTCATGGTGTGTTTGAGTCGGACCCTGAGACCAAGGAATTGGTGCATCTCCAGTCCGGTCGTCACTGGCGTCAGTGGGAGGACAAATGGTATCGACAGCATACTCATCCTGATGGCATTCGCTTTGAAATTCATGAGGCGCTGGATCGTCTCTATACGGAGGGTTTTCGGGCTACTCAGGTGACCATTGCCCAGCGCTATCGTCAGTTGATTAATGCTTACTTTGAGCGGAGCAGTCCCTGGAAGGGGCAATCTGAGAATGAAGGCCCTCGTCTTTATGGTTTGCCGGTTCATTTCAGTGCAACCCCCGAAGAAGAGCCCTGCTGGGGGGTGATTAATTTTGAGCTAAATAAGGAGCCAGGGGTTCCAGCTCAACAGCGTTATTTCCGGCTGTTGGATTAAGTCCAGATTGATTCAGATCTAGGTCGCTTGCTTTCCGCTCACGCTCTCGGTTACGCCATGCACCATGCTTCCATTCGCACTGCGGATATTCATCGGGCCGTTGCTTTTTATGAACGACTGGGTTTTGTCCTAGAGGAGCGATTTACCACGGGGGCGACGCTGGCCTGTTGGATGACGGGTTTGGGAGGGCGGATCGAGCTGATTCAAATTCCCCAGCCCCATCCCACAGCGGATGCCTTTGGCGATGAGCATTACACCGGCTACTACCATCTGTCGTTTGACTTGACGGAGGTGACGGAGAGTCTGTCGGCTTGGTTGGATGAGCTGCGATCGCGCTTCTTGTCTGAAGACCCACCTGGGAGCACTAGCCTCCAGCCAGGAGAGGAAGTCAAGACGGAGGACTGTTTACGAGTGCTGCTAGAACCAGAGCAGCAAATGATTGGGGAAGGGCTTTACGAAGTGGCGTTTATCGCCGATGCGGACGGTCTGCCGTTGGAGTTTATTCGAGTGATCCCTCATGGGCGATAAGGCTAATAATTCCAAATCTCAGAAGCCCTTTGCGGATAATTGGGCCTATATCAAGACGGAGCTGCAATGGCTGGATCGTCTGTTATTGCTAGCGGTGGGGCGACATAAGCGCGATCGCAAGGAGACGGAGCAGGCCAGTCGCAGTCAGCGCGATCGCATCACCCGCCATTGGTGGAAGGGCATTGTCTCCCTGGAAGGCACCCCCCGCTATGACGATATTCGTCCGGCGGCGGAAAGCGAGGCCGCTGGCTTGGGGGGGAGTCAGTCCCGCGCCACTTCGTCTGGTGCTTCTTCGGGGGCGGCGAAGTCGGTGGGCTACCAGCAGCAACTGGAGCGACGGATCAAGCTTACCCAAGAGCAGGGGGTGTTGCTGGCGTTGCCCGCTTTGCGCGATCGCCTCAACCTCACTCTCTTTGAAAAGAATTTATTGTTGCTCGGTTTGGCCCCCGAGGTGAACCGCCGCTATGCCAGGCTTTACAGCTACTTGCAAGATAACGAAGCCACCCAGCTACCCCAGTTGGATTTGGCTTTGAAGCTGCTCTGTCGAAATGATCAGGAATGGCAGGCCGCTCGCATGCGCCTGACCTCTGAATCGCCCCTGGTGGAGGCCGGGCTGGTGAATTTCATTGCACCGTCGAATCGTCCTTTGCTGATGCACAGTATTCAGCTCTCGCCAGGGCTGGTGAACTATGCCTTGGCCAAGCCGGTCCAGCGGGAAGATTTGGACTTGCTGTTGAGGGGGGGCACGGCGTTTTCGGAGTTGACGTTGGCCCAAGTCGTCCAGGGTGAAGCACCCTTGGCGGGTGAACCTGACGGTTTGGACCTGTCGCCTGCAGTTTCGCCCCAACGATTGGATCTCGCTGGGGAGGGAGCGATCGCCCATCCCCCTGTCGCTCGAGCGAAGGTGCCGACGAGTCTGACGCCGAGCTTGGGCTATTTCTCTCCGCCGCCCACCTGGGAACGCTATGAGCCCGATGGGGATGGGGAACCGGCTTGGAATAAATTCATGGGGGAGCGATCGCTCAAACAGGAGCTACAGCATTTAGCCCATCGCCTTGAAAGCATTGCCCTGGATGCCCAGCCGGAAGTCGCAGCAGCCTTGGGGCAAGCGCAATTGGCCAATGGTACCTTCGCGATTTTCCACGGTCCTGCGGGGACGGGAAAAACAGCCGCTTCTCGTCTGATTGCCCAAACGGCTATGACGCCCCTAATTACGGTGGACCTACACCAATATCCTGCTGCTCAGTTGGCTCCACTGGTGGCTGACTTGCTGCGTCAGTCTCCCACGGCATTGATGATTGATGGGGCTGAATGCCTACTGGCGGCGCCAGGCCAGCGGAGAGCCATTCCGCCAGATTTGGTCCATCGTTTCTTTGTCCAGCGGCGAGCCCAGCCCTGTCTGACGATGTTCTCGGTGCGCTTATTACCCCTAGTGGCGGCCCAGTGGCAGCGACAATGCGATCGCGCCTTAGCGTTTCCTCTACCTAAAGCCAAGGCCCGTGAGCGCTTGTGGAAGCAAGCTTTTCCTAAGGGCACTCGCTTTGATAAACGATTGGATTGGCAAGTGATTGCGCGGTGGCGTTTGAGTGGCGGACAGATCCAGGCGATCGCCCATGATGCCCATTTGTACGCCCGCTTGGCTGACCAAAAGACGGTTACCCAGGCCAATGTTGAACGTGCCTGGCGGCAACGCCCCTAGGGGGTGATAACGGTGGTTGAAATTGGAGGGAGAGAGATGGCTGATGAGCTGGGATTGGCGGTGCTGCGCTTTGCTCTGGAGAGACTCTGTAGTGGTGGCCAGCAAAAAACTAAAAATAACCCGTCAATATGACACAAATACGGAAAATTGGCAGCGATAGTGGGCATAATGAACTCAGCAACAAGATTTGTTGCTCCCAGTTTGAGTCGAATTGCATATACCATTTCGAAGCGCATCTCGTGGTTGAGAGGCGCTTTTTTATTACCCGTTAGGAGCAGTGATTTTTGGGGGGCGTTATCACAGTGGTTTCATAGGGGAGAATCCAAAAAGGACCAATCCCACAGCTTTGGGATTGGTCCTTTTTGAATTGGAGTGATGATCACGCCTGTAATGGATTAGGCCAGCGATCGCTACTGGCTAATATTCTCCTCAAAGAACACAACCGTTTCGCTGATGTTATGTTCCACTGCTACTTTATTCTGCGGCGGTTGATTCAGCATGGCTTGAATCTCTGGGGTGATGATGGCCTCTAAGGGAGGAGTTTCAAGCCCTCGAGCTGCTTCTGAGGCGAGCCAGGGAGCCTCTGACTTATCTTTATCTTGTCCTAAGGGGCTAGCCTGGGGCGAGAAGTGGATCTTAGCCGATGGGGGCGAAGCCTGATCTGCAACAGACTGCCCAGCCTCGGACTTGTAGCTGAGGTCGGAGCTGGGCCCTTCGGAGGCAACGGCTAGACCCAGACTTTCATCTTGGACTTCGATGGGAGAGTCTTTCAAACCACTGGCAAGGTGAAGGAAGGCTTGGGATTCGATGCGATCGCTAATCAGCGGTTCCGCTGCCTGAACATGGGCCATGGCGGCGAGCTGGACAATTTTAGTGGGGGTTTGCTTGAAGGGTTGGCCGGGCTTGACTGCTTCCGTCACTGGCTGAGTTTCCAGTTCTGCCTCCAGTGGCAGGGCTCGGATTTCCTTGGGCATGAAGGGCTGCACCGTGAGCAGACTGCTGTTGATGTCGCCGAGCACGCCCAGATTCTCATGGAGATTCTCATGGAGATTCTCTTTCCCTGAGAGGGGCTCTTCCGCGATGAAGGGAGTTAAGGTTTCTTCTAACTTCTGGTCGCTACCCACTACGGTTTGGGCTGAGGCTGGGAGCACGACAGCATCGCTCTTCGCTTGGGGGCTGCTTGGTGCATTGACCTGGACGAAAGCAGATGCGGTTTCGACTGACGTCTCAAGGCTAGAGGCTTCTAGGGCCAGGGCGATTGTTTCCGCTTCGAGCAACTCCGTGGCAGTGGCTAAGCTGATGCTAGCCTCGCTGGAATTGCTGGAGGTTGCAATAGCAGTGGCAAGGGCAAATTCCTCCGGTGTCATGGCTAAGCGTTCCCAGGCGGGCTCGGCCTCGGTGGCTGCTGGGGCCAGAGGACGATTCGAACCCAGGGCCACCGCTAGGGGATTGGGGTCGGATTGTTGGGGGGGAACCTGGGCCTTTACCCGATTCAGTTCGCCCTTGAAATCGAGATCTGCGATATGAACGTCTGTGGGATTTGCTATGGCCAAGGCTGCATTTTGAGCCATGGCATCGGCGAGAACCGTCTCTGCGGCTACAATTTCGGCAAAGACGCCATCGAATTCTTGGTGATCTATCTCCAGCTGGAGAGACTGACGGTTGAAGCTACTGCCTTCGAGGGGGCTGGACTGATGATCGAGGAGCGCGATCGCCCAGGAATCCTCAGCATTATTGCCCTCCCGGTTTGCCCTCTGGGTTGAGTCATCATCAGCCCAAGCTAAATCAACGCTCTGGAGTAGCGAAGGCTGTTGCTCTTGGTACAGCAGCGCTTGCTTGACCGCATCAAAGCGACGAGCTTGGTCCCGGCGAATGTAGTACTCGGTGTTTCCTAAGCCAGGAGCTGCCCAGCGATTTTTGACCGGGTCCCAATAGGACCAAGTGCGAGCCCGAATAATCTGTTCATCGGGGTCCGTGACGGTCTTTTTGATTTGTGTCAACCGGTCCACATAGCCCCAGGAATCTAGACCAGCCAATTCACTTTGGGTGGAGAGGTCTAGACCGTTGAGTAGTTCTAAGTGAGTAAGCTGAATGCCATTGCGCTTGGCTTGGGCTTGGAGCAGGTCATGGAAACGACGCAGTTTGACGAGCTGGCGCTGGTCTGCAATCTCAGGCAGTGCCTGCTTTGCAGCTGCTAGTCGCTTGGCATCATTATTGCTTTGGTCAAGCACCCCAGCGGTTTCCTGATGGGAGAGGTGCTGAAAGCTAAAACTGCCAAAGTTATTGGCTCCGTTGCCCGGATCCCGGTGCCAGTAATAGGCCGGACTCATCGAGCCATCCAGCCGACGAGTACCTTCCGCATGGCCGATCACGATGGCGAGGGGAGAGCTAGAGCCTTGCTCCCACCATTCCATGGGGATTGGGGTTAAGCCTTGGAAAATATACGCAGAGGGTAGCGTTAAATCTTGGAAACGGAAGGGAGCAGGCGAGGGCTTTTCGCCTTGAAAGCCTGGCAACTTGATAAAAGCTAGGTTCGGGGCTGGAGTGACTTCCCCAGCCGTTGCGAAACCCTGAGTCGATGCGGTGAATAACGCCACAAAGCCTACAGCAAGCTTCATTGAATGCATCAAACGAACGACCTCCTACACCGCTAGGGAGCGGCTTACATCAGAGAAAACTTTCTGCTTGGCTGCTTAATAGGGTGTAAAACACCCGAGGTCCTCAGACCCAAGCCGAAGCCAAAAAAAATGCAGAGAGCGCACCAACGCCTTGCAATAAATGTGCGTAATTCACCCGGAGTTTTAGCGTTCGATCCCAAGAAACCTAACCTTGCAAAAGATGATGTTCCTGAAAGCACAAACAGCCTGCGTGGTGCAATGAACCTTCATATTTTGACAGAAAATGTTTAGATTTCAAAGCAGTACGGTGAAATGCTTGTTGCTTAATGGTTCTGAGAAAAAACGGACTTTGAAACTAGACTTTCGGGGGATTCTCTTTTTACTGAAAACACCTTTCTCTACGTATTAATGAAAAAAACAGAGTTTGTATGTTGAGATTATCGTCTTTTTTGTCAGTGTAAATACTAGGCTTGACTGTGCTCTAAATAGATTGGATAAGGACAAAATGGATTGATGCTTCTCGGTAAGAATCAGGTTTCTAACAGACAAAGCTTGATTCTTGCCGAAGAGTAGGGGCATATCTTGCGATTAGTCGGACTGCTGCGAGTGGCGATACTGGTGGAGATTTTGAGAGGCTTTTGGAGGCTGGATTCTAGATTGTCTCCCATTGCGCCTCAATTTGTAATGGCTTGTGATGGGAAATTAAGACTCAACTCAAATCCCCTTGAGCAAGGGGATTTGAGTTGAGTTAGGTTGGGAAAATATGGTGATTTTGTGAGTGATTGCTCACCATTAAAAATGTATTTTCTTCTGGGCTATGACTTAGACAGGGAGATTAGATCTCTTGCATAAATCCTGGCTCTCTCCCTAAATCTCTCCCAAGCTTGGAGAGGGCGTTTGAGGCTCCCCTTGCCCCAAAATCTGGGGCAAGGGGATGGGGCGGATTTGCATTCGTGCAAGAGATCTATTATTTAATCGATATGCGATTCCTGCATTTGTGCTAGGTCACTTTTCAACAATGCTGATTTGGGAAGGTTTAGAAGTTGCTCTGTGGTGTGCACCGCACGCCCATTGTCATATCACTGAGGATATTTATGGTCTCTATCAAGACGATGTCTGGCAGGCACTGATGGGATTTGTGGGGTCGTTAGGGGAGTCGCGTTATACCTCGTTAAGCTTATTCAAACAGTTGCAGCAGGATCGTCGAAGAGTTGAGGGTCGAGGTAATTTAAGCGAGCGGCTGGGCTGAGGGCGGCAAGGATTTGTTGACCATAGCTGCGGTGGATGATGCGAGTGTCGAATAGGCCGACGATGCCTTGGGACTCGCGCACCGGGGCGATCGCCCGTTGTAAGTTCCGCAAACATTGGGGCAGCAGGTACTGACGAAACCAATCCTGGCGACGGGCTCTGTAAAAAGCGACACGCCCCGCGACCAAGGGATTTTCCAAGCTGGGGAAAGGCAGGGTAGCCAGTAGAAGCAGACCCGGCAGGGGGAGTACGCCCTGGTGAGTTTGCCAAAACTCCCAGCCGCTGACGAGGATGCTGTTGTCGTCTAGGCAGGTTTGCTCGACTTGCACGCGGGAGCCAAATTCTGCGGCGAGGATGGAGCTGATTTGTCCTTTGAGTGGCAGGTCGTTGATCAGCAGGACGACGGGGCCGCTGCTCGCTTGGTTGCTGGCTTGGCGCAGGGTGAGGAGGCGACGGAGTTCGGTGAGCAATGCTCCCTGGTAGCGGGCGGTGTTGGGCAGGGGCAGATTTTCGGGGATGTAGAGCTGGATTTCGGCGGTCTGGCGGTTGGGCGAGAACTGGATGCAAGTGAGGTCGCCTAGGCCCATTTCCTTGCGATAGCGGGGGGCTTCAGCCTCGGGGTCCATGGCCTCACCGATGAGAACGATGGGTTGACGCTCCCAGAGGGGGGCAGCCAGGGTGGGGATGTCGAGGGGCTGGCTGTGGAGCTGGAATTGACCTTGGGGCCTGGCAAGGTCGGTCCAGAGGAGATGATCTTGCTGGCTGAGATGCTGCTGAAAGTGCTGATGGAACTGCTGCCAGGATTGGGGAAGGGCTTGGCTTGCTAGGCAGTCGAATAGATGGGCCAGGGGGTGGGTTTCGGTTTCGTCTAGCAAGTTGCAATTGTAGGGATTGGCAGGGCGTTGGAAGAGGCTATGGGTGAGCTGGACGCGGGTTTCGCGGATGACGTCGTTGTGGAGGGGGCAGGCTAGCATTAGCTGATCCCAGTCTCCTGGGGTGAGGTCTCGGGTGAGCTGTTGGCGCAGCCAGAGGCCGAGGTCGTCGGCTCCTTCGATGACGGTGGGGATGCCTTCGGGGAATTGGCCGAGGTTGTGGAGGCGATCGCCTAACCAGGCTTCTGGGGTTGTTATGAGCAGGCCTCGGAAATCATCGCTGGGCCAGCGATCGCCCTGGTGAATTGATTTTGGCGTGGGCATCCAGCGGCGTAGGCGAGGGAGTTCCACAGTCAGCAGTCGCTGTTGGACGGCCAGTGGTGCTACAAGAATGGCGGGCTCAGGCCAGAGTAATAGGGGAGTGAGGTAGCCCAGGCGGTAGCTACGATAGCTGCGGGTGGGAACGGCCTGAATTAGGGCGCTGCGGCCCAGGCGGAGTGCCCTCGCGACTAGGCGAGCCAGGGTGAGGTGATGGGGCCACTGGGACTCTCCCTGTTCTCGCAGGAAGGCGCGTAGCTGCTGGTGGACTTCGACTTCAATCACAGGCTGTGATGATAGGGGCTAAGGATTTGGGGAGTTGAGGTTTGGGGAGTTGGAGAGCGTTTTTAGCTCGGTGTGGACTTTAGGTTGAGGCTCAGGCAATGGCTTGGGCGATCGCCTGAGCTTTTCATTATGCATAGCGATTGGGCTAGAAGCATGGGGAGGGGCAATCGCGGTGGCGATCTTCGGTGGAGATTGTGGCGAGAGCCATGGCAGTTAACAGCGTCGGAGGGGGGGAATCCTAAAGCAGGCTCCCCTGTTTCTATAAATCCCTTTAAGCCTGGGGATGTCCGCTGGTTGCCGTTGGTTTTCAGCTTGTTACTTCCTGACTTTTCCCATGACTTTTCCGCTTTTTCGAAATACTGCCATTGCTCGGTCTCGCTCACCTTTCGCTAGTATTTCTCTGGTGCGATGCGGTAGTAGCGCTGCCTTGGCTTTGCTCCTAAGCAGTTGTGGGAATTTGCCCTGGCAGACAGAAGCGAAACTGCGCCCTGTAGCGCGGCGGCGTGCAGTGCCCACCAGTCAGCGTCAGGAGGCTCGTATGGCACGCCCCACTTCCCTGGGGAGTCAGCCTACTGTGGACTATAGGTTCTATAAGCAAATTTATCCTGGAATGAAGTTCACGGAGCTCCAATCGCGATTGGAGCATGGGGGGCAATATTATGACGTCGCTGCGGAGGTAAATGCTCCAACTACGGGAGGACGTGACGATACGGCAGGGATGTTTTGGCGCTGGACTCATCCCAGTGGGGTCTATAACATTCATGTTCGTTTGACGGCAGATGCGACGTCAGAAACCTTAGCTGTACAGTCGAAATGGCTGACTTACAATCCGCCTGAGTAGGCTGTTAGGTCAGCCATTGGATGGCTTCGTTTTAGGGGCTGGTGCTGGTCAGGTTATAAACCCTCATAGGGGGTAAAAGCCTTGTAGGAAGCCTAAGGCTTCTTCTCCGCGAATGCGTGAAGCCCGTCGAGCTTCGCTGGGGAGTCCCGCTGAGCGGGTGATGGTGCCGGAGATGTTGACGATGCGCTTGCCGAACTGGGGGTGCTGGTGAAGGGTGACCATTTCGCCGCTGGAATTTTGCAGCATGACTTGCATGGGCGCTTCAAAAAAGCTTTGGCTAGGGTTACGGTTGGGCATTTTGATCGGCTTGAGCTCGCCTATGAGGGGCTGGAGCTGTTGGCTGGTTTGCTCCACTACTTTTTGTTCGGCGACGGTGAGCTTGGCTGTCAGGGCCTGGAGCGTTTCTAGAAGTTTTTTGATGTTGTAGTGGGCATTTTTGGCTTCTTTGAAGGGATTGACGACGAGGTAGGCCAAGGCGAGTAAGTCGGTCTCTTTTTCCAGGACAAAGTTAAGGGTGGTGCGTCGCTGGTCAATTTCTAAGCTTGGCGGACGTTTGAGTAAGGGATACTTGCGGGCGACCTGATGGTAGAAGCTGGCAAGGACAAAATGGTCGTAATGTTCTAGGGCCGAGTCGATGGTGAGCTGGACGCGGGGACGGGCGGGGCGAAAGAATTGCTGGGCTTGTTGGGAGTTCGTGAAGCGTTGTACCTGGGCGCGATCGCCTCCAGGGCTCAAGTCCACCCATTCGCAGATCAGCGCTTCGGTTTTCAAGCCAAAGCGGGGTGTTTCGTAGAGCTTTGCGCCCGTCAGGGTGGCCTGGGAGAGATCAGCTCCGACCCAATGGACGCGGCTGAGGCTGGCCTGGGTCATATCTGAGTGAACTAAGCTTGCATTCGTTAAGATAGCGTTGCTCAGGTCGGCTCCCATGAGGCTTGCGCCGCTGAGTTTGGCATTGCTGAGATCTGCCCAGCGCAGGTTGGCACCGCTGAGATCGACCCAGCGCAGATTGGCACCGCTGAGGTTGGCACCGCTGAGGTTGGCCCGCTGGAAGTTGGAATTTTGCATTTCCGCGAAGCGGAGGTCTGCGCCGCTGAGGACCGCTTGGGAGAAGTCTGCGCCCTTGAGATTGGCATGTTCCAGATTCGTCGCAATCAGGGAAGCTTTGCGGCAGTCTGCGCCCTCGAGTTGAGCCCAGGCCAGACAGGCCTGTTTCATTTGGGCTTCTTGGAGGTTGGCGCTGTTGAGTTGGGCGCGTTGGAGGTCGGCTCGCTTAAACCAGGACTTGGCGAGCTGAGCTTCGGAGAGGCGAGCTTGGGCGAGTTGACTGCTGCTGAAGTTGGTTTTGCAGAGCTGGGCCTGTTGAAGCTGGGCTTTGGTAAAATCGGACCCCTTGAAATCAGCACCGCTGAACTGGCGTCCCTGCCAGCGCACACCCCTCAGGTGGGATTTATGAAAGGTTCGCTCGCCGTCCGCATAGAGCAAAGGAACGCGATCGCAATCCATGACCTGTTGGGTCGTCTCCATAGCTGTGCCTCACGTTGACTGACTCAAAAAAAGGGCAAGACGGTTTTGGGCAGATATGGCTGCTCGGTAGAGACCGTCTAGCGTGGCTGCCAATCCTGAATTCTGGCTGGCTAGGCTTTGGCTTGGGGCTCCCTCTGGGATCATGATGCCCTCGGGGGAGCTTGGTCTCACAGGGAGATGGCTTCTAGCTGCAATACCAGATCTAGATGTTGTGATCGGCTTGGGCTGGAAGTTCCTTTCTGGGGCTGTCTGCCAGGAGCAATGCCTCTAGAGATCGAGCTGTGCGACGGATGGCAGAGACCTGGGAATTGAGCTGGGAATTGAGGGATTGGGGTCTTTGAAGGACTACTCTGCTAAAGGACTAATTTTCTAGTCTTCTAGGGGATGGCTGTGGTTTTGGGTCTATGGACAGCAGTCATGGTTTATGACGTCACTTCGTACGGAATTTCGTGATGGTAATGGGTGATTCTGAAGCATCAATGGGGACTGCTGGCTCGGCTGCCGAGCAATCAGCTAAGCCTTTAGCTCAGCTGACTGTGGGAATTGTGGGCTTGGGGCTGATTGGTGGTTCTTTGGGCCTGGATCTGCGGCGACGGGGCTATCGGGTCTTGGGGGTGAGTCGCAAGGTTGTCACCTGCGATCGCGCCGTCGCTCGCGGTGCTGCGGATGCAGCCTCGGTGGAGCTGTCTAGTCTTGCCCCTGCTGATGTCATCTTCCTCTGCACTCCCCTAAATGTTTTGGGCCAGACCGTGGAACAGCTTTGCCCCCACCTGGAGCCGGAGACGGTGCTGACGGATGTGGGCTCCGTGAAAGGCCCCATCGTCCAAGAAATTGAACCTCTCTGGCCCACCTTTGTGGGGGGACATCCCATGGCCGGGACGACGGAGCAGGGCATTGAGGCGGCGCTGCTGGATTTGTTTCAAGACCGACCCTATGTTTTGACCCCCACGGCGCAAACCCCAGCGGTGGCAGTAGAGCGGGTGAAGGAACTGGCGATCGCCCTGGGGTCTAAAACCTACCTTTGTACACCGGAGGAACATGACCGAGCCGTGGCTTGGATTTCCCATTTGCCAGTGATGGTGAGTACCAGCTTGTTCCAGGCTTGCCGTCGGGAGGAAACGCCAACGGTGCGGGCGCTGGCCCAACAGCTCGCCAGCTCAGGATTTCGAGATACCAGCCGGGTGGGAGGTGGAAATCCGGAGCTAGGCCTGCTTATGGCTCGCTATAACCGTGCTGCGTTGTTGGCGAGTTTGGCCAGTTACCGCGAGAGCTTGGGCCAGGTGATGGAGCTGATTGAAGCGGAGGACTGGGATGGGATTGAGGCTACGTTGCGCCAGGGATCAGAGGATCGCCCGCTGTTTCTCTAAATGAGGGTCATGGGTTGAGTTTTGACGAGCTGAGACTCAGCTTGTGGGCGGGAGGCGATCGCTCCTGACTGTTTGGGATGGCTGTCGGGGAATACTTTGTACGTAAGGAATAAAAGCTCGTCCAGAGACAACACGGCGATGCCTCACGTCATTTCTCCGGAGTATGGCTGAGAACCCCCGTCAAAACGGGTTCATCGAACCTTGCCCCTTTACGGAATTTATATGTTACTTTGAGCACTCAATTGCCCCGGCTACGCTGCATTACGCCTTTGGGATACCCTTTGGAAGCAGTAGCCTTTGGCGCATATCTGTAGAAAAGCCATTTGGCTCTCTCGAATAAAATCAGTCTCCGCTACCCTTGAGGATAGAATTTCTGTCCTTGTTCAGCGGTTTTAGTCTTCAGGTGAATTGCACTTCGAGCTGAGCATTGCTCTAACGGCCTCTCTTGATTGATTTGCCCTCTCTGGGGGCTATCAGTGCGAATGACTTTCTTGTCCTGCGGTGTTTCCTGAGCCTCCATGACCCTCAATCAGCCCTCAAAACCTAAGTCTGTGCAGCGGTCTTCAGAGCCAATGCCTAGCGGGGCGAAGTCCAGCCGTCGCCAGGCTGGGGGAAGCAAATCGAGCGCAGCAAGGAGCAAAGTTATCGCTCAGAAAGCTGCTGCCCAGCCTGCTGTGACAGCCCAGGTTTCTGTTCCCCCGGCTCGGCGTAGTCCAAGCCCCCCCAGCTGGTTAACGCGGGTCTTGGTGAGCTGGCAACTGTGGATTTTTCTGGCCATGGGAGGTGTCACAGCTTCCGGGGCACTGGCCTTTGTTTCCCTGGTGCGTTTGCCCCAGGCTTTGGAATGTCCCAGGGTGTTTTGGCCCTTGGCTTCGGCTTCGTTGCGGGTGTATTGCGCCCAGGCGGCTGCGGAGAATAAGGACCATCGGGGATTGCTGGATGCGATTACGCTGGTGGACTCCCTGCCTGGGGACCATCCCCTGCGTCCCATGGTGGATCGCAATATCCGCCGCTGGTCGACGGAACTCATGGATGTGGCGGAGGAGCTGTTTCAAGAGGGTCAGCTCGATGAGGCTTTGGAAACCGCCGAGCGCATTCCTTACGACCGTCTAGAATGCGCCGATAGCGAATGTCCTGAAGACTTCATGAAGCGCCGTAGCCAGCGCTGGAAGAAGACCTGGGAGAAGGCCGAGACGATTTTCTCCGATTCTGAAAAGGCTCTTATCAACCAAAAATGGAATCAGGCTGCTGAGATTGCAACCCTGCTCCTGTCCGTTAACAATCGCTATTGGCGCACCGCAAAATACGAAGAAATTAGCGCCCAGGTCCAAGAGGTACGCGGTACCAATAGCGTCCTTGCTAAAGCCAAGGCTTTGGCTGATAAGGGCGATGCGAATAGCGTGATTGAGGCGGTTCGTCTGGCGGGGTCGGTGTCTCCCAAGAGTCGCGTCTATCCCATTGCTAAGGGAGCCCTGGCTCGCTATGGGCAGCAATTGATGGCCCTCGCTGAGAAATCGTTGGACGCCAAGGATCTCAGCGAGACCTTAAAGGTTCTCGATAATGTGCCTCGGCAGGCCAACTTGGAAAAAGAGGTTCGGGACTTCCGTACCATTGCTCGTGCCCAGTCCCGTACCTGGACGGGCCGTGTTTCTGATATTCAAGCTGCCATTGCTGATATTCGGAAGATTGGGCTAGATCGTCCTTACTACAGCAAGGCTCAGACGCTGATTAGCCGTTGGCAACTGGCGATCAAAGACCTAGCCCGTTTGCAGAAGGCTGAGCAACTGGCGGCCCAGGGGACTGTTCCTAGCCTTGTGGCGGCGATCGCTGAAGCCTCTTTGATTCCTGATGCCAATCCTCGCTATGACGATGCCAGGGCGATGATTAGCGACTGGAGCGCAACGATCCAGACCCAGGAAGACCAGCCCATTTTGGACCGCGCTGAGCAACTGGCCCGGTCGGCCACAGCGGAGGCCTACCAAGCTGCAATTTATGAAGCGAACCGCATTGGCCGAGGCCGTGCGCTCTATGACAGTGCCCAGTCTCGGGCGGCGGACTGGCGTGAGAAATTGCAATGGCTTCAGGATCAACCTTTCTTGGCCCAGGCGCGGGCTTTGGCTTCTTCTGGTAACTTGCCAGGGGCGATCGCGGCGGCCCAGCAAATTGGCTCGGGCCGGGCCCTTTCGGGGGAGGCTCAGGATGCAATTGCCGGTTGGAAACAACGGGTGGATTCAGAGAGTAGCCTGATTCAGGCTCGGGGCTATGCGGAGGATGCTTGGAATCCGGATTCCCTCTTGAGGGCGATTGAGGCAGCGGACCGGGTGCCGGTCAGTAGTAGCTTGCGCTATGACGCGAATTTGGAGATTGCCACTTGGAGTAATCGGTTACTGCAAATTGCCATTGACCAGGCCAATGTGGATCTTTATGCGGCTATTGATATAGCCCGCTTGGTGCCCTCTTGGACGGACTCCTATGGTGCGGCCCAGGCTCGCATTGATAGTTGGCAGGCAATACTTCAGCCTGCCCCAGAGCCTTACTATGAGCCTGTTGCTCCAGAGCCGGATTTCATTCCAGCACCTCAGCTTGAAGTGGAGTATGTCGCTCCGGAGCCAGAGCCAGAGTATTTTGAGCCTTTGGATGAGGCTGCGGCTCCACCAGAGCCACCCCCATTGCCTTCTGAGGGATTGTTGCCTTAAGAAAGGGGGGATGGGTTGATGCAGGATTAGCTTAGCGGCGGCTTTGATCGATTTGGCGGACTGCTGTGAGGGCGCTGTAGCTGACCCCAGCGGTGCCTTCGCCCGGGTGTGTAGAGTCGCCGACGAGCCAGAGGTTTTTGAGCGGTGTGCGGGTGGCAAAGCCGAAGGGGCCGAAGGTGGGGATGCGCTGGCCGATGCCGCCGACGATCCCTCTTTCTCTGGCTGTGTATTTATGGAAGGTCCGGGGGGTGGCGGTTTCGCAGAGGAGGATGTGCTTGGGAGACAGGTTGAAGTAGTTGCTGAGGCGGGCGATCGCTTCCTTCGTAAATTCCTGTTTTAAGGCGCTATATTCCGCTTCACTGCCGCTCCACCAACGCTCCACATCGGTAAAGGATGAGGCAATAATCGTGGCTTTGCCCTCCGGTGCACGACCATCGCCGAGATGGCTGACGGAGACAAAGAGGGAATTGTTTTCGGCGATGGGGCCTGCGTAGTCGTAGAGGAATTGCAGGTGGGGCGGACAGCCTTCGGGGATGGCAGTTCGGTCCACGCCGAGGTAGAGCACAAAAGCTCCAGAGCCATCGGGGAGCTGTTTAATGCGATCGCCATATCCCTTGACCAGCGGCTTCGCTTTTGCGGCGGGATCGATCAGGTGAACGATGTCCTGGGCGGTGACATTGGCGATGACGTGGTCGGCTGGCTCAGTCAAGGTTTGGCCCCGTTGGCCCTTGCCCCCTCTGATCTGCTTGACGGTGACGGATTGGGGGCGTTTGTCATGGCGTTGTCCGTTGCTGTGAATGGCTTCGACCTTGTGGCCCATGTGGAGTTCGCCGCCATGAGCTTTGAGGGCTGTGACGAGGCGATCGCTCAAAACTTGCATACTGCCTTCGAGGTGAAATAACCCTTGGGGCTCTTGGGATACGGCCAAGGCGGTCGCAGCATAGAGCAGAGCGGTCTCCTCCGCTGTTACCTGGGAATAAAGCTTGAGCTGCATGTCCAGGAAGGTGCGCAGCCGCAGGTCTTGATCGAGGTCAAACAGGCGCAGGGCATCCCCCACGGTGGAGAAGGTGTAGGGAATGGTGATCAGGGTCTCGGGGCGCAGGGCCTTGGCGAGTTGCAGCAGATCCCAGGGGCTGCGAGGGGGCAACACTGGATCGCGGCCCTGGAAGTCCCAGCTAGCTTCAAAGAGTTTGGTGAGGAGATTCCAGAAGGGCTCGCTACCGGGGAACTGCCGCGATCGCTCTGTTTTCCACTGCTCTACATTTCGCCAGACGGAAATGGGCTCGGTTTCTCCGGGCAAAAACACGGCGCAGGCTGGATCGCAGGGGCGAGATTCGGGCAGGTCAATGCCTAATTCTTGAAAAATACGCTGGTGAATGCCACCGGGTTCGAGTCCTGCCACCTGGGTTGCTCCCACGTCAAAGGTGAAGTCTCGGCGTTTGAAGGTTGACGCACAGCCCCCAGGGACAATCGCCTGGTCATAGATCTTGACCCCATAGCCTCGTTTGGCCAGTAGTGCCCCGGCGGTGAGTCCGCCAATGCCAGCACCGATGACGACAACGCGGGGAGAGGAAACCATGGAGACTTTACATTCGTTCACAATTGTTTCAGTGTAGGCGTTTCCTTCGAGGTGGGGAATGGGGGTGCTCGGTGTAGGGCCGAGAGACGGTGAGCCAAGACGCTGGTTTGAGGTGGCAGCGGCTTGAGGGTTTGGGAATCGGGGACACGAGTGGGAAAATAGCAAGGCTAACTGCGCTTTGACAGGATTTGCCATGCAAGGGCCAGATTCCGATGACCACGACCCATCGGAGGATTCCGGGAATGAGCCAGGGCGCTCGAATGGAAATTACAATCATCAGTCCAATGGCCACCCCGGTGTGTCCCTGAACGGCAATGGAAATGGCTTTCGTAATGGCAATTCCAGGCCTCCCCAGGATTTGGAGTCCATTCGTCGGGGAGAGCCCTCCCAGTCGCCCGACGAGTCGACCTCGGGACTGCCTTTTGCTGAGGCAAGGCCCCATCGCCCAGGTTCTTCCCCAGTAGCCGGACCTGGGAGAACCCGGGGCGATCGACTTTCTTGGCGATCGCCCTCTCCCCTGAAGACTGCCGCGTTGCTGCTGTTGTTTTGGCTGGTCAGCGCGGTGGTAGATCGCTTCTGGTTACTGCTGGACAATCGCATGCCCGCTTGGGACCAGGCGGACTATTTAAATGGGGCAATGAACTACTGGGCCTTATGGAACCAGTTGGGGAATCAAGTGGGGGCTCAGGTTGCCGAACGCTTTAGCCCGGACTGGTGGACTCAGTTTTGGCAATTGGCCCCTAAAATTCCGCCCCTGACCTATCTGGCGACTCTGCCCTTTTTTCAGGTTTGGTCGCCCAGTGGCGATACGGCGCTGCTGGTGCAGTTGTTGTTTAGTGCCATTTTGCTGGTTTCGACTTTCGGACTGGCCCGTTGCCTTTTTCCCCGCCCGGTGAGTTCGAGGGTGGGCCTTTGGGCGGCGGCCATTTGTGTGGTGATGCCTGGGCTAGCGCGGCTGCGACTGGAGTATTTGCTGGACTATCCCCTGGCGGCGAGTGTTACGTTTGCCTGGTGGATGATGACGCTATGGCATGGCAGTCGTCAGGGCTGGGGGAGTGTTAGGGGCTGGTTGGGGGCGATCGCCACAGGCGTCGCTTTAGCTCTCGCAATCCTGGTGAAGCAAACTGCGGCTCTATTCCTTCTGATGCCGCTGTTGTGGGTCTTGGGGACAGCGTTACTGCGGTTGCGCTGGGCTAGATTGTTCCAAGGTGCCTTGGCAATATTGATTACGGGGCTGATACTGCGGCCCTGGGTGGCACCCAACTGGCTGCTGATCTTATCTTCGAGCAAGCGGGCCACGGTGGATTCTGCGCTGAAGGAGGGAGATCCCTCTCTGCTCAGTCCGGAAGCTTGGCTTTATTATCTCCAGCAGTTGCCCAGTCAGCTATCTTGGCCGCTGCTGATCGCTCCGGTGCTGGGCCTGCTGCTGTATTTGTTATTACGTAAGCGAAGCCCCCGCAAGGCGGTGATGCCTCCTGCTCCGCCCTATGCCTTTAGCCGTGAGCAGGGCTTGGTGACTGAGCCCAAGCGCAAGCAGCATTCAATCACTTTAATTTGGCCCTGCGTTTTTATTCTGGGAGCCTATCTCCTTGCCAGCCTCAATCCGAATAAGGATGCGCGCTATGGTTTGGCTTATTTGCCGGGGCTGTCTTTACTCCTCGCTAGGGGCATGACTTTTTATCCGCCCCGGTTGCGTTGGCTGCCTCGGGGGGCGATCGCGCTTTCAGCACTGATGCTGCTGGTTAATTTATTTCCACTGCCGCTTCTCTCCAGCCGCCCCCAAGCCCAGGCTGCCCTCCAGAGGGTCAGCGCTGGTACAGCCTATCCCCCAGCGGTGGGCGTTCAATGGCCCCACCGAGAGATCATTCAAACCATGGTTCAGGCAGAACCCTATCTGCAAAATACCCTGGGAGTGTTGCCGTCAACGCCGACGATCAATCAGCACAACATCAGTTTTTTGGGTGCCCAGCAGGGCTTTCGAGTCTTTGGTCGTCAGGTGGGAGTAAAGGAAGGCCAGGTGCTCCAAGATGGGCGATCGCTCAATTGGTTCTTGACCAAAACGGGCGATCAGGGATCTATTCCCCCCTCCCAACCGCTGATGACCCAGCAGGTTGAATCGGGCGGTGACTTCATTTTGACCAGCCAATGGCCCCATCCCGAGGGGGGCGAGCTCAAGCTGTTTCATCGCAAGCAGCCCTGGATCGTGGTAGAGCCTAGCAATAGCCTCCCCAGCCACAGCCGTCAAAACTCCAACGCTGCTCCGATCCAGTTGGTGGATGTGGAGTTGCCCCGCATTGCCCCGCCGAACCAGCCCTTGGCTGTGACCTATCGTTGGGTCGGTCCTATTGCGGAGTTACAGAATGCTGTGGTGGCTCTGACCTGGGAGCCACTGAAGAACGGTCCGCTTCAAGATGGCAAGGGGAAAACTGCTTCGGACCAGCGACTGGAGACGCCAAGTGTCGTTGCCCAGGTTCCAGCGCTGGAGCTGGATGGCGGCCCTGTTGTACCTCGCCAGGTGGGGGCGAATATCCCCGCTGTTGTGCCCCCCCAGGATGTCACCTTCGTTTCTGAAGATGCAGCCTCTGAAGCAGAATTTAGGGACACCCTGGCCGCTGGAGAAAGTGTCTTGGGCGATCGCTGGTTTCACGATCACACGCCAGGAATGGGATTTCTCCTAGCGCCTGCCACCCCCGCCGAGAATGATCCAAAAGCGTTGGAGCGGGCGAGTCAAACCGTGGTGCAATTGCGAGAACGTCTCGCCATGTTGCCCCAGGCCGAGCCAGGTCAATATCAGCTCACGGGGCAGTATATCGACCGGCTTACCGGCCAGGTTACTAGCCTCAAAGTGCCCAAGGTTGTACTCACCTTGGATACCCAGGCTAAGGCGACACCCGCCCCCGAGCTGGATTGGGTGACTCAATTAGGGGAATGGTCCAAGCTCATGCCCCAGGGTCTCGATGGGCTAGGTCCAGCCTTTGGGGAGGTGGCACGAGTGAATCAATATGCGCCACGGCAAGACTATGTGGCCCAGGCAGAGACTGCGCTGCGTTATCGCTTGGAGCAGCCAGGGCTGTCTGATGATGCGCAGCGATCGCTGCGTTATCGCTTGGTTTTAGCCCAGGTCTTGCAGCAGGATGTGGATGGGGCGATCGCGGCCTTAACGCCGTTAACTGAATTGGACGGTGACAACCCCTATGTTCATGCTTACCTCAGTTTTGTTAACCTTTACGGCCTACGTCCCAGAGCAGCTCAAGCGGCCCTGGCTCCGGCCTTAAAGTTGGCTCCTGAGCAAGAAGTGGTGCAAATTCTGGATGGTGTCAGTGGTTTGATGAGCGGTAACTTACTGAAAGCAGCCCTAGCTTTGAAGGGGGCTATTTTGAGAGGGCTGTATTGAGGGATGTTTAAGGATAGAGAGCCAGAGCAATTGAATTCAGAGGCCTAAAAAGAGAAGGCGAGGGAAATTGATTTCCCTCGCCTTCTCTTGCTTGTTGGATGTACCCTAACGCCCTCACTGATCAGGAGGTTGCTATTGACATTACGGCAAGTATTTGATCGCTTGGGCAGACTGCAAATGCCCTAAGTGATGTGATGGTTGGAGTTGTCTTGGATCGTTGTCAGTAGCCTAACTACGGCTCACAGTTTCTACAGGCTGGGAGGATTGAGCTGAAACCTCAACGAACCATGATTTGTCCCCTTCACCAACGCGCTTATGGGTCTCCCCTTGCGTGGCAGAGCTGACTTCGTTTACTTCGCCGCGAGTCACTACAATGGCGATGACGTTTTGGCCGTAGTCCACGAAGCCATGAACCGGCGCGAAGGTGCCGTCATTGCCGCTTTCTTGCCAGAGGCGCTGGTACTCGCTCACCGTGAGGGGTAAGACGCGAAACTGGTCTAGGCGTTCAGCATTGGCTAGGGCTTCACGGGCGGTGCTGCGACTGAGGGCGAGGGGGCGAGAGGATTGAATCTCAGTCAATTCTGTGATGCTTGTGATGCCCTGGTGCTTCGGAGCCATTTCAGTTGCTGGAGTGGTGACCTGTGGGGTCACTTTTGGGGAAACAGCTCTGGAAGCGGAGTTGCCTGTAATGAAAGCAGGACTCGAAACTGGGGAGGGAAGAATAGGAGTGGACAATGTTGGGGGGATGACTTCCAAGGCGATCGCGCCAGGCATCACTTCCATGGCCATGCGTGCCTGAGTTGCTCCAGAGGGGGACGTCTGGGTGACCTGCTTCGGAGCATGGGGCGGCGTTACAGATGCCCGAGGAGTCAGAGGTTTAGATTGGGCGGGTACCACAGGAGTTGCCAGGAGACCTGCGACAGGTGCAACAATTTTCTGCTCTAGGGATGAAGCTTGGTGAGGTGGCACGACTGGCTTCAAATCCAGGGGAGCAGCGGCAACAGAGCTGGATGCCGTCGCGCTCGCTGAAGCTGCATCGGATGGCGTCGTTACGGGGGTGCTTGCGACAGTCGCACCAACGTAGGGAGAATCTGTCAAGTTGGGTTGCCTGGGAGACTCCAGAGCATTGCCCAGCGTGGTTTCACTTCCATTGAGCGGCACATTCACTTGGTTCGGAACAGTACCAACCCAGCGCTCATCGGGGCCAGCCAAGAGGTTGCCATCAGTGGTGGTGGGGACGGTACTTGAAGCAATGGGATCTGCTATGCGATCGCGTAGGGTATCCAGACGCGATCGCAACTCTTGTTCATCTTGCTGAGTTGCCGTTACGATCGGAGGGCTAGGTAAGGCTGCCGAGGACGTCGTAATGCTCGAGGGTTGAGTGACCTGATAGATGGGCACGGGCTGGAGAGCCGATCTGTCTACTGGAGTAGTGGTTGGCGTTGGCAAACTCGCCGTGGTCACGATGGGAGACGAAACGATGGGTGAGGTTGCGGAAGGAAGTGTAATCGATGCACCCCAAGACTGGGCGAGAGGGGCAAGCTTACTAGTGGCGCTAGAGGCTGATGGGCTGTACTTACTTTTCTTCAGAAGCGCTGCGGAAGAGCCTAGGGTTGGATTGGCTGTCGCGGAGCCTTCAGAGACTGCTACAGCCTTTTGAGTGGTAGACCAATCTGGTACAGTTGCTTCCGGACTAGAAGCTTTGGCAAGTTCTGAAGCTTCACTAGCCTTACGCTCAGCTTCGGCTTTCGCCTGAGTTTCAGTCCCCTTTTTCTGGCTATCACTAATGCTGTTGCGATTCGTCGCTTCAGCCATGAGTAGCCCGGCCCCAAAGGTCGCGGCCAGGACACCAACCCCGACTGCTGTGGCGGAGACGAAAGAACGAGGCGAACGCTCCGTTTCGCCACGCCAGTCCCCAGAGCCGGATTCCTCTTCGTCTAGGAAATATTGGAAATAGGTTAGGCTTCCATCCTGGTGAACTTCATAGGAGCGCTCTTGCTCTTGGGATTCCAGAATTTCTACGTCAACGACTTCTACTGGAGCCGTGAATGATTCTGTAATCTCTTCCTCTCCTGCATCGGTATTGATCTCAATACTCTCTGTATCTAAAGCAATTCCATCACGGTCCGCTGCATTTTCGTCAGTATCACTCCCCGCTTCAAATGTAGAGTCTTCTGCTTCATCCGCAGCTGGTTCCCCAAGGCCTGTATTCAAAGCGTTGATGGCATCAGTCTCAGTATTAATGGCTTGGTTCAAGTCTAGGACCGCTTCAAGCGACTCCTCTGCTTGACTTCTTATAACAACGGAATCCGTCTCGGATGTGAAGGACGCTATGGTCGTTGGTGTGACTGCTGCTTCGACGTAATCTGCGATGACTTCAAAAGAGGCTTCTTCCCCAAGGCTGGATTCGCTATCTGGCGATTCCATTGCATCTAGCTCCTCTGCCTCTAGGTACTCAAAGTCGTCTTCTTCAAAAGCTTCCAAAATAGAGCTGGAAGCAGAATCCGCTTGCTGAGTCTGATCTGCAGGGACATTTGGCTCTGGAGCCGACTCCTGGGATGTCTCCAGGCAGAGTTGATTGGGCGAATTAAACGAATCACTCATTAACTTAGGCTCCTGCAATGACGCAGATTCAGCATCAATATCGTGGAATTATCAAACAAAGCCAGGCTGCTAATGCAACTGGCAATTATTGTGGCTGCCCCTTTCAACACGGTACCCATTTTGGCTGGATTCTAAGCAGAAGAGCTGTCGTCCAAACCCTCTTGGGTAGGCCTTGAACAATCTGTTGAAGTTAGGAGCAGACTGGCATACAAGGGCTTAAATTAAGCCTTGGGGAATTTACTAGAACTCTGTCTGTGCCAAAGCGCATTCCAAAGAAACTTGGACTGCGTTGACTAGTGTCGCGAAGAATTGCCGGGCTGTCTCTATAACGCCTAGTCATAACCAATACTTCAACTGCTAGCTTCAAGATCAGCAAGATTAGCCAAATAATCCGGAACGCAGAAATGGCCCAAGAAATGTTAGTAGTGAAATCACTGAATCCTAGATTCAGTAATGGGTTTGGCCTCCTTGCATCTTCTTCACTTCGTCATAAAGATTGAATGAAGTCACGCGGCTTGGAGACCTGTGGCGATGGCTAACGCCGTCGAATACACTTGAGGCTAAAGTTATCTCTTGACGAGAAGTTATATAACGCGTTCAAGCGGGCTTTCTAAGTATATAGAGCGGCTCCGGGAGACGTACAGAATTAAACATGCAGCATAATTACTCCTTTCAATCTATTCGCAGTCTGGGTCGAGGTATGGCTCTAGGCCTAGCAATTCTGGTGACGATGCCTCTGGCGGCTACGGCGCAGCTCGTGGATGATCGGACGTCTGGTTCTAATCAAGCCAATACTTCCCAGACGTTGCCTGATGGTTTGGGTTCTGCGACTCAAGCTCGCGCGGTTGATCCTTCTGTTTATGCTGACGAGGACTATCTTCTGGGGCCTGGAGATTTAGTCCAGATTAACTTTTTCAATGTGCCGGAATTGAGTGGTCAATTCCAGGTCTTACCCAATGGCACCATCAATCTTCCCCAGATGGGCTCCGTACCCGTGCGGGGGCAGACGCTTGCGCTCACTGAGAAGGCTATTTCTGCAAGGGCTGCCTCCATTCTTCGATATCCTGTGGTGACAGTGGGATTGGAGCGGGCTAGGCCGATTACCGTGGCGATCGCTGGTGAGGTTACAAGCCCAGGAACTTACACGTTACGTCCGGGGGATGGGACGACTGCTGGTACGATTCCGAGCTTGACCCAAACCCTAATGCTGGCCCAGGGCGTAACCCAGTCTGCTGATCTGAGCCGCATTGTTATTCTTCGCCCTAATCCTTACAGTCGTACTGCTAATGCGGTGACCGTTAATTTGTGGGACTTAGTGAATCGTGGCGATATCAATCAAGACTTACGTCTCCGCGATGGCGACAGCGTTTTTGTGCCGCCCAGCAACGGCATTGATATGGATGTCGCTTGGCGCATGTCAGATATTGCCTTTGCAACGCCACCGGATCGTCCGCTTCAGGTTTCCGTTATTGGTGAGGTCAACCGTCCTGGCCCTTACACCTTGACCGGAGAATCTTTCCGAAATCCCCAGGGCAATACCATTTCTCTCCAAGTGCCGACGGTCACCCGTGCAATTCAGACTGCGGGGGGAATTACTCAATCTGCTGATGTCCGCAATATTGTGCTGAAGCGTACCACGCGTACCGGCCCTGGACAGCAGCTAAAGGTTGACTTCTGGAAGCTACTCAAAGACGGGGATTTCCGCCAAGATCTGCCACTACAGGATGGTGACACGATTGAAATTATGGCCGCCTCGGCGCTAGATGATTCTGAGATTAGTGAAGTGGCTTCGGCAAGCTTCTCCCCAGACGAAATTGATGTCACTGTTGCGGGTGAGGTTGATCGCCCTGGTCAGATAACGCTTCCTCCAAATACGCCGCTGAACCAGGCTCTGCTGGCTGCGGGGGGCTTTAATGAGCGAGCGCGGAAGGGGAAGGTGACGCTACTGCGTCTCAACCCTAATGGCTCTGTGACGAAGCAGAAAATTGAGGTGGATCTGGCTGCGGATGTGGATTCAGACCAGAACCCAGCGATGCGTGATGGGGATAGTATTTTTGTCGATCGTTCTAGCTTCAGCACGACGACTGAGATTATCCGTGGGATTACTACGCCATTTACGGGCATTTTCAATATCTTCCGCTTGTTTGGTAATAACTAGTCATACGATCCAGGTCTGACTTTAAAGCGGAGGCTGTAATCTTGCAGCCTCCGCTTTTGTGTTTCAAGGAGATGATGTGTTTTGCCCCTAGCGTTGCGGCTCAGATTTGATTGATCGTGGGGATAGCGCTCTGTTTGTCTGGGAGCGACTGACTCTTGCCTGTTTCGAATTGCTGCATCGCTTTCCGCTACTGCGAACTCGATTGTTTTCTGCTGTGAGTCCCATACCTGGCTTATTCCTCTGAGAGAAGATAGCCTGCCGCCTTGAGGACGCTGATCCGCAGTGCATAATGTTGTATTGGCGCGGCTATGAGAGCGCTGGTTTCATCGCGTAATACAGTCATCAGGGGGATTATTAAACCCATGGGATGGCAATGTGTATGAGATTTGCCCATCTTCTAAGTAACGTAGATCGTTATTGTGCTCTATGGCACCGCTTAGAGCCGCCCAGGACAGCCGTTTTGTCCCCTAGGGTTTCATGCCCGGCCGAACGGCTCAGCCCTTAGCTGTGCCTATGAAATTTCAATCTAAAGACTCAGAGTCTCACGCCCTGGCTTCTGCTGGCGATTCTCCTGGACTAGAACATGAGACTGTTTTCCATCGTATGTTGCGGCAACTGTGGCGCTGGCAACTGTGGCTGCGACGGTCTAGTTGGCGGCCTGCCACCTTTGTTTTTGGGCTGGGTGCGATCGCGCTTGTCACAATGATTTGGATCTATCCAGACCTCTTGAGCCAGCTCACCTGGCAGGGCTGGTTTTCCCTGGCGATGGCCTTCGCTGCTTTTGCCTTGAGCCTGGCGACGCAACTGCCCACCGAGCTGATTTTTCTTTCAGGGCTAGGGATTCTACTCATTAGCGGGGTGCTGACGACCGAAACGGCCCTAGCAGGATTTAGTAATACTGGCGTGGTCACGATTGGTGTGCTGTATGTGATTGTCGCGGGTCTTCAGCAGTCGGGGGGCTTGGCCTGGATTTCCCTTCAAGTGCTGGGTCGCCCCCAAGGGATTCATTCCGCCCTGGTGCGGTTAATGTTTCCGGTCACGTTGATGAGCGCTTTTTTGAATAACATCCCGGTGGTGGCGATGTTCATTCCCATTGTGGGGGATTGGGCCTATAAGCTGCGTTTGAGCCCGTCTAAGCTGATGATTCCCCTAAGCTATTCGGCTATTTTTGGAGGAGTACTGACGTTACTGGGTACAAGTACTAATCTCATTGTCAATGGAATGTTGATTGCTTCCACGGACCATCCGGGCTTAGGGCTGTTTGACATTACGAGGGTGAGCTTGCCCTGTGTGATGTTGGGGGTGGTGTATTTGCTCTTGGCCCAACGATGGCTGTTGCCCAATCGTAAGCCTGCGATTAGTGAGAATGATGATTCACGCAAATACACTGTGGAAATGGTGGTTGCGCCTGATAGTCCTCTAATAAACAAGACGATTGAGCAGGCGGGATTGCGCCATTTACCCAATTTATTCTTGGCGGAAATTTCCCGTGGGGGAATGCTTTTACCCGCAGTGAGTCCCCAGGAAAAGCTACAGCCCAATGATCAACTGATTTTTGTGGGGGTGGTGGATTCGGTGGTGGACTTGCAGCGCATTCGCGGCTTGCAGCCTGCCACCAACCAGGCTTTTAAGCTCAATGTTCCCCGTACGGAGCGTTGCATGATTGAAGCGGTGGTGTCCAATACTTGCCCTTTGGTAGGTAAGACTATTCGGGGTGGCTCGTTCCGCAGTCGGTATAGTGCTGTGGTGGTCGCTGTGGCCCGCAATGGTGAGCGGTTGACGGGCAAAATTGGTGACATCAAGCTACAACCCGGTGACGCTTTGTTGCTTGAGGCCCCGGCGAAGTTTGTAGAGCAGCAGCGACTCTCCAAAGATTTTTATTTGGTGAGCGGTATTCCCAATTCTGAACCTTTGCGCCATGAGCGGGCTCCTTTGGCGATCGCAATCCTAGCCTTCATGATTTTGGCAGCGACCCTCGGCGGCTTGGGCTTACTCAAGGCTGCCTTTGCCGCCGCCATTTTGATGTTGTTAACTGGCTGCTGTGCCACGGATCGGCTGCTGCAAGCAGTGGAATGGCGAGTTTTACTCATTACTGCGGCTGCCCTAGGCATTGGTAAATCCTTGGAGGTGAGTGGTGCGGCGGAGGTTCTAGCAAACTTGCTCTTGCAACATTCAGGCTCTAGCCCTCATTTTGCTCTGGCGGCAGTGTATTTTGCCACGGCTGTGATCACGGAAATGATCACCAACAATGCTGCTGCTGCGTTGATGTTTCCCGTGGGGCTGGCAATCTCGAAACTCCTGGGTGTGGATGTGCTGCCCTTTGTCATTGCGATTATGCTGGCCGCTTCAGCCAGCTTTGTAACGCCTATTGGCTACCAGACGAACCTCATGGTCTATGGACCAGGGGGCTATCGGTTTACGGACTTTGCTCGTATTGGCTTGCCCCTCAGCCTCATTTTTGCGCTGGTGACCCTGTGGCTTACGCCGCTGATGTTTCCTTTCTAGGCAAGTGTTTAGATGCATTATGAAGATTGATTGGATGAGATCTAGCTACGGCCATATCACTTAGGAACGAACATTAAATTAGGCTATTAGGCTTTGTTTGTACTGCCCTCTTGTCAGGGCTCCTCAGCAGTATCCGATACAATTAAAACTAGTATTTCCATTGACCTACAGCAGAGGCATTTCGGGAGAATATGCAACATCGTGGCGTAACGGTTTGGTTGACGGGGTTGAGCGGTGCTGGCAAAACAACGATTTGCCAGGCCTTAGAGCAAGAGTTGCAGACCCTGGGCTGCAAGTTGGAAGTCCTGGATGGTGATGTGGTTCGAGAGAACCTTAGTAAGGGCCTGACGTTCAGCCAAGAAGATCGCGATATTAATGTGCGTCGCATTGGCTTTGTGGCTCATTTGCTGAGTCGCAATGGTGTGATTGTTTTAGTCTCGGCCATCTCTCCTTATCGGGCTGTCCGGGATGAGGTTCGCCAGCAAATTGGCGACTTTTTGGAGGTCCATGTAAGTACGCCCCTGTCGGTCTGCGAGCAGCGAGATGTAAAGGGGCTGTACCAGCGAGCTCGCTCTGGGGAAATTAAGGGGTTTACAGGAATAGATGATCCCTATGAAGCGCCTCTTGCGCCGGAGGTGACTTGCCCTACCCATGAGGATACAGTTGCGGAATCTGTGCAGAAAATTATTCAGGCTTTGGTTGCCGCTGGATATTTGGAATTGGCGATCGCCTAAGGTTCAGGGTTGCTTCATCGCCCAGGAGAGGCCTTTCTGAATCCTGATGATGCTTTGGGCTGGGCTAAGCTTCACAAACGATTTGTTTTGTGAGTGCTATGGCAGGTCATTTTTGGCTAGAAAGGCGGTGACCTCGCTGGCGCTGGGGATGTCCAATGCTCGAAATGCCGTGGGATTGTGCTGACGAGCCTTGCCCAAAATCTTTCCCTTAAAATCTATTTAGAGAGAAAAACTACTTTAATTTGAAGGAAGCGTTAAAATCGAGACAATGTGTAGATAATTACTCTGATACGGTTGATAATACGGTCAGTCAGGTTGCCTACTCGGTAATGTTTAGAAAGAGCGTCTACTTTTCAATGATGTCTTCTGGAAGGCCATAAATTACGAATTCACAGCCATCTCAGTCATTTTGCTCATCCGTGATTCTCCTTTGCGAAGTATCACGGGATACATTTTGTCGGCTTGTGTCTCGACTTTCCTGATCCTTGAATGACGTTTCGCTACATATTTAAATCGCTTACTTCTCCGTCTCTTTTGGAGTCGTTGCGATCCTTGTGGAGGCTCCGCCATCTTATGAAAGTTGCTCTTGTTCATGACTTCCTGACTCAGCCAGGTGGCGCAGAACGTGTTTTCGAATTGCTTGCTAAACGGTATCCCAATGCCGATATCTATACTTCTATCTATAATCCTGAGACGAGTGTTGACTTTGGCGATCGCCCTGTCCACACGACTTGGTTGCAAAAACTGCCCGGTGCCCATAAATATTTCCGTTTCTTAGCACCGCTCTATTTTTCTGCATTCCGTTCTTTAGATTTGCGTGAGTATGACTTGATCATTAGTCATACGACTAGTTTTGCGAAGGCAGTCCGTAAGCGACCTGACGCAAAGCATGTTTGTTTTTGTCACAATGTGACTCGATTCCTATGGGACACCAAGACGTATTTGCGTGAATTTGGACCTTTTCGCAGATTGACACCAATCTTAGATAAAGCGTTTACCCCGATGCGTAAAGTTGACTTCTTGTATGCTCAAGAGCCCGATTTGTACATTGCAAATTCCCAAAATGTGGCTGATCGAATTGAGAATATCTATGACAAGCCTGCCTTTGTGATTAATTGCCCGGTAGATGGGGGACAATTCACGTTCTCTGGCCAAAAAACGGGCTTTTACTTAGCGTCTGCTCGCTTGATTAGCTATAAGCGCATGGATGTCATCGTTGAAGCATTCAATTGGCTCGGTTGGCCTCTGATCATTACAGGAGATGGCCCGGAACGGGAGCGTCTGGAAAAGCGTGCCATGGGTAATATTTCCTTTCTCGGTCATGTGAGTGATTCCAAGCGTAAGGAGCTTATGTCCACTGCAAATGCTGTGATTGTTGCAGCCTTAGAGGATTATGGCTTGGTTCCCATTGAAGCCAATGCCAGTGGTACACCCGTGATTGCCTATGGTGCTGGAGGGGTCTTGGAAACTCAGCAACAAGGGAAGACAGGACTGTTTTTCAATCGCCAAAGTCCGGAAGCCCTCGTCGCTGCATTGCAGAAAGCCAGGGGAGTGGATTGGGACTATGACGATATTCGTAGCTATGCGATGGAGAAGTTTTCTACGGAAGTCTTTTTTGAGAATGTCGACACTGTGATGGAGCGCTGCTTAGCTGCCTAGACATGGCTGTGAGGTCTATGAGAATTCACATAGATCTGGCCTTCGATGCTACGGGAGAGTTGAGACTTTGCTCTAGACTCTCCGGATTGTTACTTATTTCGGTTGGAATTGGCTGTATAAAGCGATTTCATTTATCTAATTTGTATTTGAATTTCTAGCTCGATGAGACTTCAGGATTCTTATGATTGCATCTAAGGCAAGCCCTTATCCGGTCGCATCGTCCTTGTCTGATGGCGGTGATTTAGGCTATGGTCAGCTCTTTTCGGTGTTGCTGCGTCGCAAGCTTTGGGTGTTGGCTCCTCTGGTGATTTCGCTGGGCTTGGCTGCTATCTATACTTCTCGCCAGGACCCCACCTATGCGAGTTCGATGCAGCTATTGGTAGAGTCGAATTACCAGAGTAAGAAGCTGAGCGATGGTGGGGATTTTGTTGATCCCAATGTCGCTGTTGATAATGCAACTCAGCTCAGCTTGATGCGTAGTTCGGAGCTGATGCGCCGGGCCATGGCCTCTCTCCAGGATCAGTATCCGGAATTGGACCCGGATGATCCAGGTGCCGTGAATCAGTTTCGTCGTGAAGTACAGCTTATCCAGGTGGCGGATGGCAAAAAGAATATCGCGACGAAGATTTACCAAGTTGTCTATACCAGTAATGACCCTAGGAAGAGTGAGGTGGTATTGAAAGCTCTGAAGCAGGTGTATTTGGATTACAACCTGGAGCAGCAGCAGTTGCGTTTGACGCGAGGTTTATCTTTTATCAATGAACAGTTGCCGGAGGTTAAGGCTCAAGTTGAGGCATCGGAGTCGGCATTGCAGCAGTTTCGTCAGGGCCAAGGGGTGATTGATCCTGAGCAGCAGGCTCAAGCCCAGATGCAGATGCTGAATACTTTGGATCAAGAGTTGCGGGCCAATGTTGTTCAGCTCAATGAGTTTCAGCGCCGCTATGGAAGTTT
The DNA here is from genome assembly GCA_938021205.1 of uncultured Pseudanabaenaceae cyanobacterium. Classification (GTDB taxonomy): domain Bacteria; phylum Cyanobacteriota; class Cyanobacteriia; order PCC-9006; family JAAUQQ01; genus JAAUQQ01. The sequence continues at coordinate 48,858 of CALIGI010000052.1, forward strand.
GACTCAGCAGGTGGGAATGCCGCCTGAGCAGGCTCGGTTAGCCTCTCGTTTGAGTCAATCTTCGCGTTATCAGTCGTTGCTTAATCAGGTACAGCAAACTGAGCTGGCTTTGATTGAGCAGCGGTTGCTTTACCAAGATATAACTCCCCAGGTGGATCTATTGCAGAAGCAGCGACAGCAGCAGTTGCAGCTGTTAGCGGCGGAGTTGAGTCGTGCGTTAAATGTGAATTATCAAGGTGCTAATGCCGAGGCTTTGCTCTATCAGGGACAGTTGGGTGCATCGGAAATTGATTTAATTAATCAATTGGTCACTGCTCGACTTAATTTGGATACTGCTCGGGCTAGGCAAGAGACGTTGCAGCAGACTCGCCGTGTTGTAGAAGCAGAGCTGGCTCGTTTTCCAACGTTACTGGCTGAGTATGGACGGCTGTTACCTGAGATTCAGAGTAGCCGTGAAACGTTGCAGCTATTGCTGAAATCTCAGCAAGAGTTGGGCTTGGAGATTGCTCGAGGTGGTTTTGATTGGCAGGTAGTGGAAGAGCCTTTGCTAGGTTTTGCAGGCCCAGTAGATTGGCAGAAAAATTTGCTGTTGGGGGGAGTGGCTGGCTTGATGGTGGGCGGCATGGCTGCTTTTGCTCGGGAGGCTTTGGATGATATGGTGCATACTTCAGAAGAGTTGCAGAAGCAAGTGCCGGTCCCCCTGGTGGGGATGCTGCCTGCATTGCATATTTCTGGTAGTGAGTTTGGACGCAAGTCTCGGGAGGCTTTTGGGGGGCAGGAGGCTTTGGCTCCTGCCATGAAGTCTTTGTTGCGTTGGCCTGAATTCCGTGAGGCGATGGATTTGGTCTATCAGAATATCCAGTTGCTTAATTCGAGTTCTGCCTTTAAGTCGGTGGTGGTGACTTCTGCTTTGGCGGGAGAGGGAAAGTCAACAGTTTCGCTGGGGTTGGCGTTTAGTGCAGCGCGGCTTCATGGTCGGGTGTTGTTGATTGATGCGGATTTGCGGCGGCCCAGTTTGCATAAGCTGATGGATTTGCCGAATGATGAAGGCCTTTCCACTTATTTGATGGAGCCGGGTCGGTTGCCTGAGCATTTGATGCCTGCGGGAGTTGATGATGGTCGTACTGGGGTTTCTGTTTTGACTGCGGGGCCGCTTCATGATGACCCTGCAAAGTTATTGAGTGCGCCTCGGTTAGGGCAGTTAATTGCTCATTTCCAGGCTAGTTATGATTTGGTGGTGGTGGATGCTCCACCTTCTCTGGGGATGGTGGATTCGATGTTGTTGTCTGCCCATTGTGATGGCACGTTGCTGGTGGGGCGGATGGATCGTTTGACGAAGACGGAGCTAAGTCAGACGTTGGAGAATTTGAAGCATCTCAATGTGATTGGGGTGGTTGCAAATGCTGTCTCGCAGGTTCGAAAGCCTTATGCCTATGTAGGGTCGGGCTAAGAATTTGCTAGAGGTTTGCTGATTATTATGTGCTGTTGTGTGATTTTCCCTGTTGCTTTGCCTGGATTTTTTTGATGATGATATCGAGTTAGATTCCGCATGATGAGGGATATTAAGCCAGTGATTGCAGGTACAACGGGTTCGATGACAAGTCATCATGGGGGGGCGAGCAGTGTTCAAAAAATGGGCCTACAGGTGGTTCGTTATCGGGCTGTGTGGCGATCTCGTCACTTAATCATTTTCCCGATTGATTGCCATCCGTTTCGACAGTCGGTGTCGGCGGTGATGGAGGGCGATCGCGATCGACTATTGGCTTGTCTGGAGCATTCAACTGTGACACGGCTATTGCTGTCGCCGGAGTTGCCTTTAGAAGAATTGTACTTTTGGGCTGAATTAGGTCGGCTTGCTGGAGTACCTATTTATTTGCGTCGTTTGCAGGCTTCCTATGTGAGACCAAAACTCTTGCTCAGAAGAGCAATAAATCTGTTTGGGGCAACATCAATTTTGATGTTGCTGAGTCCTCTTCTGTTGCTGATCACTTTGCTCTTGCTGTCTTCATCTGGCCAGGTATTTTCCCGAGAATGGTCTGTGGGCGAGCGAGGGAATTTGTTTCGATCAATGCGCTTTGCATTGGATGGAGAAGGTGTTCCTGTTGTCTTGGCGAAGCTTGGGGAGACTCGACTCGTAGATCTACCTCTTTTCATCAATGTTTTGCGAGGGGAACATATGCCAAACTCTACAGTATCTTTTTTGCTGAGTGAGCGCGCGATCGCTGCCCAGGATTTATACTCTGTTGTGAGATTTTCTTAGTAGGCTGTGCTAGTTTAATTGCCTCTTTGAGTCAGGTTATATTTCTGTGTTTCCTGTTATAAATTTTAGAATTATGTTGCTTCTCTATGTCAGGTTCTATGTTGAAAGCTCAGGCAAAAGTCAAATGGATATTAGAAGGGAAAGATAGCACTTCTGCGACAATTCAGACGTTTCTTGCTCGATTTCTGATTTTAGCGCTCAATATTTTGTGCGGCATGTTGACCGCTCGATTTTTGGGTGCTTCTGGTCGAGGTGAACAGGCTGCCATGCTGCTATGGTCTCAGCTGTTGGCGGGGTCGCTGACCTTTGGCTTACCCTGGGCACTTGTGTTTTATGTAAAGCAGTCACCAGAGAAGCGGAGTGAGTATTTTGCTGCGGCACTGCTGATGAGTGCGGTGAGTGGCTGTTTGGCAATCTGTGCTGGGATTGTGATTATTCCGATAGCACTGAAATCCTATGATTTTCAGACGATTCGCACTGCTCAGTGGCTGATGTTGGCAGCTTTACCGGGGCTAGTTTCTTTGACGCTGAATGCTGCTTTTGATGCAGAGGAGCGGTTTTCCTTTTCAAATCGATCACGCTATTTTTTGCCTGCGGTAACGTTCTTCTTCTTGGTTTGTTTTTCCGTTTCACAGTCATTGACACCTGTGACAGCAGCGCTCTCTTATATCTTGCCATCGTTGCCCATTAGTTTATGGATGCTTCGGCGGTTATGGCAAGATTATCAGCCTCGCTGGACGTTGTCTTTGTTTTACTATCAAAGCCTCTTGAGTTATGGCTTGCGAGCCTATGGTGCAGATTTGTTGACCACGCTTTCTGGGCAGTTGAGTCAAGTTGTGATTGTGAGTCTTTTGGCCCCGAGTGCTATGGGGCTTTATACCATTGCTTTTAGTTTCTCGCGGATGCTGAATGTTGTGCAGGCCTCCATGGCAACGGTGCTGTTTCCCAAAACTTCTGCCTGTGGATTGTCGGAGAACCTGGCTCGAACGGCCCAAGCGGTTCGGATTAGCCTTTTGTTGATGTTGCCGATTTCTATGGTTTTAGGACTCTGTGGCGGCTGGATTTTGGGCTTTGTTTATGGTGATGAATTTCGTCAGGCTGCATCCGTTTTTCGGGTTTTGCTAGGAGAGGTTATTTTGATGGGGGTGGCACTCTTGTTCTCCCAGGCTTATATGTCTGCGGGACGTCCGGGATTCGTGACAGTCACGCAGGTTATTGGTATGACGGTGGGGATTCCGTTGACTATAGGTTTGGCGGGTCGTTATGGGTTAATGGGGGCTGCTGTGGCGACGTTGATCTCGACTACGATACGGCTCGCGTGGTTGTGGTTGAGTTTTCCGCGCTGCTTGAAGGTAAAGTTTCCGAGCCTATGGTTTCGGCGATCTGATTTTGTATTGTTAAAGAAGATTGTGGCCCGTACTTAGTACCCCATGTTGTCGCTATACATTTTTGATTTAGGCAAATTTTAGAGTTTTAGGATGCTAGAAAATGACGAGTCAAACGATTAGTCTTTGTATTTGTACTTATAATCGGCCTGATGATTTAGATAAATGTCTTAAAAGCGTTTGCTCAGCGGCAGAACCTCCAGAAGAAATCATCGTGAGCGATGATAGTCAGGATAATGCTCCGGCAAGAGCTGTGGTTGAACGCTATCCTGGCGTGATTTACCAGCGAGGGCCATCTCTGGGGCTAGGTGCCAATCGCAATGCTTGCTTGGCTACATTTAGCCAGGACTTTGTGCTTTTTATTGATGACGACGTTTGTGTCGATGTTGATTTCTTTGAGAAGTCGCGGTTGGCACTGGCCGTTTTACCTCAAAAGACTGTGTTGACTGGCTATGAGATGAATTATTTGTCTGAACCAGGACGTAAGGTTACACCTCACAATCCGGATTTCTGGGGATTTCAAAGGCTTGTGCCAGAGGGAGACTATCGAGCGGTTGTTATTAACGCTACTTTCTTCCCTGCTGCTTTGTTTGATGATGCTAGCTTCGATGAGAAACTCCGCTATGGCTGTGAGGAAATTGATATGGCCCGCCATGCCATTTCCTGCGGATTTTCCATTCAATATAGTGAAGAACTCTATGTTCGTCATTATCCATCTGCCGTTAATCGAGATGAATATAAATCCTATGTGGAAGCCTCTCGTTTATATGCCACTTTTAAGGCATATTGGACTTATGAAAAGTCTCTAATTAAGAGCTTGGCTTTCCTTCTTCTAGCCCCCCTCAAGTTACTGCTCGCAGTAACACGACGTACTGGTTGGAAAGGGGCTCAATATGCTTGGAAATCTACTTTCTTAGCTCTGCAATATATGACTACTTAAAGCTACAACTGATTATAGAGATATAGGAGATACCCCATGATTGATAAGGCATTGACGATTGATGGTTGGATGACTGAGACCGAACTGGCCTTCTTGTATTCCATGGCTAGTGCAGTTCCTGATCAAGCTAAGGTTGTAGAGGTGGGAAGCTGGAAGGGGCGTAGTTCTAATGCTATCTGCTCTGCTCTTGCGAAGAAACAGGGAGTGGAGCTGTTTGCGGTGGATACCTGGAAGGGGGATTCACAAATCTGCGCTGATTATGATGTCAAGGATGCGTTGGAGCAAGACTTAATTTATAAGGAGTTTCGCGAAAATATGGCTGGGTATGACTTCTTAAAAGTTGTACGAGCTGATTCTGTGAAGGCTGCTGAGCAGTTTGAAGATAATTCCATTGATTGGATTTTCATTGATGGGGACCATTCCTACGATGCCGTGTGTAACGACGTGAAAGCTTGGTTCCCCAAAATCAAGGATGGTGGTGTGATTGCAGGCCATGATCATCCGAAGTTTGCAGTGACCCTAGCGACCCGAACTTTGTTTGACCATGTGTGTGTGTGGGATAGCATTTGGTTTGTGAAGAAGGGACCTACAACGCTGAAGCAAAATCTGCTCCCTGCGGCTGAGGTGAAGGCGCGGCGTGTTCTTTTGAAGCAGAGCTTCTAAGGCAATGCGAATAACTGTTGTCGTCCCAACTTATAAGCGGCCTGATGATTTGGCGCGGTGTCTCAATGCCTTAAAGCAGCAGGTGCGCTTGGCTGAGGAGATTCTGGTGACTGTGCGTGATAACGATGCAGTCACTTGGGAGTTTCTAGATAGTTTTGAGCATGATGCTTTGCCCCTGAAGCTGCTAACGCTAGATGAGCCTGGGCAGGTTTTTGCATTGAATGCTGGTTTGGCGGCTGCCACGGGCGACATCATTGCGATTACAGATGATGATGCTGCCCCCCATGCTAATTGGTTGGAGAAGATTGAAGCTCATTTCAAATCTAATCCCCAAGTGGGTGGGGTAGGGGGAAGAGACTGGGTTCATTTAGATGAATCTACGGTGGATACGAGTGAATCAGAGGTGGTGGGTAAGGTGCAGTGGTTTGGTCGCTTTATCGGTAATCACCATAAAGGTGTGGGGCCTGCCCGTGAGGTTGATATTCTCAAGGGGGCCAATATGAGCTACCGCTGTGATGCGGTGGAGTCTCTTCGCTTTGATGATTGCTTAAAGGGCCAGGGGGCTCAGGTTCGCAATGATATGGCCTTTAGCTTGGCAGTGCGTCGAGCGGGTTGGAAAATTATCTATGATCCGGCGGTGGCGGTGGATCATTATCCTGCCCAGAGATTTGATGAGGACCAGCGTAATCAGTTTGTCTATGAGGCTTGGAAAAATACAGTTCATAACGAAACTCTGGCGATCCTTCGCTATCTGCGAGCTTGGCAAAGAATTTTCTTTTCGATGTGGATGTTTTTGATTGGAACCTGTATTTCTGTTGGGCTCGTTCAAGTGATTCGTCTCTCTTTACGGAGAGATGAATTTGCTTGGGCAAAGTACTCTGCTTCCCTGCGAGGGCAGTTATTGGGATGGAAGACTTATTTAAGTTCTAATTAGTGGAGAACGATGACTAATCCATCAATGAACTATGGCATAGAATCTGTTTCTTCCAGCTCCGCAGCGCACTTGATGGAGAAGTGGTGCTGGCTTGTGATTAATATTTTCCTTTTAGTTTGTCTTTGTTTGGCTGTGCCTGGCTTAGGTGTAGTCGCAAGATATGTTTATCCTGCGATTACTTTTGTGTTGGCTACCTATCTTTATAAAAATAGTCGCCCGCTATATTTTGGCTTTTGCTGGTGGTCTTGGATTGGGACTGCTGAGTTTGTTCGCTTTGTGGAATATAGCAGCAGTAGCTTTGATACGAGCCGTATTATGCTTGCGGCACCTTATTTAACTTGCTTAGTCATTTTGCCCACTGCGATCAAGCAATTGCTCCAGGTGAGGTCAAACATGTCTCCATTGCTTTTACCTGTGATGGCTGTTTTGTATGGAAGTGTCATTTCTGCGAATCAAGGCATTGATTTGTTGAGTTTATTTAAAGCTACTTTAGAGTGGCTCTGCCCTGTTTTATTTGCTTTTAGCATTACGGAAAATTGGCGACAATATCCTCGTTATCGCGAGGTCTTAACCAAGCTTTGTCGATGGGCTATTCTGCTCTTGGGAATTTATGGAGTTATTCAATATCTGATTGCCCC
>CALIGI010000053.1 GCA_938021205.1 uncultured Pseudanabaenaceae cyanobacterium
AGGGGCTCACATCTTCGTTCTTGCCTCATGTCCCCCTGCTCCTTCAGGAGTAGGGGCTAGGGGAAGAGGCTCTTACCTCTTCGCGGTCAATCATCGACACTCCACCCCAGAACAGCGCCCAGAAATACAACGCTGCCCAAAGTACTCACCTCAAACGGTGAAGCAACCCAGCCCGCATCGGAGGGGTGATCCGTAGGGGACGCGCCCGTCCCATCCGGCGGGAGTTTGAGGGCTGGCCCTCATGGATTTGTGCATTGCCTCTTCAAGCCTTCGCAACTCGCCACAAGCCAGGAGCCAATCCAGCCCCAGCGACTTCAGCCAGACTACTAATCAACCGATAACAAGCCACCGCCCCCAGCACCTGCTCAGCAGGCAACTGTCCCTGAAGCAACGCGATCGCCACCGCCTCAAAAACCCCAATGCCCCCCGGAGCCCCCGGAATCACCAACCCCATCACCCAGGCAATACTAAAAGCACTCACCAAAATTGGCAGCGTCTCAACTTGCAGTGCTGAAAGGGCCTGTACCGCCAGCAGAAAACCGCCCCCCCGCAAGGCCACAAACAGTAACTCACCCAGAAGTGGCAATAGTGGATAGCTCTGAAGTTGTAGCTCATTGGGATGGGCCTCCGCTGCTCCTTGCGAAGACTCAGATGCGGGCTGAGATTTCAGCATGGCTGCGCCGCGCCGCCGCAAAGCCTTGACCTTGCCACTCGCTGTCTTGCGCAACACCGGATTGAGAAAGCGGGGATGAATCCCTACCAAAATTGCAATCAGCACCAAATCCTGCCAAGGCGAGAAGCGGTAGGTGAGGCAGGCCAAAAACAGTGCTGCCGCTGCCATCAGCAAGGGCTCCAGCACAATGCTCAACAGCGCCGGATCGGTGGGAATTCCCACGGCACGCGATGCTTGTAAGCGGCTGTAAAAATGCCAGATATTGCCTGGTAGGTATTTCGCGAGGTTGGTGCGAAGGTAGGTGGCGATCGCCCAACGACTGCTCTGTCCCTGCCCACAGCTCCGCAAAAGTCCACCCCAAACTGCCCCAGACCAAACATGGGCAATTAGCGTGATGCCAAAACCGGCTATGAGCGATCGCAATCCTCCCTCCCGCAGCCGCAAGGCCAAAACATCCTGCCAATGCTGACGCAGAGTCGCGGCAATGAAAAAAAAGGTCAGCCCCAAGATGACCCAGCGTAGGTAGGGCTTGAGGGTGCCAATGATTGATGCGATCGCGCTCTTTTGCTCCGAATTGGGTTTCCCAGACTTAGATTCGAGCGTGGGTTCAGAAGACATGCAATCTGGAGAAAAGAGGTTGTAAGCGAAAGGGAGTTATTGCTGGGACTGATGCCAGGCCTGGAGAGCAAGCTGGTGGACCTCGCGCCAGGGCAGATTGTGGGCACGGGCGATCGCGGCACAGTCCTCATATTCGGGCTGAACGTTCACGTCTTCGCCATGGTCACTATTGCCAGCCACCTTAATCCGAATGGGGCCGTAAGTTGTTGTGACGGTTTGCCAATGGCGCTGGAGAATACTGCGCTGCTGAGCCTGACGACGGATGCCCAGGGTGCTAGTTTCACGGAAGAGGATGGCTTCGCAGTCGCTGATCTTGTCATTTGTACAGATGACGCTGAGGAGAATGCCGGGGCGATTTTTCTTCATGGCGATCGCCTGGGTAAACACATCCAAAGCCCCCGCCTCTAGCAATTGCTCAAACGCATATCCGATGGCCTGGGGAGAAACATCATCTAACTGAGTTTGTAGCAGGGTGATGCTGGTGGGCGTGCCATCGTGATCTTGCTGTTGGACTTGGGGCGGAGCGGATGGGATTGGATTAGCGGCCACAGCCGGGTTTTGTTGCCTTACCTTGATCTTCTGGGCCTGAGCGTCAGGCTCGCCGATCCAGAGCCGCACCATATTGGGGATGGGCAAATCAATGGTTCCAGCTCCCAAGCCGATGGTTTGGAGACGCATGGGAGGAGGTGGGCCAAAAGCTTTGGCGAGAGTGATAGCAATTGCCGCCCCAGTCGGTGTCACCAGCTCTCGCTCAATGCTGGTGCCATAGACCGGTACCTGCCCCATGGCAAAAAGCTTCAAAACCGCCGGAGCCGGTACGGGCAGACGTCCATGGGCAGCCCAAACTGTTCCTCCGCCAGTGGGCAATGCTGAACAGTAAATTTCATCTACATCTAAATAGTCCAATCCCAAGCAGGTGCCAACGATATCGACGATGGCGTCCACTGCTCCGACTTCATGGAAGTGGACCTCTTCCACGGTTGTGCCGTGGACTGTGGCTTCGGCGATCGCCAAATTGCGAAACACTGCCAAGCTCCAAGTCTCTGCCCTGGACGGTAGCTGAGCCTGGCGAATTAGCCGCTCTATTTCCGGCAAATTCCGCTGGTGACTGTGGTGATGCAATTCAGGGGCATCTGCTTCAGACCTGGGTTCAGACCTGGGAGAAGAATAGGATTGTACTGTTTCGCTATGACTGTGGGAATGGCTGTTGCCATGGCTATGGGCTTCACTGCGATTGTGGACCGTTTCGCTATGGCTATGGGAATGGCCATGGCTCTGTGTGCCGCTATCGGAACGACTATAGGCTTCGCTATGAGCGTGAGTGACGCCGTCGCCAGTGTCTCGCGCCATGCCCTCAGAATGGGCATCTGCATGGGCCGTTGCATGGGCCGTTGCATGACGGTAATGATGCTCTGCTGCGTCACGTTCAACCTGGAACTGATTCGACTGGGACGAATCGGATGCAGTATCCACTAATCGCACATGAAATTTCGTCGCCACCTGCTGATTGCGCTGGACGGACTCTATAGAGAGGGAATATTCCTGTTTTATCCCGAGCTTGGCTATCTGCTCTCGGAGATAGGTGAGCGGAACACCTGCGTGGGTCAACGCTCCCAAGCACATATCCCCAGCAATACCAGTGGGGCAATCGAAATAGGCAATCTTAGACAAGCTTCTGGACCAGCGCTTTAGCGGAAAATTTCACAGTCTCCTCTCTCGACAGATCATAGCGCCAAGGGCTCTCGCCTCAGCTCCAGAGAGGGACCATAACCTTCAAAACGCCTGTGAACACATAGATAGCGACCCATCAGCGTCCAACAAGAGCGGGCGACTAAATTCCAGAAGAAAAATTAAATAACCGCCCACTTTCTCAACTGGCTCCGGTCTCCGTGCTATCGCGGAGTCCTATAGGGCCATGTCCCGGTAGTGTATTTACAGGCCTGTCTCCCCTATTTACTTGAGGTTGAGTCCCTCAAAGGGGAATTAAGACAGTTGCACGGGTGGCTACCAAGTCAGAGTTAATTCGAAGAGTGACACAGCGGACGCTGCGGGACCCTATCCGTAGCGAATACAGTCAATGCATACCGAGAGGGCCTGAACGCCTGAGTCCCGTTCACCCCCTCCA
>CALIGI010000054.1 GCA_938021205.1 uncultured Pseudanabaenaceae cyanobacterium
ACTTCTGGACAACTTGGCCGGTTTGGAGCAGGGTCGTTCCATTCTTGACGACTTTCTCACTCTCACAATAAATGCAATTCATCAGGCTGAACTCCAGACTGCATCTTTATTCTAGCTCTCATCCTTTAAGCTGACAGTGCCAGGGCGAGGTTGAAGTCTTGGCTAGGGCTAGGGCGGCAACGCACCATTTCAACATAATCAAATCTCCCCACTCCCAGGCATTGCCACAGGTCGCGACATAAAACGGCTCGGGGTATGGGTTTTCGTGTATCAATTTGCCTGATATGGTGCGTTTTGCTTCGCAGAAATGCACCCTACGCGATGGATGATCGCTCCCACCCAAAAACAAACCCAAAAAGGCAGATCCGCCACAATTTGCGAGCCTGCCTCCTAATGCAACCAATAACAGCTACCCCACAAACTTCCCCTCTCGGGAGGGGCCAGAGGGGGGAAGCTTGTTATTTCCTAAGCCGCCAATGCCTTCTCAATATCCCCAGCCAAGCTGGCATCCATCGGCGTTACACCACTCTGATAGCGGCCAATCACCTCACCCGTCTTGCTAATCAAGAACTTCTCAAAATTCCAAGCCACATCTTCGCCCTGGGTCAGCTCAGCATAAAGGGGATGCTGCTCACCGCCCTTGGCATGGACCTTATCAAACAGCTGGAAGCTGGTGCTGTAGTTGACATCGCAGAACTCAGCGATCTTCTCATTACTATCGGGCTCCTGGGCACCGTAGTCATTGCAGGGGAACGCCAGCAGCTCAAAGCCTTGACCCTGGTACTTCTTGTACAGCTCTTCCATACCCGCATACTGCTTGGTATAGCCGCAGTAGGAGGCCACGTTGATGATCAACAGCACCTTGCCGCTGTATTCGGAGAAAGTCTTGGCATCCCCCGTAATGGTCTTAACGCTAATATCGGAAATATTGGGAGCCATGTTGGAATTAAATATTAAGCAATGTTACACCTCGATTCTGCCATGGTAGGTGCATCTCTGTGAGATTAGCCCTGAGCTACCGCCACTGGGGTTTCTCGGTCGGTCGGGAGGACGGCACGCTTGACCCAAATGCGATCGCCGGTCACCACTAAATCCATCGCAATATAAGGCAGATGCTCCTGCAACTCCCTGTAGAGTCGCGATCGCAATTCATCTGCCTCAAGCGTCCCAAAATCCTTGGCTTGCTCCGGCGTCAACCGCAGATAGATTTGTACATAGGACAACCTTCCAATATTCAGCGGGCGCAGATGATACTCCCCGTGAGGAACGGTTTCGAGGACGCCATCCACAAAGGCTTTTAACTGTTCCTGCTCCTCCGCCGCCGGAGCCCGCCCCGCCAACTGGAGCCAGTTTTGCCAAATGGTTTGCAGGGGAATAGGCAGGATGCAGAGCACCAGCAGCATGACGATGACCGGATCGGCGTAGGGGACGAAGTGGGACCAGGGCGATCGCTCCAGCAGTAGCATGACTCCGAAAGCGATCGCCACTGCCCCACTCACCAGCCCATCAATCAGCCAATTCTTCGCATCCAGGTCCAGCAACTGTGAATGGCACTGCTTGGCAAAGCGGGACTGCATCAGCGCCAGCAGGCCGCAGCCCACCGCCGCCAGAGCCGCATACCAAATGGCAATATCCGCCTCTACCGTGCGTCCCCCCTGGCGAATGGCCTCGACTGAAGAGAACAGGGCGCAGATAGCAACAATGGCGATGACAATGCCTTTCCCTAGATTCAGCATGGGTTCCAGAGCCACATAGCCGAAGGGATAGTCCTCGTTGCCAGGCTGCTGGATCAGGTGGGAGACCTGGAGGGTGATCAGAGAAATGATCAGGTGAATGCCGGAAAATAAGCTGTCGATGAAGATTGCTTCGGAGAGGGTCAGCAGGGCAAAGCCCAGGCCCAACAAGGTGATCAGAAAGTTGCCCAGAAGCGTGAGCCGCAAAGCCTGCTGTTCTAGCTGTTCTAGATTGGGCGGGTCTAGATTGGGCGGGTCTTGCGTGATATGGGCGCTCATGGTTGTTGTGGCTGGATGTCCCTGGCGATCGCGGCGCAAGCTTTTGACGGCATCGCTCTCCGCTCTCCCTCTATCTTCCGACTTGCTGTGAACCTTCTGGAAGCGAGACTCAGTCCACGATAGAAAACGCAGCATTGCTTTACAGCTCAGTGAGTTCTCGTTCGGGAAGGAGCTGCTGCATCTTTGAAGCACAACAGTCGTAGAGAGATGGGACGGAGATGCCTTGAAGGGAGCAGGAATTGGCGATCGCCAATTCCTGCTCGGGCATTATTAAGGTGTAACTCTTTTTTTCAGGTGAGCTACGTTGCTCCCAGGTTTGTGAAGCGATTGCGGAGCAAGCTTTCGATGGAATGGTCTCGATGCCCTACTTCTCTATGTTCTGTTCGCGCCCTTGATTGGTTTAGGTCTATGGCTGTCCGGAAGTCTCAAGCTGTGCAAGTACAACCAGCTATTGCTCGATGGTGGTTTCGGTTCCCTGCTGTGAGGATGAGGCTGGGGGCAGCCCTGATGTTGTGGGCGAATCCTGGCCTGGTGTCAGCGGTCTGGGCTCAGCCAGTTCTTCCTAGTCCAGTTCTCCCTAGTCTTGTCCCCAGTCTTGTCCCCAGGCCCATTGCTCCCCATGTGGATGGTACGGGGTCCGTCGTCTTGCAAACGGGCGATCGCTTTGACATTACCGGCGGTGCTTTGTCAGACAATGGTCAGAATCTCTTTCACAGCTTTGAGCGCTTTGACCTGGGGGTAGACCAAACTGCGTACTTTGTTGCTGCACCAGAGATCCGCAATATTCTCGGGCGGGTCACGGGGGGCAAGGCCTCCTATCTCAATGGCCATGTGCAGGTGGGCAATGGCAATGCGAACTTATTGCTGATCAATCCGGCGGGCATTTTGACGGGCATCAATAGTGTGATTGATCTGCCGGGGTCTTTTACCGCGACCACGGCAGATTGGCTTGGCTTTGATGGCCAATGGTTGAATGTGCTGGAGACTGGAGCCTTCGCCCCCCAGGATGCTTCGCTCAATGGTCTGGGCTTTTCAGATTCGGTGAGCGGAACCATTGTCAATGAAGGCCGGATTCGTCTGGGGGCAGGACAGCAGCTCCGGCTCGTGGGCGGCATGGTTTTAAATACGGGGGAGCTGATTGTCCCCAATGGCGAGATCACCCTACTCTCGTTGCTAGGCCAACAGGTGATTGATGTTGGGTCCGATGGCTCTATCTCGCTGGGGGGAGCTCTACCGGGCAAAGCACCTTTGCTGACGCTTCAGTCTGTACCGGAACTGTTGGCTGCGCGATCGCCCCATCAAGCCTCCAAGATCACGATCAATGCTGCGAACGAAGTACAGTTGCTAGAGCAAGTTATTCCTGCCGAACCAGGGGTGACGATCACGGCTGGGAAGCTCAATGTTTCCGCAGAGCAAGGGGGACGGGTGGAGGTCTTGGGCGATCGCGTCGGTCTGCTCTCTGCTGATATCAATGCCACGGGCACCCAAGGCGGGGGCGCGGTGCTCATTGGTGGTGACTACCAGGGCAAAGGTGTATTGCCCAATGCCCAGCAGACGGTGGTGGATACAGGCTCTGAAATTTCTGTAGATGTTGAAGCAACTGGTGATGCTGGGCGGACGATTGTTTGGGCGGATGACAGGACACAATTTGCTGGGTTCATCTCGGCTAGAGGTGGAAGTCAGGGAGGAGATGGGGGCTTTGTTGAGGTGTCGGGGCAGCAACAATTAGTCTTCCGAGGCCAGGCTGATGTGACTGCCTCCCGGGGGATGACTGGAACACTATTACTGGATCCTGGAACGATTCGCATTGTCAATGGCAATGGTGGAGCCAATGATGCAGCCCTAGGTAGCGGTGGAATTTTGTTTGGCCAGGGCTCTCCAGCAACAACCTTCACCCTTTCTGAAACGACCCTGGAAGCCCTGACTGGCAATGTCATTCTGGAAGCTTTTGACGAAATTGTGATTGAAAATCTGTCGGATAACGTTTTGGCCTTGGACAGCGTTGAGTCGATTATTTTTAATGTCCAATCCGACAGCTCTACCTCTGAGCAATTCACCTTGACCGATGGCAATGATTTGATTCGGACCCAAGGCGGTGATCTGGGCATTGTGGCGAGGCGGATTGACCTGGGCTCGATCACAACCCATGGCGGTGATATTGTTCTAGGGAGTTTCCTGAGTGCAGAGAATCCAATCACTGACAACATCAGTGGCTCAACTAATGTGACGCTCATGGATGATGTGACCCTTGCTAGCGATGGGGGCGCTATTCGAATCAATGGCAATGTTCTAGGAGAGGCATTGTCGCCTCGAAGCCTGAGCGCGATCGCCGGAACGGGTGACATTGATATGGGCCGTTTAGGCGACGCCTTTAGCTCCAATAGCACCTTGCAAAACCTAGTGCTCACGGGAAATAATATTACCTTGGGAGAGGCAAAAACAGAGGGCAGTCTGACGCTCCTGGCTGATGGCCAGCTCAGCCTTGGCTTTAGTCCTGAACTGAATGCCGGTGACGGTTTGCTGCTGTCGGCTCAGTCGCTAGAGGTTGATGCTCCTAAGTTGACCGCAGGTGACAGCATTGTTCTGCTATCCCAAACTGACCTGACATTGAACCGCTTTGCTGAAATCAATTCTGGTGCAAATACAACCATTGAAGTTCAAGTCGGTAGCCTCATCCTGGAGAACTTCAACCCAACCGGTGCTGTTGCACCTGGAAATATCACCCTGACCGCCAGCGAAAATCTAGCCGTTACAGGCTCTGCTCTTGCGGCGACAGGCAATCTGGTTTTGGTGGCTGGGGAACAGGCTATTCTCCAGGATGCCGGTCTTCCCCTGCGATTGAATGCCACGGCAGATATTCGTATTCAAGGAGATGCCGGTCTTGAGCTTGGGGCTTATCGTAATCCTGATTCGGCTATCAATGCGGGAGGTGATCTGCGCTTGCTCAGTGATGGCCCCATCGCCATAGACGCCATTTTGACCCAAGGGGGAAGCTTCATTGCAGAAGATATGGGTGGCAATCCCGCTGACCTCACAGCGAATGTGGCAAACTTTATCGGTCGCATCAGTGCCTCGGGGGATGTGACTTTTGGCCATTATGAAGGGCCGTCTCTCAGGGTAGAAGCAGGGGGCAGTATCACCGGAGGGGATATTTCGATTTTTGCCCCAAATCCCAATATCACGGGACCTGAAGCAGACCTGTTCCAATCGACGGCCATGCCTTCGGTGTTTTTGACTGCGGGGGTGGACAGCCTGACGGTTCCTGAGAATGCACCTTTGGCGATCGCCGCAGGGGGCACAACAGTTGCTGCTACCATAATGCCTAGTCTGCCTGCCAATATTCAAGTGGGCAATATTGATACAGGAGCAAGTGAATCCCAAAATGGTCCGATTCGTCTGGTAGCCCCCGGTAACATTGTCACGGGCAACTTAGATACGACCTACAGCGACAATGTCTATAGCTATATTCAAGTCACGGCGGGGGGAGCCTTTAGTGGCGGTGACTTGAACAGCAGTGGCGGTGATATCTCGATTCAGACCCAGGGGGCAATTCAGGCGGGTGATATTGATACGAGTGGGTTTAGCAACTTAAGTGCGGTAACGCTGAGATCTGAAGCCGATAGCATTCAGGTCAGTACCATTGATACGGGGTCCGGTGGGATTGAGGTTGAAGCGGCCGAATCCTTTCGGGCATTGGGCAGTTTTACAAATACCTTCAATGTGTTCAATAATGATCCCGGCTTACTGGATTACCTTGTCTCACTGGGATATGACCGCACAATTTTGGAGACCGAAGGCGTTGCCACTCCGCTGCCTCAAGCTCGGGTGAGTCTCATTGCCCGTCCCTCTGGGGTCGCGCCGGGAAAAAACTATCAAGCTCCAATCTCTATTCTGAGCGGTGACCAGGGGCAAACGATTTTGGACCAAACCCCCGAAGCCTTGGGTGACCCAGGTCGGGTCTTGATTGTGGCAGATAGCCAGAGGGCTTTTCGATCTGGGGCTGCATTTGACGAGAACCCGCTCTATAAGCCTGCGGATGCTGGGGATCAAATTGAAGACTTTGACCCGGTAACGAATAACTTTGATTTCACTTCAACGCCAGGAGCTGCTCTAGTGTACGGGACAGATGCTTTTCCCATGGGTGCCAGTGGTTTTGCAGGGAGTGTCACGGTGGGAGAGGGGACAGATTCGAGCCTTTATGCCTCTTTGCAAGACCAATTCTTTGACCCTCCCAGTTCCACAGTGGGGAGTGGCTCGCCCAGTACTCCAGATGCTGGAACGGGGAACAGTACCGGAACTGGAGTGATGATTAGCAGTGGAGCTAGTGCTGGAACTGGCTCGGGTGTTGGAACCGATGCTGGAACCGGTGCTGGAACGACTGGCGGAACTGGCGGCGATGGTACTTCGCCTGGCAATGGAGGGGCGACGAATCTTGTGATTGCCAGCCGTAGTGCGACTTCTGCCCAGCGACAAGGGGAGCGTCGTGATGCGATTTGTGAAAGCTGGAACTCAGGCTTGCATGATACCGCTGAAGCATCCCTTCTCTCTGAGGATTCTGATGGGCTGGAGCCTATCCCTGAGCGTCCAGCGAATGAAGCCTGTGACCCAGTAGAGAATAAATTAGTTGATTCTACAACTTTGTTGCGAGGTATTGCGATGCCTGCTCTGCCTCAGGATGGGATTCTGCCTAGATTTAGTGAGCTTGAGTCAAGTGAGCTTGAGTCAAGTGAGATTGAACCGAGTGAAACAGAAGACCCAGGAGAGGTCGATGCTGCCTTGTCTGGGGGCATTCAATGACGTGGAACAGCCAGTTGAACGGCCAGTTGAACAGCCAGTTGAGCAGCCTTGTCTTGGGGATTGGACTGGCAGGAGCGATCGCCCTAGTCCCCCCAAGCCTGGCCTTGGCGCAGCCGCCTGGCCAGGTTTCACGTCTGTCCGTGGAGCAGCGCTATAACGATGCCAAACAACAGATAGCAGCGGGACAATATGATGCCGCGATCGCCCTTTACGAAGCAACCCTGGCCGAAGCTCGCCATGCCGCGCCGGACTTTGTGCCGTTTGTGCTGGGAAACCTGGCGATCGCCTATCGAGTGACTGGGCAGTATCAACAGGCGATCGCCAGCAATCAAGCGGTGATCACACTATTTCGCCAGCAGGGCAATGCGGTTCTAGAAGGGCGTGCTCTCAGTAACTTAGGCAATGTTTACGAAGCCCTGGGCAATTACGAGCAGGCTCAACAAGCCTTTGAACAGGCCCAGTCCCTGGCTCAGCAAACGGGAGATCGAGCTGGACAGACCTTGCTGTGGAACAGCTTGGGGGTGCTAGCAGCCAAGCAAGGCCAGCCAAGAGTGGCCATTGCCGCTTACCAACGCAGTCTGGATCTGGCAACGGAGAGCGGAAATTTGCAGGCTCAGGCTAGTAGCTGGCTCAATTTAGGAGATACCTTCCATGCCCAGGGGAAACTCTCCCAGGCCATGGATTATTACAACCAGAGCTTGACCGCTGCCCAGTCTTCCGGGAATCGAACCCTGGAAGCAGAAGCCTTGGGGAGTCTGGGGGTTGTCCACAGCAGTCGTCGTGACTTTGCCACTGCCATCGAACGGCTGGAGCAGAGCCTGGCCTTATTTGAGATGATTGGCGATCGCGCCCGCCTAGCCCTCACCCTCAATAACCTGGCCCATGCCCACTACAATGCCCGCGCCTTCCGCCAGGCCGAAGTTCAACTCCGCCGCTCGCTAACCGTATTGGATGGCCTGCGCCAGGGCCTCAGCGACCTAGACAAGGTCTCCATCTTTGATACCCAAACCAAGACTTACAACTTGCTCCAGCAAGTCCTGTCCAGCCAGAGCCGCAGTGCTGATGCCCTAGAAGTTGCAGAGTGGGGGCGCGCCCGTGCCTTTGCGGACCTGCTGAATCAGCGCCTCGAATATGGAAGTGATGCATCTGCAACTGTGAAGCCTCCTGAAATTGAAGCCCTTCAGCGCATTGCCCGCGATCGCCAGGCCACCCTCGTCGAATACACCCTCGTCCCCGAGGATGACTTCCTCCACCAGGGTAAACAGATGGGCATTCCTGAGGCCATTTATATCTGGGTTGTTCAGCCCGACGGCCAGGTTCATCAGCGCCGAGCTGATCTCAAGCCCCTCATTGCCCAGCAACAACCGCTGGAACTGCTCGTGCAGGCTTCTCGCTGTTTTGACTCGGCGCTAATGTGTCAACGCCAGCGCCAGCGGCAAATGCGTGAGCGGGCAGCGGCGGGGAGCTCACGGGGCTTTAGCTTTAATGCGCCCGAACCTGCGATCGTTGTGGAGCCATCTGAACCAAAGTTACGACGCTATGACGGATTACAGCAGCTCCATCAGTTGCTGATCGAACCTATTGTGGAGCTACTGCCCGATGATCCAGAACAGCAGGTGATTGTGATCCCCCAGGGAGAACTCTTCTGGGTACCCTTCCCAGCGCTCCAGGATCAGAGCGGAGAATTCTTGATTGCCCACCATACGTTGCTGACCGCCCCTTCCATCCAAACCTTGGCCCTGACGGCCCAGGCTAAAGCCCGATTACCCCAGCGCAGTAAGACGGCCCAAGATTTCCTGGTGGTGGGCAATCCCACCATGCCCACTGTCTCCTTGCATCTCGATCAACCTGCGACGCCTTTGGCACCTTTGCCTGGCGCGGAAGCGGAAGCGATCGCCATTGCCCAAATGCTCAACACTGAGCCGCTCCTCGGAGCCCAGGCCAAAGAGTCCGCCGTGCTCCAACGTCTAGCCCAGGCCCACTGGATCCATCTCGCGACCCATGGTTTGCTCAGCTATGGTGTCGACCCCGCGAGACAGACAGGGCGTCGGCCTGTTCCAGGGGCGATCGCTCTAGCGATGGATATAGTGGGTACTACAACTGATGGCCTCGGAGCCGATAACATCCGCCTGGATGGCCTGTTGACCTCCAGTGAAATTATCAACTTGCGCCTCAATGCCGAGCTAGTTGTCCTCAGTGCCTGTGATACGGGGCGGGGCGATCTCACAGGGGATGGTGTTGTTGGATTAGCAAGAGCCTGGATGGGAGCTGGTGTTCCCTCCGTTGTCGTTTCCCTCTGGGCTGTTTCCGATGCCTCAACCGCCGCATTAATGCAAGCTTTCTATGGCAACTTAGCTCAGGGAATGACCAAGGCCCAAGCCTTGCGCCAGGCGATGTTGACGACCTCCCAAACCTATCCGAATCCCTCGGACTGGTCGGCCTTTACGCTGCTGGGTGAGGCGGAATAATCGTCTGGGATGACTCCTCTGGGGGGACCTGGTTGCGATGGATAGATTGGTCTCGACCCTGTTGCTTCGCTAAGTAAAGCGCTTGATCTGCGGACTGAAGGAGTTGAGCAGGGGGAATGCTTCCGAGGGGAGTACAGGTGCTGATACCTTGGCTGATGGTTACGTAAGGGCCCACGCTGGAGGCTTCGTGGTGGATCTCCAGCCGAGCAATTTCCGTTTGGATGAGATTGGCGATGTAGATTGCCCCCGCTGCATCCACGTTGGGCAAGATAATGGCGAATTCTTCGCCGCCGTAGCGAGTCAGTAGATCCCCCGGACGCTTCAGCAAGCGTTTCACCTTCTGGGCAATCTGGACCAGGCAGGTGTCGCCAGCGGGGTGGCCATAGTGATCGTTGTAGGCTTTGAAGTAGTCGATGTCGAACAGGATTAGGGATAAGGGCCTGCGTTCCCGGCGTAACCTCAACCATTCTTGATTGAGGCGTTCGTCAAAGCAACGGCGGTTGCCGACCTGGGTGAGTCCGTCAATGTGGACGAGTTGTTGAAGTTTGTGGTTGTTTTCGGTGATGCTGCGGTTCTGCTGCTTGAGGGTTTGATTGGCCCGTTTCAGGTCGTGATTGGCGATTTGAAGGATTTGGGACTGCTGGTGAATGCGGAGATGATTATCAATGCGGGCTAACAGTTCTAGCCGTTCTAAAGGCTTTGTGAGATAATCCACACCGCCCGCTTCAAAGCCTTGAACTTTATATTGGGGTTCGTCCAATGCGGTCATGAAAATGACAGGTGTTTCACTGAGCTCGGAGCTGCTTTTGAGCGTTTTACAAAGTTTGAAGCCACTCATGTCGGGCAACATTACATCCAACAGAATGAGCTGGGGATTAACCAGTCTTGCGCTTTCGAGGGCGCTGGCTCCATCTGTTGCCACAGCGACCTCAAATTGCTCCTCCGAAAGAAAGGTGAGAGCAACACCGAGATTATCAGGGTTATCATCTACGACCAATATGTTGGGGGAGGCTAGATTTGGGAAAGAGGCTAGGGGCATCGCAGGGGGTGAGGCAAAGGCGCAGGCGATCGATCTGACAGAGTCTGGTGGAGGATGATGCTATGCCGGTGGCAGTCACTTGTAGATGTAGCTGTGACTATTTGCAGCTATGCATAGGCATGGTTGCAATGTGCATGCCCATAAAATCCCATTTAGACTGCCGATCTAGTCTAAGAATGCCCGCTTGGCACTTATGATACTGTCTCAGTTTGAAAATCAATGTGATCTGTCTGAGATCTATCCGATATCTTCTGTGATCCTAATCGTGAGAAGTCAGCACTACTGAAATCCTTTGAACGGTTGGAGCCAACCTTGGGCTAGGCCAAAGTCTAAGACGATACGCGCGATCGCCACTAAGGCCAGGCTCTCTCCCAGCATGACGAGCAACAGTAGTCCATCTCCCCGAAGTAACCAGGCTGTATCTACTTGGGCCATGCCTCGCACCAGTCCAAAGGCCAGCACCGCGCCACTGCGCAGATGGGAGCTGGGGTCTTCGCGAATCACATAGCGGTAGGTCACGGCGAAGAGAAAGCCTGTGAGACTGGCGATCGCCCATCCCAGGCTTTGCCAAGGTAATGGACTGATAAGACTGGCCAGAGACGCTTTGCCATTGAAGCTGTTTAGCTCTGGCAGTAGCTGGGCTTCCAATAGCGACAACAGGATGGCGGTCAGGAGGCATGCGATCGCGCCTAGGAGACCGGCTTTGATCGACTCAATTCGTTCTTGCCAGAGCATAGATGCAGGGTGAACTAAGGACGGAGATGATGCCCTGGGCATCGATCTGAAGATTACTACACTGGCTTAGACAAAGCGATCTCCGTTGGGCTCTAGCCAGTTTCGGGTGCCAAAGGATTGGCAGGCAAGGCTGGCGATCGCGGCAGCGGCTTTCAGGGCTGGGGGGAAATCCAATTTCAAGATGTAGTGGCAAAAGGCCCCATGGAAAATATCGCCCGCTCCCAAAGTATCCACGGTCTGAATCGTCGGCACAGCAACTTCCCCGCTGCGCCCTCTTGTTTTTGTCGGTGAGGGAGTCGTCTCCTTGCCATGCCGTTGCCAGTAGGTTATTGGTCCATCACCATGGGTGAAAGCAATCTGCGGAACCCCCAGCGCTTGGAGATAGCCCAGAGTCTCTGCCTCGCTGCCACATCCCGGTGGTCGAAAGTCGGCGGAGCAAATTGCGTAGTCTGTGGTCGCTAACACCGCTTCAAAACCCGCCTTCCAACTACCACCATCCACGACGACCGGAATATTTTGCGCCTGTGCCATGGAGGCAAGATGGGCTGAGAGTTCCATTTGATGGCCATCGACTAATAGGATATCCAACCCACTCAGCAGGTCTGTGAACGGATGGTCGATATTTGTCTCCCTAGGATGCTTCGTAGGGGCTGAAAGTTGATGCCGTTTTGCATTGATCGAAATAATAGAGCGCTCCCCCGTTTGGGCATTCACCAAGATGGAGGAAAGGCTGGGAGGGTCGCAATGGTCCGGTGCGAGATCCTGGAGATTGACCTTCCAGCGCTGGGCATCACTGCGAATGAGCTGGGCGAGGGGATGTTGGCCGATAACCGCTGCGAGCCTGGCCTCATTGTTGGCACTGAGTTGGGCAAAGGTGACTGCGGCATTGGTCGCCGGGCCACCGGGACTGAGCTGATAGTCCTGGGCGACCTGTTTTTGATTGGCACCCAGGGGGCTGTTGGCTAAGTAGATGATGTCTATTGTGGCGAGGCCTAGGAATAATCCCTTTTGCTGTGGGGGCTGCTCGTCTGTGGGGGGAGGGAATGGATGCATCGGCGATCGCTAAAACTGTCTGTGGTTAGAATTGCCCTGGCTTGCTTTGATTCACCGTGAGGGATACCAAGGTGCTGAGCGGAATGGCATGTTCACAACTGCTCGCTAGCTATGGTGCTGCTCAATTGTCGTAAATCAACCTTGATCTTGAACTTGGGCCAGGATAAGGCCAAATTCGGATTTCTATAAATCAACTTGCTGGCTGCTATCTAGAAAGAGATTTAGAACTATTCTAAAACACTAAAATGATGGATTAAGCGTAGATCAATTTTTAATTAAATGAAAAATTGATTTCCATTCTTCGTAACTAATTTTTGTTTGTTTATCCTCCTATTCTCCCATGAAAATCAGGGAAGTTTTGGAGATTTTGACCTGAAGTATTCCCTAGTTGAAGCTGCTTTGAGGATATGACTCTTAAGCTCTTGTTCTCGTTGAATGTACTTAGAATTTCAGTAGTCAAGAGTGTCAAATACATCGAAATAATCGTTACTACAAGATGTCTCTTACCCCCTTTCAAACTGTGAATTCTTCTCAGGCTATCCTTCGTGAGAAGGATGAAATATCTCGCATCAATCCATCTTCTTCTCTCTCTTTAGAGGCTCATTCTTCTGTCTATAGTCGGCTCAAAAGAGCCTTGGATATCATTGGGGCCTGTTTGGGGTTAGGCTTTTTTATTCTGATCTTTCCAATCCTTGCAACTGTTATATTAATGGATAGCAAAGGGCCGATTTTCTATAGCCAGAAGCGCTGCGGTCTGAAGGGAAAACCCTTCAGGATCTGGAAGTTACGAAGCATGGTTGTTAATGCTGAACAGTTAAAAGGCCAAATTCAAAATGAAGCGACGGGACTCATTTTTAAAAATAAAAATGATCCACGTATTACCCGTGTGGGTGCTTTGCTTCGCAAAACAAGTCTAGATGAGTTTCCTCAGTTCTGGAATGTTTTGAAGGGGGAAATGAGCCTCGTGGGAACAAGGCCACCCACCTTAGATGAAACGGCTCAGTATAGTCCTCACCATTGGCTACGTCTTCAAGTGAAGCCGGGCATTACTGGGGAATGGCAGGCTAAGGGTCGCTCCCAGGTGGATGACTTTGAAGCGATCGTTGCGATGGACTTGAACTACCAGTCGAGGTGGAGTGTGGCCTACGACCTCAAATTAATTTGGGCCACAGTGGGAGCTGTTATTCAACGACGTGGAGCTTGCTAGGTCGTGAGTTGGGCCTTCTCTTGCTCGAGGGTTGGAGCCTGGTCGTTAGTCTCTTTCCATTGAGTGATTGGGATGGTGATTCGCCCAGGCGCTGGATGGGAGTATTTTGATGATGCGTTAGGCTGTCCGGCTCTTAAGAGCCGGACAGCTTTGATCTTGTGAAATTTTTTATGAGTGATTTGCCATACAAAGGCTGCTTTTGGGGCATATTAGCTGTGAAACTTGAGGCGAGTCTATGACGATTGATGCCATTCACCAGGCCTATCAGCAGCAGCTCCAGCAGTTTTATGGCGACCAGTCCTTGGCCGATGAGGCTGAACGATTTTTGCTAACCGGGAGTGGTGGTCCCTTCTCTGACTATGCTATGCAGTCCTTAGGGGAGGCTGAGAACCGCGAAGGAATGCCGGAGACTATGCTGGAGGCCTACGACTATTATCGTGAGCATATCGTGGCGAAAGATTTAGGCTCGGTCTATGGCGTGACGTTGCTGGTCGGAGATAAAATTACTTTTGGTATCGTGGTAACCACCGACGGGGATGATGGCTGGCTAGAAGTTTTTGATATTGAGGGGCAGCCGCTAGGCACTGCCCGGACCTGCATGGATAAGGTTCTGTGGGGGGATTGCCAGGAGATGCGAGCCTTGGTTTCTACGAGTGCTTTGCCTCCAGGGTTAGAAGCACAATTGCGGACTTCGGCATAAAAATTTCATTAGGTCTGATGTCGCCGCCGTGACATTAGGCCATGTCAGCTCTAGCCTGTGAAGCTTCACGGTCCAATTTTCATTCTTGTCCCTAGGAACCCGCTCAGGTCCCATCAACTTGCGACCTAGAGACCAGCCCCTAAGATTGCGATCGCCCCTGCCCCTGCCACACACAGCGTCGCCGAGACCAGCTTGCCAAAGCGGTGATAACTCTTCACCAGCCCCTGATCACATTCCATTTCATTCAAGTCAACCTTCGCCGCCAGTCCCCGGCGGAACCAGCCTGTCAGTAACACCGGCTGCCCCACATATTTCTCTGATTGACGCCAACCAAAGAAAAAATTACCCAGGGCTCCAAAGCGAGAAGAATAGTCAAGATAGACCATTCCAGTCTTGTCCTTGAACTGAAAGTCTTCGTTAATCCGTCCGCCAGCTTCACCCTTGCCAATCACTTGACCTGTCAGCTTCACCGGCTTGCCGCGCAGAGGACTCGCATAGGCATCGGACATCAGCGTCAAGATATTGGTCTCACTGGGCTGCTGAATTTTGGGGTACATGACAAAGGCATGGAGCAAAATGCCAATGGCAAGACCGAGCAGTGCACCGCTCAGTGCCACCAACGGATTGCCCAAAGCTGCTGAAACACCCACTCCAGCCATTAGCCCAACAGCACCGCCAATCAGGGGACTCCCCATCAACGCAATGTCCTGAATAAAACCACCGTAGAGACGTTTTTTATCCAGTTGATTTCCAGCCCGCGCCACCCGAACCATATCAAATTCGCTGGTGAGGTCTAGCTGCTCGGCATAACTGGCCAAAGCCTGTACCCGCTTGCCCGTGAGGGGGTGGGTTGAATTGAGCTCTATCCACTTGGCCCAGGGATTGAAGATGTCCCAAAGAAAAACGCGGCCGACACTATTGCTATCCGCAGCAACTCGGTAGGCCGTCCCCGCAGCACCCGCATTTTTGGCATCGGCGATACCCAGGGCTCGCATGCCCTGTAGAACTTTACTAGGGGGCTGATTTTGATTTTCGCGACGCTTGCCTTCCTCGACAATGCCATAGGCAATCTTCACTAAGGCACGGGAGAGTCCGTTGGGGTTACCGGTGACTTCAGCCGCAAAGTGGTCAGCATAGTACTCGCGGGTCCGGGACAGATAGAGCTGGAGATATTCCCCTACGGTGTAAAAGACCAGAGCGGCCAGGGAAGCGACTTGCAAACCACTGCGAAGCTTCTTGGCACCATCACCATTGCCCAGATTACGACCCACCTCTCGGCTATAGCTATAAATCAAATATAGGAGCTGGACGAGGGTTGCAGCGAGAGTCATGACAGCAAAGTCCCAATGGACGATGTGGCCTAGCTCATGGGCATAGACTGTTGCGACCTCATCGTCATCGAGATAGGTAAATAGGCCTCGGCTAACGACTAAACGGGCGCTGTTAGGTAGCGAACCGTAGGTAAAGGCTGTGGGGTTTTGGTCGTTGATGATTCCCAGTCGAGGCTGCTTGAGCTTCTTCTCTTTGCAGACTTTGCGAATAAGTTGGGCGCTTTCTGGGCTGAGGCCCTCAATCTCTTCCAGGGTGGTCCACTGGGTGCCATAAACCAATCGTTGGACCCAGTCCATGATCAGGGGCGAGATGAAGAATGCTCCAATGCTGAAAATGAGCGTAATCGCTGTAGAAATACCCAGCCCCAGTAGCGGATTGTCACTGCCTTGAATAAAGACAATGACGCAGATTAAGCCCAGGGCCATGCCAAACAGTCCCAGCAGCGTGATGCCAGAGACCAAGGCTAGGTTGGCCGCAGCACCGCGCAGCAGTAGCGTCACGCCACCAGATTGGGCTCGTTCAGCCTTAGGCAATATTTTTTTCTGCATCGCAGCCCGGTTGGAACGAACTGGAACTGCGGCAGCGGCATTAGACGGGGCATTTAAAAATCCTACGGCGTTACTCCCCCCCGCAGGCTCTCGACCCGGAATTTGCACCGGTAACTGCATCATCATCTCACTGGCCCAAGCCTTGACCTTGGGTTGGTCCACCTGGCTGAGGTTGAAACAGAGATGGCGAGCATCGGTAGTGCGTCCTTGGGCCTTATAGCTTTGGACTAACCAAATTTGCGCTTGGTAATGCTCATTGGATGTCACACCCACATTGGCATTGCAATAGATCTCGAGATGGGCGATCGCAGCATCAAATTGCTGAGCTTTAATAGCAGCTGCACCTGCTCGAAGGGAATCAACCGGGGAGGAGATCATCTGGAAAATCCAGCTACGGCAAATGAGAAGAGTATTTATAAGATGCCCAAATCTTCAGACTTATGGATTCAGTAATCCTCAGGGCTTTTGGCGATCGCAGCCCTGCATTTTTGGAAAGAACAACTGAAAGTACGTAATCGGGATGGGTGATTAATTTATAGTAGCCAATAAATTTGCTATCGATCTATGGCTTGGAGTCCCTGGAGGTCTCTGCTCTGTCTCTGTTCGATCAGATTCTTGCGATAGGCTATTGGCAGGCAAGGCTACTGAAACGCAAGGCTGTTGGAGTCTAAGGCTGTTGCAAACTATAAGGCTGTTGAAACCATCATGAACTGTTCTAGGGGGCTGGATGCTTGGAGTTACGGGCCACCACTCGGAGTTACCCAAAGGCATCGGTTTCGTGAGCAGGACTTTAACCCAAGCCATGGTTGGTAGCCTGATGTTGCTGGCGCTTGGACTCGTGAGAAACCCTGGCTTAAGCTTGCCACCACCGGATGACGTACCGGAGGAAGCGCTACGGGAAGAGGTGATTTTACAGGGGCGATCGCCCATTGATGGCAGCCCACTCTCACCAGTGGAATATGCAGAGCTAGAGTTGGAGCTGTCTGAAGCGCCAGACGATTCTGTCGCAGTCCATCCAGAGATACAGTCGCTGATATTTCAGCTCAAACTACTTCGTCTACTGAAAGATGTTGTGCCATTTTGGCAGTAGCTCCCCTGTTCTGGAGCAGGGGCAGTCAGCGGCATGGCATTCCAATCAAACCATTGAACTAAATTGCCCCTGCCTCATCTCATGAAGTAGGGGCAATTTAGTCGCCAAAGAGAGATTAAGCAGAGACTTTTGTGATGTTTTCTTCCCACTTGCGAGGCTTGCTAGCACGACGAGTCGTCCGCCAAATTTGAGTCGCAGCAAGTGTTCCATCAGCCACTGCAATGGAGACTTGGTTGAGACCTTGCTTTAGATCACCTAGGGCGAAAATGCGATCGTGACTCGTCTTACACATGTCATCAGTCATAAGGTTATTGCCGTTGTACTCCAGCTCAATCCCCTTGAGATACTCATTGTGGTAATGAGAGCCCATACCGACGAGGCCCGTTGTGGCTTCCACCATGGTGCCGTCAGCCAGCTCAAGCCCACTCATTTTGTGGTCTTCACCATGGAATTTAGCAATAGGTTGCTCGTACAAAGGATAACCATGCTCAGCCAGCTTCTGTTTCATGCCAGCACTAACTTCAAACAAACCGTGACTGAACACAGAGATATAAGGTGTGAACCAATTGAGCACAAAAGCAGCATTCATCTGCCCCTCCGTATTCACAATTAGCGCTGCCTTCTGGTCCCACATATCGAAGCCATCACAGATCATGCAGACATGGAGCGTATAGCCTGCATAGTCATAGACATTTTGCATATTATCGAGCTTCGGCAAGTTGTCCATGATGCCCGAAGCTGCGACAACATACTTGGTACGCAAGGTGTGTCCCACCTCATCTTTCTTACCAATCTTGACCTTAACGGCAAAGGTCTCACCTTCGTCGGTCACTTCTTCCACAAAGCCCCGTAGGAAGTCTGCCCCCCAGCCCAAGGCCTGTTCGGTGCCATGCTTGATGATGTCGCGCCCAGGGGCGGTGGGGTCTTGCCCCAAAAAGTTACGTGTATCCTGCATCCAGAACGATCGCCCCCGCCCCTTCTCCACCACCAGACACTTGAGTCCATAGCGTGCTAGATATATCGCAGCCGACAATCCGCCCATGCCTCCGCCTACAACGATGGCGTCGTAGACCGTATCCAAGCGAGTTTCAATATTTTTACTGGAGAGTTTCATAGCGGACCTCCTAACAAGTCGCAGGGAGTGGTGAGAAGAGGGAGTGATTTAGAATTGGGAGCCGTTGCCAATCCGATAGATGCCAAGACAACAGAGGCCAATCTCTTCGGACCTTGCATAGGAATGAAAGCGAAACAGCTCCCCTGACTGGTTCTAAGCTAGAAAGGAGAGCTGAGGAAGGGCTTAGACCCACTTCATCGTGAGATTAAAGCTGGCTGAGTACCAAGGATTTAGCCTACGAATTCACGAGGAGTCGCGATACCAGCAGACTGGGTACCTTTGAGGTGAGCCAGCATGGTGTCAGCATCAGAAACCTCGAAGGGATCGGTGGGGCAGTTATCAGCGAAGTCAGGCTCGGTGAAGATCTTCTCAATCGCGCCATCGTTTACCAACATGGAGTAGCGCCAGGAGCGAGCACCGAAGCCCAGGTTATCCTTCGCGACGAGCATGCCCATCTTGCGGGTGAACTCACCGTTACCATCGGGTAGCAGGAAGACGTTCTTGGCCCCGACTTGCTTGCCCCACTGGAACATAACGAAGGCGTCGTTCACAGAAACGCAAACGATTGCATCAATACCTTGAGCCTTGAACTCGTCGTAGAGCTCTTCGTAGCGGGGCAGGTGGTTGGAGGAGCAGGTGGGGGTGAACGCACCAGGCAAGGAGAATACAACGACTTTCTTGCCGCCGAAGATTTCTTGAGTCGTTAGATCTTTCCAATCAAAGGGGTTGGAACCAGCAATGGACTCATCGCGGACGCGGGTTTTGAAAGTAACGTTAGGAACGCGTTCGATAACTGCCATGGAATTAATACCTCACGAAAATAAAATATTCAAGCCGCTGCCCGAGTGCAAACACTGCGAAACGACAACTGCGCTTTTGCAATCTGGAATTATTCTAACTTAGGAATTGATGACTTAACAATCTTTTTTGCTTCTGAGATTTATCCCTGGTTGAGGCTCTTTCCAGAAAGGAATGCTATTCTTGATTCAGATGTCAAGTTCCGTAAAGGCTGAACTTGAAAAATAATTAAAGCTTTCGTGCAAACGCGATCGCTGTGTAATTCCGTGGGATTTAGCTGGGAACATTGAGTTCAGGGCTCCGCCTACAGAAAAAGCGCATCCTTTTAATCGGGGGTGAGGGTCCGTTAACAGGGTTGCCATTGGAGGCAGATCAAAATGCAACAGCCCGTTGATCAAATTGTGAATACGCTGCGTGAAAAGGGACTCCGAGTGACCCCCCAGCGTTTTGCCGTGTACTTCAACCTGCTCGGTCGCGCTGATCACCCCACTGCAGAGCAAATTTTGGGTGACCTGAACCAAGATGCACCGACTTCATCCCAAGCCACGGTGTACAGCTCCCTGCAAGCTTTGCGTGATGTGGGCCTAGTGCGCGAGGTGCTCCTAGAAGAGGGCATTTGTCGCTATGACGCCAATGTTGACCCCCACCACCATTTCCGCTGTCAGTCCTGTGGTGCAATTGAGGATATTGCTTGGGAGCAGTTCCAGAATCTTTCCCTCAGTCAGTTAAGGCCCGGCTTGAAGGTTGAGGACTATGAGGTCACGGTGCGGGGGCATTGCGATTCCTGCGTCTAGGAATGCTGACCCGAGTCCAGTTTGTCTAAATTAGAGATATGACTAGCCCTAATATGGTAAGCTCTGTCGAGGGGCAAAGCTTTCAACCCGGTAGAGCTGCTCGTAAAGCGATCGCTCTTCATCCGCCAATTGCTCAGGCAGCACTACTTCAATCTCGACAATTTGGTCTCCCCGCTGCCCCAGTTCATCGGGGTAGCCCTTGCCTGCCAAGCGCAGCCGCTGACCGTACTGAACCGCCAACGGGAGATTCATCTTGACGCGACCATCTAGCGTCGGCACTTCAATCGTAGCGCCCAGGGCAGCTTCCGCTGGAGTGACTGGTAAGCGACAGTAGATATCACCGCCATCCAATCTAAAGAAGCGATGGGGCGGCACCTCAATCTTGAGGTAAAGGTCTCCCCCATCAATGCCTTGACTACGTAACCGGATTTGCTGCCCTGTCACGAGTCCCCCAGGCATCTCAATCTCGATTGCTCGGCCATCCTCTAGACGAATGCGCTCTAGGCCACCGCTATAAGCTTTTTCGAGAGGTACGGCCAAGTTCGCTTCAATGTTGCGAGGCGCTCGTGGTGGGGCTGCAGTGGTTCCATAATCGCCACTCCATTCTGCTGAGGATAGATCTGGCTCCGGTCCAGCCGACGGAGGGCTTTTACCCAGTAAGTCATCTACGAAAGTGTCGAAGTCAGGGAACTGACTAAAGTCCATGCTGGGCGTACTGGGCCAGCGACGACGGAGGTCAGCTCCAAAAGCACTATCCTGGTTCCAATACTGGCCAAACTGATCATACTTAGAGCGCTTCTCCAGGTCAGATAGAACCTCGTAGGCTTCGCCAATCTGCTTAAATTTCTCTTCAGCCGCTTTGTTACCAGGATTCACGTCAGGGTGATATTTGCGAGCCAACTTACGGAAGGCCTGCTTAATCTCATCCTGGGTGGCATCTCCCCCCACATTCAGCAGTTGGTAATAGTCGCGAAAGTCAGCCATGGGAAAAGGACAGGCCCAAATTCATTGGGCTGAGCAAGAGATCAGAAGAGAAAACAGACCAGCGATAAGAGGTCAGCCGGTGTAAAACCGGGTTAGATCGCCTAGCCCACTAAATCCAATCGTTATCTTCACCCCAGTTCTCATTGGCATAGGGGTTGTCATAGCGAGGGCTCGTGCGATTATCACTGCCACGGTCTTGGCCATTTCCACGGGGGGCATTCGCATCTCGCGGATCATAGCGACGGGCATTATCCTGGCCATAGCGTCCCTGATCATATCGGTCTTGCCCAGGCCCGCCTGGGGTCGCATTGCCATATTGACCTGGGCTGCCACTACTATTTTGAGGCTGGTTATAGCCTCTCTGTTGGCCGTAACCATCTGGGTTATAGCCACCCTGTCCATAACTGTCCTGGTAGCCACCTTGGTTATAACCCCCTGGACTGTAACTGCCTTGGTTATAGCCGCCTTGGTTATAGCTACCTGTCCCGTAGTCGTAGTCGTCTTCTCCTGTGAGCGTGTCCTTCACGTCCTTGAAAGTATCTCGGATGGTTTTAAAGACATCATCTTCATCCTCCGTAGATAGGCGGGCTTTGATTTCTTGCTCTAGGCCATAGATTGCTTCTTGGAGATCAGCCTGGGCCAGGTCAATGCCGCGATCGTCATCCGACGCTACATAATCCTTAAGCTCGCGAATGTAAGCCTCTACTCGCTTCCGCTGAGGGTCAGCGAAATACATACCAAAGTCGATCGCTACCTCGCGCAGTTTGCGCTCCGACTTGCTAATTAGGCTCTCGGCATTATTGCGCTTCTCAACGCGGGCCTTCTTCTCACGATCCACACTGGCATAATCTTCTGCCTCCTGAACCATACGATTAATTTCGGTCTCACTCAGGGTCGAAGCCCCCTGAATCGTAACCGTTTGCTCACGTCCAGTGGTTCGATCCAGGGCACTCACCTGGAGAATTCCGTTGGAATCAATATCAAAGGAAACTTGAACCTGGGGGACCCCCCTGGGGGCAGGCGGAATGCCCATGAGCTTAAATCGACCCAGAGACTTATTCCCCGCTGACATTTCCCGTTCTCCTTGGAGAACATGGATTTCTACCAGTGTCTGGTTCGCTTCCGAAGTCGAGAAAATATCGGACTTGCGCACAGGCACCGATGTATTGCGCGGAATCAGGGGCTTCATCACCCCACCAATGGTCTCCAATCCTAGGGATAAAGGGGTTACGTCTAAGAGCAATACGTCCCGCACATCACCGGCAATAATACCGGCTTGGATCGCTGCACCTACTGCAACCACCTCATCAGGATTGACGTTTTGATTCGGCTCCAGATTAATGAATGATCGCACTAGATCTTGGACCATGGGCATCCGCGTGGAGCCCCCTACTAGTACGACTTCCTGAATTTGTTGAGGCCGCAACCCTGCATCCTGAATCGCACGGCGCACCGGAATCCGCAGCCGCTCCAGTAGCTCCCCTGCCATCATTTCAAACTCTCCCCGCGTCAGGCGAGCTTCCAAATGCTTTGGTCCATCCTCCGTCGCCGTGATGAAGGGCAGATTGATATCCGTCGCGCCCAGGCCAGATAGCTCAATCTTGGCTTTCTCAGCCGCTTCGTTCAGCCGTTGCAGAGACTGTCGCTCTCGGCGCAGATCGATGCCCTCCTTCTCCAGGAATTGCTCTGCTAGCCAATTGACGATCATGCGATCAAAATCATTGCCGCCTAACTGGGTGTCGCCACTGGTAGATAACACCTCAAAGACGCCATCGCCCACGTTGAGAATGGAGACGTCGAAGGTGCCACCCCCTAGGTCAAAGACCAGAATCGTCTGGCGTTGGTTGCGTTCCAAGCCATAGGCCAAAGAGGCTGCAGTAGGCTCGTTGAGAATACGCTTCACATCCAAGCCTGCAATGCGGCCCGCATCCCGAGTTGCTTGGCGCTGGGAGTCGTTGAAATAAGCAGGCACTGTAATCACAGCACCAGTGACCGTTTGGCCTAAATATCGACCCGCCTCATCCGCCAGCTTGCGAATGATCATCGCCGCAATTTCTTCCGGTGCAAACTCTCGCTCCAGGCGAGGTGCCACGAGGCGGATATTATTCTCTTCGGTGCGGCGAACTTTGTAGGGAACTCGCTTATCCTCGGCGCTTAGCTCCACATAGGGACGACCGATGAAGCGCTTGATATTGAAAAACGTATTTTTGGGATCGAGTACCGCTTGGCGACGGGCCATTTGCCCCACGAAGCGATCGCCCACCTTACTAAAGGCAACAACGGAAGGCGTAGTTCTAGCCCCTTCAGCATTGGCAATTACCACAGGCTTGCCAGCTTCCATCACGGCAACGACGGAATTCGTGGTTCCTAGGTCAATGCCAACTACTCTACCCATGCGTTACTGTTGCTCCTCACCTATCCGTTTAGGTCAACCAGCCAAACTGGTTAACAGTCAGCCTTAGTTAAGCGTCTTTTCTATCACTGTGCAGCATCGGCCCGCACAGCCAACCGAAAGAAGCCCCACTACAAACACAGCGAACTAAAAATCAGCTAATCCGTCGATGCTGCTGACTATTCTATCCGTTTAGCCGATAGATTAACGGACTAGAACAACAGTATAAAATTTTCAACGGAGAAGGAGGGATTCGAACCCTCGTTAGAGTTGCCCCTAAACAGCATTTCCAGTGCTGCGCCTTAAACCGCTCGGCCACTTCTCCAAATTGTCTACGGTGGGCTTTCGCTCACCGGCACCCTATCCTAGCGGACGAGCGGAGCATTGGGCAAGAAACTATCCAAATTTTCCCGCTAAGGCCCCGTATCTTCTTGCTTTGTGGCTTTCTCAGCCTTGGCAGGGCGAGTAAAGTAGGCCTGCACCTGCCCCGGCTGTTCTGTTAGGGTCGCGCTCCCCGGTTGCCAGTCTGCCGGGCAAACCTCACCGCGATAACGCTGGACATGCTGAATTGCCTTCAAGCTCCGCAGGGTGTCATCCACGCTGCGGCCAAAGGCCTGGTTATTCACCGTGGCATGCTGAACGACTCCCTCAGGGTCAAGAATGAACAGCCCTCTTAGAGCCACGCCTTCCTGGGCATTGAGAACGCCGTAGGCTGCACTAATCGCCTTGGTCAGGTCAGAGACTAGAGGATAGCGAATATCTCCAACCCCTCCCAGCTTCCGCTCCGTTTGAATCCAAGCCAGGTGAGCATATTGGCTATCCACCGAAATTCCGAGGATATCGGTGGATAGCGCTTGGAACTCGTCGTAGCGATCGCTAAAAGCCGCGACCTCCGTGGGGCAAACAAAGGTGAAGTCCAGGGGATAGAAGAACAGAATCACGTAGCGACCTAGGTAGTCCGCCAGGCGAATGGTTTGAAAATCTTGCTCCACCACAGCGATCGCCTCAAAGACCGGCCCCTCTCGTCCGACCAGTGGAGTAGCTATAAGATTCCCTGCACCTAATTCAAATCCAGGCTGAATCGTCTTCACTAGGTCTTGCCGAGCGATGCCGGAATCTTGCCTCATCACTGATTTCTCCAGTCCCAAAGAAAACCAACTCAAAACCACAAATCCCTGGGCCAGCCAAAAGCTAATCCAGGGACATTAAAGCGGTTTTAGATAAATGGCTCAGGCGTGATTTGAACACGCGACAAAGGGCTTATGAGTCCCCTGCTCTACCCCTGAGCTACTGAGCCTCGGTCGAGGAGTAGTAACCCCACCGGTAAATGAGATTAGCACAGGGCTGCCGACCAACACAATAAAAAGTAACGACTTTATCTTCGTACTGGTAGGAAGCCCCATGTAACCGGGCTTTCAGCTCAGGAGGGCAACCACCATGGGCAATCTAGAACACAGGCATTGAGCTCGTCTTTCCTCAACAGACAGCAGAGTTCCAATAAAGAAAGGCTAGTCCAATAGAATTGGACTAGCCTTTCTTTATGAATTCATCGTCGCGCTAGAACTAGCGCTTCTGGGGTAGCAATGCAGCAGGGTTAACCGCGCCTTGACCCGAAGGACGAATTTCAAAGTGCAGGTGAGGACCAGTACTGCGACCGGTGCTACCCATATCAGCAATATGCTGACCTTGGCGAACGCGATCGCCTTCCCGAACAACATTGCGGTTGTTATGGGCATACATGGTAACAGTGCCATCGGGGTGAGTAATCTCAACAAGATTACCGTAGCCACTAGCCCATGCAGAATAGGTTACGACACCATCAGCAGCAGCATTAATGGGCGTACCGATAGGACCCGCGATATCCAAGCCCTTATGCATACGGCCCCAGCGCCAACCATATCCAGAGCTAAGAACACCTTGGGCAGGCCAGATGAAGCCGCTACTGGCCTGGCCCGGTAGGAAGGGGTCAGACATGAGCGGAGGAAGCTCAGGAGAAACCGACTGACGCAGAATGGACTGGGCCAGAGGCTCGTAGGACTGAGATCCAAGGGAAGCAGAAGCCACCAACTGAGGCTGATCAAGGGCGACCTGCTGAGGCAGAGGCAGCGTAACCTTAATGTCCTGAGGATTCACCGACTGCGGCTTTGCCGAAACAGAAACCCTAGCAGGTGAAGTCGCACGGCTAGGCGCAGGCTTTACAGCAACTGCGGGCGCGGACTTCTCAATAGGCTTCACCACTGCAACTGGCTTAGGTGCAGTCGGTTTTAGCTCAATAGGCTTAGGCGTGACAGAAACCTTCGGAGGAGCCGCAGGTTTAGCAGCAGCAGGCTTGACTGCCACAGCGTCTGAACCAGACTTGTACTTCTGGCGTAAGTCTCTAATCTCACCCATCAGGTTGTCGACATAATCGACAGAGGCAACTGCATCTACAGTTTGAGCCACTTCAGCCTGAGTCACGGAAGCAGATTGAGTACGTGCCGCAACTGCTTGAACCGCAGTAGCACCCGCAGGAAGCTTTAACTGCTGCCCGACAAAAATCATGTCAGGGTCCGTAATACGGTTTGAAGCACTGAGTGACTTCAAAGAAATACCGTAGCGACGAGAAATCAAAGCCAGAGTCTCACCGGGCTCTACTCTGTGAGTCAGTTGAGAAGACCCAGCCGTAGCAGGCTGGAATGCTTCAATCGGGCGAGATGGAGCTGAGACAGAACCCGAGCGAACTGCAGAAACAACCTGGGGAAGCTTCACTTCACCTGCTTCTACCGAAGTCGTGGCTTGGGCCGCAGCATTCGCAATCGATGCAATTTCTTGCTTTACGTCAGCGGAGTCAGTCAACTTAACTGATTCAGGCTTAACAGCCGACTGGGGAATCGCAATATTCTGGTCGACCTTGAGAACATTGGGGTTCTCAAGACGATTTACAGATAGCAGGTCAGTACGCTTGACACTGAACTGACGGGCGATGGAGTCAACCGTGTCACCTGCTTTAACGCGGTAAGGCGTCAACTGGGAGAGGTCTACAGCAGAAGCCGTGACCGACTCAGCAGCTTGAGCAGAGGAGCGAAGACTTTGGCGTAAAGCTTCGCGACGTTGGCGCAACTCAGCGATCGCTGCATCTGCACCACCGGTTTGAGCCGACACCATACTCAAGGTTGTGGTCTGACCAGGAACCTGGGCAGTCGCCGCAGGAGCAACAGCTCCGGAAGGAACCTTCAAGGTCTTACCAGCAATTACAGAAGTGCTCTTGCTGATGTCATTGATGCTAGCCAACTGGTCAACGCTAACGCTGTATGAACGGGCAATGCCGTATAGCGTTTCGCCGGATTGGATTACGTGAAAAGAATTGTTGGTGCTGACTTCAGGGAAGTCAGACTTCAATTCAGCTGATGCGGGGGATAGTTCAGCTCGAGCAACAACTTGAGTTGCCGACTCGGAATAGAGTCCCGTCTCTAGCTCCTGCTGGGCAGATTCGGCCAAAGCCTGGAGTTCCAGGGCTAACTCAGCAGAGCGCTGAGCTTCATCAGCCGTACCGACTGCCTCAGCTGCAACCGCTTGACGCGTCTGCAGGGCAGAGAAGATATCAGAAGCACCCATGGAGAGTGCAAGGCCCATGACGGCGGCGGAAGTACGAGCCCGACGCTGATAAGCAGAATTCGAAATAACGGGCTTAATGAAGCCCTCAAACAAATCGGCCCCGTCGTCTTGGCGAACCACAGACGCAACGGCCTCTGCCTTGATTTGCTGGACAGTGCTAGTGACGGAACCATCAGCCTGACTAGAGCCGACATTGGTCCCTGACAGCGCCGATAGCGCGCTCACAGCATCCCGGCTTAAGCAAGAGGGAAGAAGGGGCTCGATTTTCTGTGGAAATCCTCGTTTCAAGGAATAACCTCCTGACAACTAGAACTCAAACATCCGAGTAAGGCACCGTCCACCGTTGGAGCAGACTTACTTTTTCTAGCAGGGTTGGGGAATGGCAAAAGCCTTAGAACAACCCGAAGCGGACGCATCGCTTGAATACCTTCGAAAGGTTAACTTGCTTTTCACAAATAAACAAGCTTGTGCAAATCTTGCGCCCTAACTTACCCCATCGTCTTCAGTATTTACTACGGTGCGATCTCGATTTGAGCTTGCTATCGGCCTACTTGAAACCCCCTTTAACTCTCTCCAGAGTAGGGATACAGCGTTTTCAAAACAGTTCTATAAGTCATCTAAATTAGGCCCAAAAAACTTTTAAGGGGTCTCAAAGTTTTGGCCATTAGCAACTGCTGAAATCATTTATGGGCCTGGCATTGGGCAAATCCCCCTCAGCTTTGACCTAGGTAAGACCCCAGCAAACTGATCACCATAGAGATTTCTTATCGCTCCGACGGTAGTTATTGGGGTGTTTTCATATTCTCCTGATAGGAAAGTGTGGCTTAGATAACAGAAACTGGAAGAATGGCACTCAGATCTGTGGTATGCAACAAAAGTCAAGGCCCGAATGATTACTTTTTGTAATCAAAAGGCGCAAAACCCCTGTTTTAGCTGCTGAAGAAGCGATTTGCCGACTAAAAACCTGACCGATTTGTGATCTGAATCAATGATCAGGTAAGTCGGTAGGGGAAGCCATCGGCCTAATATCTTGGCGCTGTGAGGGTTTGGCGACCTTGGCCGAGGCTTCGTTTAAAGATGATGGCAATTGCTTCTGAACGACATAAGCGTTTTTAATGAGATTGCATCAAAAAAGTTCCCCAAACAGACACTTTTGAGATTGTCTCGCTCCAATTTTGACCATAGGAGAGCCAGAGCTTTAGCCAAGCTCTTGTCTAAGTCCTGACAGAAATGCACAGCATTTCTGTCAGGACTTTTTGACAGAAATTTTTTTGTGGCGGTGATTAAGGCGATTTCTGCGAAAGAGAATCCCAATGATGGTGTTGGTCTCTGCTGGCCCGGAGTCAAACTCCACCCCTCCCAATCGACCTATTCGGACTACTTAGGGCGAAGCTTTGGAACTGGGAGGAGCCATTGGCCTGTCTTAGTAAAAGAGACTGGCCGCATCTCTCTTCTCTGTTCTCTTCCCCTGTTTTGAGGAGAGGCTAGGTGGGATGGCTTTGCCGCTTGATGAGATGGGGTATTCTTGCC
Organism: uncultured Pseudanabaenaceae cyanobacterium; assembly: GCA_938021205.1. Lineage (GTDB taxonomy): Bacteria > Cyanobacteriota > Cyanobacteriia > PCC-9006 > JAAUQQ01 > JAAUQQ01. The sequence goes on from CALIGI010000054.1 coordinate 28,188, forward strand.
TAGATATCGCCTAAGTCCCCTGCAAAATAAACGCGCTATGGCTGGATCAGGCGTTAGCAATGCCGTTCTCGGCAAAGGGCAATGCCGAAATGGAAATCTGAAGTTGCTCCCAGAAACCTGCGATATAGTCCAGCCTGGAGCCAATCTGACCACGTCCGGCCCCGGTTGAGCGTTTACAAAGCTCTAGTAGAGCGGCATCCTTCGCATTGGTCGGCAGTGAAGCGCTCGAAATACTTGTGACTAGATTCTTTGGATGACAAGGCTAGGGTTTGTCGTATTGCACTTATATATATAGTGAGTTTTTCCAGCCCTGTTGAGTGGAGTGGGTTGAGGTGATGAGTCGTTGGGAGCTAGAGGACTTTGCTTTGCAACCAAGCTGGGAGTTATGGAGCAAAGCCATTCGTCCCACTAAATTCAGGTATTTAGTCATATATAAGTCCGAGATCGGTAGTCAAAAAACCGACCTCATCTTCGACCTTCTCCTCAAGGAGAAGCAGAATCGAACGCTAAATTAAGCTTTTCATAGCCTCCGAGTTTTCCTTCTTCAAGGGAGAAGGAGTAGGAGCCATGCCCAGGCCCATCGAGGTTGAAGGAGGACTGCTTGGCTCGGTCGCACTCAACCTCGATGGGCCTGGGCAATCTCGATTTCCCTAAAAATAGCTGGCCTCTGAAAATATTTTGAGTTGCTGCCAGCCCTTTGGAGGAGATGGGTTAGGTCTCGCCCTGAGCAGACCGAAGTGGGGAGGGGCATTTGGGCTTGGTCGAGCTTTGTTTATTCCAAATAGCCTAGCTGTCGTCTAGCTTCAAAGAGCCCCAAGGCCGCACTCACGGATAGATTGAGACTGCGCACGTACTTTTGGCTCATGGGGATATAGACCTTGGCATCGCAATCGGCCATTAATTCTGGGGGAAGACCGCTGGTCTCGCGGCCGAAGAGCAGCCAGTCACCCGGCTGAAATTGAAACTTGCAGTAGTTCTCACTGCCATTTTTGGTAAAAGCAATCCACCGACCGGGGCGAGCTGCCTGGCGGAAGGCTTCGATGGATTGATGCTGATTGACATCTACATAGGGCCAATAATCTAGCCCGGCTCGTTTGAGCTGGCGATCGCTAATTTCAAACCCTAAGGGACCCACCAAATGAAGCGGGGTACCGGTGGCCGCGCAGGTGCGGGCAATGTTACCGGTATTGGGCGGAATTTCGGGCTGAATTAAAGCAATGCGCAGCATTTAAGAGAAAGCGAAGGGGGAAATGGGGACTTTATAGCGACGGCCTAACGGCTTAGGACAATTACGAGTCACATCGCAGCCTGCCACCTCTAGCTCTAACAGATGACAAATGTTCTAGGGAATGTGACCCGCGCTATCTGACCCCGATCTATTTTTCCTTGAGACGTTGCCCAATGCCACGAATTCGTTCGTTCCAGTTTTGAGGCGGTTTGGGAGTTGGAAGCTCCAGGTTAGGCCAGTTGCTCTGCTCGCTACAGGGGCAATCCAATGGGGTAATGCCGCCGACCTTCAGCGCTACTGGCATGTCACACCGAGCGCAGGCCTGAATATCCCAATCTGATTGGCTCAGTTCCGCTAAGGTTTCGCCAGTGTCCTCTAAATAGCAGCGCTCCAAACCGGCGCGCTGGAACTTCTGCCAATGGGCTTCGAATTCAGGACTGTAGTGACTGCCATAGGCAATGTTGCTAGGGCAGTAGCTTGCTTCGTCCTGGGCAATCTTGACTCCTTTCCCCAGTTGGAACCAGTGAGAGAGGTATTGGCGGAGTTGCGCTTGAGTCGCCATGGTTTGGAAGCCTACTGCGAGGGATACCTTGATCGTAGCTCGCGGGTTTGACTTATCCGGGCTTGTGAAGGGCTGTAAACCTATACTTTTCCTATAGTGGAATCTATTGACCTTCCAATAGCAGTGGAGACCTGTCCCTAGAGGAGTTGCCTGAGCCTTGACAAATCGGAGCCACTGTAAGATTCAGAAGTGCGTGCACCAGGACTCACAATTCTGGAAAGACCTCCGCCGGGAGTCAGGCCAAAACAGGGGCAAAATCCAGAGATTTATACCTTATATATAGGCAAATTTTTGAAGCGAGTTTTACAGCCTGAAAAAATGCTGCAATTTTTAGGCTGAGCTGGGCGATCGCTCACGATTTTTCAGGCTGTATCTGTCTAGAAGACAAAGGAATGGCCATGCGATGCAGGGGCAACGCATGGCCTCCCGCAACAAGGTAGGTTTCCTGAGCGATCGCCGCCACATCCTGAATCAATCGCCCGAGGCGATCGCGAAACTGTCGGCCCAAGGGATAGGCAGGCACCACGCCCCAGCCCGTCTCTTCTGCGACCAAAACAACCCTGGCAGTCGTTTTGCCCAGCGCTTGGACCAGTAAACGGCAGCGCGCCTGCCAGTCTTCTTCGGAATCCTCCAGGCAATTGGCCAACCAAGTTCCGAGGGAATCGACTAAAAGACAGCGATCACTCGACGTATTGGCGATGGCATCGGGTAAGTCTAGCGGTACTTCTTGGGTTTGCCAATGGCGGGGGCGGCGGTCAATGTGGGCAGTGATGCGATCGCGCCAATCGAGGTCACTTGGATCCACTCGAGCAGTGGCAATATAGGTGACCTGGAGGGACTTCTGAGCCAGGGTTTCGGCCCAAAGGCTTTTCCCAGAGCGGGCTGGACCAGTCACAAGAATAAGCGGAGCCATGGAATGCAGACCTGATAGCTCAAAGGCCCTGACCCAAAGGATCGGAGCAATCTGGAGCAATTGCCTTGACACCATACCAAAGAGTGATAGCCTTGTTCGCAGCTCTCGCCCCGCCAGAAAAGCCCCCATAGATATAGGGCCAGGATTTTGGTTCGGGGTTGACCTGTAAAGAGACGCTCAGGTGACACAAAGGAAAACCGGATGACCTCAAGTATTCAACCCAGAATTCAAAGAATCCAAGCAGCGATTAATCAAGCCCAGGTCTCTGGTCAAGAGCCGGGCTCCCCTAACGCTGCCGGTCAATCCCGAGTGTGCTCCTTTGAGATTGAAGGCCGCAGCCAAGTTGGCTATCTGGGCGTTAATTCCATCGCCGAGGTCACTCCCCCTTGGTTTCCCAAGGATGCTTTCCAGGTGAAGGGCCGCAGCGAGAAGCCGTCCTCCCCCATCATTACGCTGAAGTCTTCGCAGCCCCAAGCAACCCAAGCAGCACTGGAAGTGACTGAGGCTGGCGCAGCCAACTTGTCTCAATCAGATTCTGTCGCCACAGCAACCCAAGCCAACTCAGCTGTTGGCCACCCGCTGATCCAGTCATCTGTCTCCGTGGATGTCTTTCAAGCCGTGGCAGGGAACGACAATGACTACTTTGTCCAAGCAGAATTGCCTATTGAGCTAGACTTGCCTAAGCCTCCCCTGGAGAATGCTGAAGCGATCGCTTCGCAAGTTCCCGTAGATATCGCGGCGGCAACGAAATCAGCCCCTATCACCGCAGAAATCCTAGGGAACCTCTTTGAGCAGGCCGATCCACTGTCCAGTAAATCAGCTGTAGAACCGAACCCAGCAACTTCTAACCCAACGAGCTATACCCAGGAGCCCGAGCAAAAGCAGCCCCATAAAGCGCTCCTCGCGCCGGTCACTCAAACCGAGCAGGCAGCCGCCCAAGCCTTAGCTCAGTCTCTCAGTCAGTCCCTAGAGAAATCATTACCCCAATCTCTGGAAACGAGCCAAGAGCGCCAGGCGGGCAATATTAAGCCCATTGAAACCGTCACCCCACCGGCTCTACCTCGCTCTAAATCTCCCGAGCTCAGCTCCCACAACAACAGCACGAACCCCATGCTGCCCCTGGAACTGCTCCAAAATATTGGCCAGGAAGTGATTGTTTGGCAGGAAGCACTGCAGGAAGTCCACCAGAAAATTCAGACCCTTTATCAAGAAGGCCCCATTCTCAACGGCTGGTTAGAGAAGCATTCCGACGCTGGCGTCTATCTCCTCTGCGGTCTCGATCCCACGGGCCAATCCTGGCGTCGTCCCTGTCACCCTGAGCAACTTCAACCCGTTGGTCTCGCCATTGGGCGCTACAAGCAGCTGCGCCTTCTCTTAGGTGAAAAACAGCGCCTCGATCAACGCATTAAGCGATTGTCTGAGACTTTAACGATGCTTCGGCTGCGTTTGCGGGCTTACTAGAACTAGGGCAATGAATCGCGATCGCGATAATTGAGGATAAAAAGTTCAGTCACTGGCGATGGCCGTGGCGGCTTTCTAAGGTGCTGCATCTTCTATTTCGACGTTGCCCGTCGTTCACCTGCTTGCACTCGCTGCTGAAGATAAACCATGACAGCGCCATCCCGAAAGGTTCCCGTTTCCGTTCTGATTCCCGCTAAAAATGAGGAACAGAACCTCCCGGCTTGTTTGGAGAGTCTCCAGCGAGCTAATGAGATCTTTGTCGTTGACTCCCAGAGTAGCGACAAGTCCATCGAAATCGCCGAGCGCTACGGCGCTAAGGTGGAGCAATTCCACTTCAACGGCACCTGGCCCAAGAAAAAAAACTGGGGCCTCGAAAATCTCCCTTTCAAGAACGAGTGGGTTCTCATCGTGGATTGCGATGAGCGCATCACCGATGCCTCCTGGGATGAGATTGCCGAGAAAATTGAGAAAGACGAGTTCGACGGTTACTACATCAACCGCCGCGTCTTCTTCCTAGGCAAGTGGGTTAAGCATGGCGGCAAGTATCCTGACTGGAACCTGCGCCTGTTCAAACATGCCAAGGGTCGCTACGAGGATTTGCAAACCGGCGAAATCCAGAATACTGGTGATAACGAAGTCCATGAGCATGTAGTCATGCAGTCCAAGATGGGCTACCTCAAAGAGGACATGATGCACGAGGACTATCGTGACATGTTCCACTGGTTGGCACGTCACAACCGTTACTCCAACTGGGAAGCGAAGGTTTACCTCAACACTCTCCAGGGCAAGGGCAGCGACGGAACCATTGGCGCAAACCTGTTTGGTGACTCCGTTCAACGCAAGCGTTTCCTCAAGAAAATTTGGGTGCGCCTGCCCTTTAAGCCAACCCTGCGCTTTATCCTGACCTACTTCCTTCGCCTCGGCTTCCTCGATGGGAAAGCAGGCTACACCTATGCTCGTCTGCTGAGCCAGTACGAGTTTCAAATTGGCGTCAAGCTGTTTGAACTTAAGCAGATGGGCGGTTCGCTGAACAATGCCAAAACGGTGAAAGCCAATCAAGCTGCGAACGTGAGCAATAGTAGTGCAACAACTGCAACGGTTTCTTAGCAACAACTTGAGTTCGACAGCCTTAAAACCGACCTCATCCCCTAGCCCCTTCTCCTAAGAGAGAAGGGGAACCGAGCAGAGAAGCAAGCTTCTCTGCTTTTCAACCTTCCCCTCTCCATCGGGAGAGGGGCTAGGGGGGAGGGCAGCTTTGGATTTGTCGAATTCAGTTTAGAAACGCCCGTCGTAAGTAAATCGGACAATGATTACCCCCTGGTGGTAGGTGGACGTGGTATGCCATGTCCCTACAGTTTGTGGGTTGATCTATTCAATATTGAGTTATTTAGAGGGTTGAAATGGTACAAGCTACCCGCCCGATCGCGTCCCAAGCTGCTTTGGTGCCAACAGAGCCCATCAATCCAGGCGACGAACGCTTTTGGCCCGATCCATTGGCAATGCCATCGCTAGTCGATCTGAATCGCTACGACCAATCCCATTTTGATCGCGGTCGGCCCGGCTGGTTCGTGTTGCTGTGGTGGCTCGTGCAAGGCGTGGCTTTCACGCTCAGTCCCCACTTTGCCAATGGTTTTCGGGCAGCTTTGCTACGGAGTTTTGGCGCGGAGATTGGCGAGAATGTGATTATTCGCCCCACGGCTCGATTTACCTATCCCTGGAAAGTGGCGATCGGTGACAACAGCTGGGTGGGTGACGATGTTGTCTTCTATAGCTTTGAAAAAATCACCTTGGGCAATCACTGCGTCGTCTCCCAAAAGAGCTACCTTTGCACTGGCAGCCATGATGTGGAAGATCCAACTTTCAAGCTCACCACGGCTCCCATCACCATTGGCAATGGCGCTTGGGTGGCAACGGATTGCTTTGTGGCACCGGGTGTGACCATTGGAGCCAATGCGGTCATGGGGGCTCGCAGTAGCGCTTTCAAAGATTTACCGCCGGGTTACCTTTGCATGGGTAGTCCTTGCAAGCCAGTGCGGGCTCGCAATCTGCGAGAGTTGTAGGTGGCTAGATGCGGCATCGGAGCATTACCCCTCGGCATTAAATCTCGGCTTCAAACACCGGAGGTTTCCATGAGATTGGAGGATTTAACCCCTAGCCTCTGACAAACACCCGGTGTTTTTGTTAGACCCCTCCAGACTTCTACAATAGAAAGGTTGTGCATTGGCTTTGCCATGACCTCACCTCGCATTAGCCTCTGCATGATCGTCAAGGATGAGGCGGAAGCATTGCCTACTTGCCTCGGGAGCCTAGCCGCCGCAGACCCCGAAGGCTGGATTACCGAACGCATCATTCTTGACACAGGCTCCAGCGACGACACCGTTGCCATTGCCAAAAGCCTCGATTGCCAAGTTTTCCATTATGAGTGGAGCGACGATTTTGCGGTGGCTCGTAATCACTGCATCAGCCATGCAACTGGAGATTGGCTGCTAGTGCTTGATGCTGACGAGCAGCTCGTGAGTCAGGCTCTAAGTTCACTGAAGCCGTTGCTCCAGCAACCGAATGTTGTCGCGATCAATCTCCTGCGCCAAGAAGTGGGAGCGGCTCAATCTCCCTATTCCATGGTGTCACGGTTGTTTCGCCGTCATTCAGAACTGGAGTTTCGTCGCCCCTACCACGCCATGATTGACGACAGCATGGCAGAGCTATTGCAGAAAGAGCCGGATTGGAAGGTTGTGGATGCATCCCATATTGCCATTCGCCACGATGGCTATCAAGCTGGAGCGATCGCGGCTCAAAACAAGTTCATCCGTGCTCGTCAGGCAATGGAGTCTTACCTAAAGGAGAACCCCAAGGACGGCTACTGTTGCGCAAAACTCGGTGCTCTCTATGGCGAAGAAGGCAACTGGAGCCGAGGGATTAGCTTGCTAAATCGAGGGCTTAAATCCACAGAATTAGATGCTCCGAGTCGCTATGAGTTGCATTATCATCTAGCCATTGGCCATCGCCAGCTTGGTAATGTGGAGGCCGCAGCCCAGGCCTACCAAGCGGCCCTGGAAGTTGCAGTGCCAGACATTATTAAGTTGGGTGCCTTCAATAATTTTGCTAGCCTGCTCCAGGCGGAAGGGCTACCGGAGATGGCCAGATCGCTGTATGAACAGGCGATCGCTATCGACCCCAACTTTGCTACAGCCCACTACAACCTGGGCAAGCTCAAGCGGGAGCAGGGGGACCTGACGGGGGCGATTACCGCCTATGAAACGGCCCTATCCCTTACCCCAGAAGCCCCCGAGATTCATCAAAACCTGGGGGTGGCCCTACTCAAAGCTGGTGCATTGGACCAGAGCAAAAGTGCCTTTGAGCAGGCGATCGCCCTCTACGAGGTTCAGCAGCCCGACCAGGCTGAAACCCTACGCCGCCAGCTCGGGGAGCTTAATCTGTTCCCGCCAGGGCAAGGGCTCTAGGACAATTTTCTCCGCTGCTTCAGCGTTAAGGGGTTTAGAGAACCAGTAGCCCTGAGCTGCGGGGCAGCCCATCCGCAGGAGGTGCTCCCGCTGGTGAGGTTCCTCAATCCCCTCGGCAATTACGCCCATACCAAGGTGGTGGGCTAGGTTGATCACCATGGCTGCAATTTCGCTATTCTCGCCATTGAGACCAATGTCGCTCACGAAGGCGCGATCTACCTTGAGGTGATCTAAGGGGAATCGATGGAGGTAGCTAAGACAGGAATAGCCTGTGCCAAAATCATCCAGAGCTAATTCAATGCCCCGCTGTTTTAAGGCCTGGAGTAAGGCCAGCAGCTCCTCTAAATCTTCCATGAAAATACTTTCGGTGATTTCGAGCTGGAGTCCCTGACGATTCCAGTCCTGAAGATCCAGTAAAAAATCCAAGCGCTGTAAAAAGTCAGGACTCTTGAGCTGTTGAATTGATAGGTTCACGCTCATCTTGAGATATTGGGCCTGGGGAGAGAGCTTGCGCCAGCGCAACAGCTGTTCCATGGCTTCCTGCAAGATCCACTCTCCCAGCGGCACAATTAAGCCCGTCTCTTCGGCAATGGGAATAAAATCAGCGGGAGAAACCATGCCTTTCTCTGGGCTAAACCAACGTACCAAGGCTTCAAAGCCTAACAATGCGCCGGTATCCGTCGAGACAATGGGCTGGTAATGGAGCTGGAATTGCTCTGCTTCCAAGGCATGGCGCAAATCTAGCTCTAGCTGGAGCTTGCCCGAAACCTGTTCATACATGCCCCGGTCAAAGATGATGTAGTCTCCCTTGCGGCCCTGGGCCTTGGCGGTGTACATCGCAATATCCGCATTGCGTAGGAGTTCATCCGCTGTTTCATACTGGGCTGTCCCCTGGGCAATGCCAATGCTGGCACTGGTAAAGAGCGGTTGTTCAAGGCCTAAGTCGAAGGGCTTTTTCAGCAAGGTGTTAATTCGCTCAGCCACATGAACGGCATCTTCGAGGGAACGAATTTCCTGGAGCAATACGACAAATTCATCACCCCCCAGACGCGCCACAATATCGGAATCTCGCACCGTGGTTTCCAAGCGCCGCGCGATCGCCACGAGAAGGCGATCGCCGATGTGGTGACCCAGGCTATCATTCACGACCTTGAAGCGATTGAGGTCCAAAAACAATAGCGCAAAACAATGGTCCGGATTGTGCCGAGACATTTCGAACACATCGTCCAAACGCTGACAAATAAAGGCGCGATTGGGTAAACCCGTCAGGTCATCGTGATTTGCGTTGTGACGCAGTTCAGCTTCCACCTGCTTACGGTGGGTCAAATCCATAAACTGGCTAATTAAATAGGTTGGATGATCACGCTCCCCCTGCACAGATGCTGCTTGCAGCAACCCATGAATCTCTTCACCATCCTTTGCGACACAGCGGAGCTCTGTCTTAAAGTTGTTGATCTGACTTTCCGCTAACTGCTGCAAAGACAACATCGCCAGCTTCTTTTCATCCGGATGAATAAAATGATGCCAGCTCAGCTCTAATAGCTCGGTTTTGGTATGGCCCAACACCTCACAAAGAGACTGATTGACATCCACAAACTCTCCCTTCGCATCGGTGACGGCCATGCCAATGGGAGCCTGGCTAAAGATAGACCGGAACTGAGCTGAGGCTCGATGTCGTTCCTCTGCTTCCTTGACTAGGGCCGCAGTCCGCTGCTCAACTCGTTCTTCCAGCTCCCGGTTCAATTGGGCCAGGCCCGATTGAGCTGCCTGAAACTCCAAGTGGTGACGGACCCGCGCGAGGGTTTCACTGGTATCAATGGGCTTCGTGATGTAGTCCACAGCCCCCACCTCAAAGGCCTTAACTTTGTTAAGCCCCTCTGACAGCGCCGACATGAAAATCACCGGAATGTGAGCGGTTCGAGGATTCTCCTTGAAGCGACGGCAAGTCTCATAGCCATCAATCCCTGGCATCATCACATCCAAGAGCACCATTTGGGGCTCGATCATGTCGAGGATTTCCAGGGCCATTTCCCCCGTCTGGGCGATCGCTACTTCAAACCCAGCATCACTCAAAAGAGCACAAAGCACCTGAAGATTAGTAGGGGTATCATCAACGATCAAAATCGGTTGGGAAGCCATGGTGATATATGCGCTGCGGAACGTTCGAGAGCAAGGGAGATTGCCCCAGAAGACAGCGCCTTGGAAGACAACGCCTTAGAAGACAACTTTTTCTCTGTGGGCCTTCATCAATATGTTTTTTCGTGAGGTAAAGAAAATCGCTATCCACCACGAACTTGCAAAGCTGTCCATCAGCAGCTCCCACGAGTGAGCCTCTCATCCAAACTACGCAGACCCCTTGGGCTACAATCGTTTATTTCCCTAGGCATTGGGTTCGATGGGAAGTGATGCAACGCCCCATACCCAGGTTTCAATGGCATGACTACTGAATTGTGCTACAAAGCCTCGGTTCGACTTGCTGAGGGGAATTACAGGGGAGAATAGGACGCCCTCCTGGAATTAGCTGAGACAATCTGTTGCTGTTGCAGCAACAATAGAGCCTGACTTCAGAAACGCTTCATATGCGTTAGCTGGCTCTAGGATAACGGTCCGTTTCTGCCGCCGACCCGCTGCTGACCCATTGTTTCGCAACCCAATCCCATGGTCAATCTCTCTGCCGAACATCCTTCGCTGTCCCCGGTCTCCCCCGGCAAGGTTTATCTCCTCGGGGCTGGTCCCGGAGCCTTGGACTACCTCACCCTCCAGGGACAGTCTTGCCTCCAGCAAGCAGATGTCTTGATTTATGACGCCTTAATCGACGATCGCCTCCAGGCCCAAGTCTCTGAGCAATGCCAACTGATCCAAGTGGGCAAGCGAGGTGGACAACCCAGCACCCCCCAAGCTGCAATTAATCAGTTACTCGTGGAACAATGCCAGCAGGGCCAGCAGGTCGTTCGTCTCAAAAGCGGTGACCCTTTTATTTTTGGCAGAGCCAGTGCCGAAATCCAGGCTTTGAAAGCTGCGGGATGTGACTTTGAGATTATTCCCGGCCTTTCCTCGGCCCTAGTGGCTCCCCTATTAGCAGGTATTCCTCTCACTGATCCCGTGCTGAGTCGAGGCTTCAGCGTCTTCACCGCCCATGACATTGATGCCCTTAACTGGGAGGCCTTGACCCAGTTACCCACGCTGGTTCTGCTTATGGGGGGGCGTAAGTTGGGAGCCATTGTGCAGCAATTATTAGGGCATGGGCGATCGCCCTATTGTCCCATTGCCATCATTCGCTGGGCAGGACAGCCTGAGCAAGCCGTGATTGCCAGCACCCTAGAAGCGATTGAACAGCGCGTAGCCGAGCAAAACCTAGCGCAATTGTCGCCCTGCGTGATTGTGGTGGGTGAAGTGGTGAGTTTGCGGGAATTTTTGCAATAGCTCAGCACTGCCTAGAGCGATCGTTCACGATCGCCGCAGTCAATCCCTCCAATGTATATTCCTGAGCTTCCACATCCACCCGCCCCAACAGCTCTCGGCAACTCTCCGAAGTCTGGGGGCCAATAGATGCGATCGCGATACCCTTCAAAATCTCCAACCAACTGGCTCCCAGCCCCTGCTCAACCAGCCGGACAAAATGCCGCACCGTCTTGGAACTGGCAAAGGTCACCACATCAATTTGCTGCGCGCGCAGCGCAGCCAGCACCGCATCATCTGCTTGCGCCGGACAGCGAGACTCATAGGCTGCCACTTCAACAACCTCAGCACCCCCTGCTCGAAATGCCTTCACTAAAACCTCTCGTCCGCCACTCTCTACCCGAGGGAAAAGAATTTTTTGCCCCGGCAACGGCTCAGGAAAATGGGCGGCCAAAGAATCCGCCACAAAACTGGGGGGAGTGAAGTCTGGGCTAAGACCATAATCGGCCAAAACAGAAGCTGTTTTTTTACCAATAGCAGCCAGCTTTAAACCGTATAAATTTGGACTTTTCGGACTCACTTCCTTTAGTCGGCTGGTAAAGAAAATTACCGCATTTGCCGATGTGAGAATCAACCAATCAAATTGCTCTAGCTGGGCGATCGCTCCATCCAATTGCGCCCAACTAGAGGGTGGAGTGATGGCGATCGTCGGCATCTCCAGCACCTCCGCCCCTTCATTTCGTAACAGTGACCCAAAACTACTCGCCTGACTGGCTGAGCGGGTCACCAAAATACGAGTCCCTGTCAAATCAGCCATGTTCTTGAGCAGAGTGTGATGAATTCTTTGCCTAGCAATTATTAGCCACAGTTAGCCTCTTGGCGACAAGAAACAACAAGACATATCGAGAAGGAGAGCTGAGTCAGGCTTTTGCGTAATAAATCTGAAATATTTTATGACCGGATGATACAAATAGTCACCGTAAATACCAGTAGCCTTTTGTGAAGGCTGGCTAGTTCGTTCGTGAGCATTATTTAACACTCAAAATTCGATGGTATTGATTAGAGGGCAATGACGAGATGACCGATTGTCTCCATCACCATTGAATCAGAAAATCTTGTCAAAGTCTGGCTACCTATCTAAATAACTTTATCTCAAGAATATCCATGGCAACGCCAATTCGTCTAGAAGCCGAAAATTTTGACCTCACGACTTTTGGCGTAGAGGATTTACCCATTGGTGGCGTTGCCTCAGGCAACTCGGTGATTAACCTGAGTACAGCAGGAGCAAGAGGCAAAGCTCAAACCACCCTAAATCTTGAAGGTACCTATGACGTTTTCATTGGTTACTACGACGACCAAGATGGCCAGGGTCAACTGGGCGTCAGGCTAGGTGGCACAACTCTAAAATATTGGACCCTCAATAAGGACCTGGGCGACTCCCCTGCCAATAGCTTTTACCGCAGGCAGCTGAGCAGTGATCTGTTGATCACTCCCGGTCAGAAGCTAGAAATCAGCGGCTTCAAAAAGGATAATGAAGATATCCGCATCGACTACATCGAATTTATCCCCACTGGCGATACCGCCAACCCAGCCCAGCCCGGCGAATTGAGCTTCGGTGCCACCACTTACAACCTCAACGAAGACGGCACAGCGACTAACCAAGTCACCGTTACTCGCAGCAACGGCAGCGATGGAGCTGTCTCTGCAACGGTTCAGCTCAACGGCGGCACAGGAAATCCAGGAACTGCGACATCAGCTGACTATGGCACAGGAGAAATTTTAGTCAGCTTTGCCCCCGGTGAAACCAGCAAAACTGTCACTCTGCCCATCATCGACGACAGTCTGGTGGAAGGTGCAGAGACGCTGAATATTAGCCTGGTCAATCCCGGTGGTGGCGCGAGCCTAGGGAGTCAGAGCCAAGCCATCGTCACCATCACCGATAACGATGTTGCAACGCCCCCCAACCCGACTAATCCCGGTGAGACGATTATCCTGGAAGCGGAAGCGCTCACCCGTAGCAGTAACTACGTCATCGAAGATAGCCCGGTCGGTAGCCCGGTCGTCTCCCTCCAGGGGGGCATCGAAAATGATCATGGTACTGTCTCTACAACGCTAGATTTCGCTGGCAGCTACGATGTTTTTCTGACTTACTTTGACGAGAATGATGGCAATGCCCGCTTTGAAACCAGCATTGGCGGTTTGGCTCTAGATGAAGCCTTGCTCAATGCAGATCTAGGCAGCAATTGGATTACTACTGGCAATAGAGTGCGCCGTCAAGTCGGCAGCAGTATCAATATCAGCTCAGGCAGTAACTTTCAGGTCACGGGCTTTGAAGATGCAGGGGAATATGCGCGTCTAGACAAGATTGAATTTATCCCCACCAGTGGCACTACTCCAGTAGAACCTACTCCAGAACCGGAACCTGCTCCAGAACCAGAACCAGAGCCAGAGCCCGGTAACGGTAACGGCGATAATAATAACAATGCAATCCGCATTGAAGCTGAAGACCTCAATCTCTCGGGGCACCGTATTCAGACCAACAGCAACAGCTCTGGCGGTGAACTCATTAGCTTTGACGGTGGTAGCAGCAACGAGCGAGGCACTGCTAAGACAAGCCTGAACCTAAACGGCTACTACGACGTTTTTGTCGGCTACTACGACCAGAACGATGGCGCTGCTCACATGTCTGTGACAGTGGGCGGAGACAAGCTCAAATACTGGGTTCTCAATCGCGACCAGGGCACGGCAGATGCCAATAGCAATAGCTTCATCCGCCGTCAGCTTGCCAGTTCTAAGCTCATCACTCCTGGGGCTGATCTAGAGCTCTATGGTCTAGAACAAGACGGCGATAGCGCAGCTATCGACTACGTAGAATTTGTCCCCGTTGCTGGCACGACACCACCGCCCGCTCCAGAGCCTGAGCCCCCTTCAGAGCCCGAGCCTGCTCCAGAGCCCGAGCCTGCCCCAGAGCCCGAGCCTGCTCTTGGCAATGGCAATACCAACAACGCAATCCGTATTGAAGCTGAAGACTTAACACTCTCGGGTCACCGCGTCCAAGCCAATAGCAGTAGCTCCGGCGGCGAGCTGATTAGCTTTGATGGCGGCAGCGACAGTGAACGCGGCACTGCAAAAACGAATCTCAACCTCAATGGCGTCTACGATGTCTTTGTCGGTTATTACGACCAAAATGACGGCGCGGCCCAAATGTCTGTTTCTTTGGGCGGTGACAGGCTGAGGTATTGGGTGCTTAACCGTAATGAGGGCACCCCGAATGCTGACAGCAACAGCTTTATTCGCCGTCAGCTCGCTGATGCTCGCGTCATCACACCTGGCACGGAGCTAGAAGTCTATGGCTTGGAAAAGGACGGTGATAATGCTGCGGTTGACTACCTTGAATTTGTCCCGGTAGATCTTTCTACTCGCTCTGGTCGGTTGGAGTTTAGCCGGTCTAGTTACATCACCAACGAAGACGGCGGTCAATCTGCCCAAGTCACCATTAATCGCATTGCCGGACATGGTGGCACGGTCACCACAACTTTGAGCCTTACGGGAGACACGGCCACCGCAGGGAACGACTTCAATGGTGATCCCATTACGGTGACCTTTGCTCCTGGCGAAGAGAGCAAAACCTTGTTGATCCCTGTCATCAACGATGCGACACCAGAATTTACCGAGCGGTTGACTCTACAACTTAGTGCTCCTAGCGGCGGTGCAACCCTGGGCGAAATTACCCAGGCCCAGTTCACGATTGTGGATGACGAAGAGAATCTAGAGCCCCGCCTTTATATCGGTGATGGCAAGGTGGATGAGATTAAAGCAGCCATTCAAGTGGCAGGCTCACACCACCAGCTTGCCTTCGCTGCCATGCAGGCCCGCGTGGACCAAAATGATTGGCAGATCTATGACGAAAACCTCAACGATGGCAATAAGAACTATGCTCGCACTTGGCTAGCCCGTGAAGCCTCGATGATGTATCAGCTCACGGACAATCCGATCTATGCGCAAACGGCCTACGAAGCCCTGCGTCAGGTTTACGATGATCCTGGATTTACCAATGCCAATATCACCTCCGATAAAGGGTTAACCCGCGCCATGGTGGCTCTGGGCTTTGCTATTTCCTATGACTGGGCAGCCAAGGCTTGGACGCCGGAGCAGCGGGCCTGGGTGAAGGGTAAGCTGGTTGAGGGGCTTGATTCCTGGGAGAGCTTTAGCCATCCCAACGTGGCGGGGGAATTTGCCTCGAACTGGACGGCGGTGACACGCGGCGCAGAGATTGTGACGATGCTGGCCCTGGGTGAGGAAACGGTGAGGAGCGATCGCTACAACCTCATCAAGTCCCAGCTCAACCAGCACATCCTCAACGGTTACGGCCAGTACGGCTACAACCAAGAAGGTAACGGCTACCTCTCCTACGGTGGTAGCATCCTCGCCACCGCAGTTAATGCGCTGCGTAGCACGGGCGATACCGACCTAGATGCAGCGTTTGAATCCAAAGAATTCTGGAAGCTGCCGCTCTATGGCTCTGTCTTCAATGCAGACCAGGAGTCTGTTCAATACGGTGTGGGCAATGTCCGCTTCAACGCCGAAGGCTGGACTAGCTTTGTCTTCGCGGACGTTCCTGAGGCTCAACGGGGCTATTACAAATATGCCTATGACCTAGCCCGTGGTGTGAATA
This sequence comes from uncultured Pseudanabaenaceae cyanobacterium, assembly GCA_938021205.1. Lineage (GTDB taxonomy): Bacteria > Cyanobacteriota > Cyanobacteriia > PCC-9006 > JAAUQQ01 > JAAUQQ01. The sequence continues at coordinate 43,887 of CALIGI010000054.1, forward strand.
ATCCCGCCGCCGATGGCGATAAGTTTGAAAATAGGCGAGCTGCCACTACTTGGTCCTTGATCTACTACCCCACGGAGGACATCACCGCCCTAGATCCCGACAGCAACCCTAGTGATTTCCAACATTTGCTCGCTAGCGATGATAAAGGTGGCTATTTTCTGCGTAACCGCTGGCAGGATGCCGATGACACGATTGTGTCCTTGATTGGTGATTTTGAGTCGGAGCCCCATGCCTGGAATCAGCCCGAAGCCTTCAACCTGGGACTGTATGCCTATGGCGATCGCTTCATCGCTGGCCCCAGGGAGGAAACCAGCGCCAGCGCCTTTAGCACCCTGCTGATCGACGGCAACATCCCCAACCGAACCGCGACGGGTCAGCGGGAATTCTATGAAGCCAATGCCACCGGTGGCTATGTCATCGTCGATGGCGGCACAGCCTATGCAGGCCTAGGCATCGACAGTGCAAAGCGTCACCTGGATGTGGAATTCAACCCCGACGGTTCGACCTTGCTCTCGACCCTGGATAAGGTTCGCGACACCAGCAGCCATACCTACACCTGGCAAATCAATGTGGGCGAATCCCTAGATGATGGCGGTATTAATGTCACCACGGGTAGCGAAGGTGGCTTGCAAACCTTCCTGCTCACCTCTGATGACGGCGACTATGTCAAGGGTTGGGTCTTGGAGCCCAGCAACGTCACCTTGAGTGCAGGCGACCCACTGCAAATCACCGCTACAGGCGTGAATACGGACCTGTGGGTGGCCATGTTGACGGGTCAAGGCGCTGCCCCCACAGCCAATGTGGTGGGCAGTGGTTTAGATGCTGTACTGACGGTGGGAAGCAATCAAGTTTCCTACGATGCCAGTAGCGATCGCATCATCAGTACCTACCTAGGGGCAGTCGATCAGAGCAATCCATTCCAGGTGCTATCCAATAACCTGAATGGCGATAACCTGATCCCTGTTGATAGCAGCGGCGGATTGTTCTAGCCTAAGCGGAAGCAAGACGGCCCCTTCCTCCTTCCAGAGCTTCGTCCTCAACAGGTCGAGCAAAAAGGCTGGGAGGGGGGGCCAGCATCTGGCCCTAGGCCCCAATCCCATGTCCCAACGCAAAATTGGTCTCACTGGCGGCATCGCCACCGGCAAAACCACTGTTGCCGAACACCTTGCCACGGCCCATCACCTCCCCATCTTCGACGCTGATCTCTACGCCCGCGATGCTGTGGCCCCCGGCGATCCAATTTGGCAGCGCATCCTAGATCGTTATGGCTCCGAAATTCTCCTAGACGAACTCGCTCCAGCTCCTCTCAACCGTGCTCGGCTGGGGCAAATTGTCTTCCAGGACGAAGCCGAACGACAATGGCTCGAAGCCCAGATTCATCCTTATGTTGGCCAACGCTTCGATCAGGCCATCGCAGCCCAGGCTGAGGCAGCCATCATTGTCCTCGTCATCCCCCTGCTGTTCGAGAAAAAACTGACCCACCGTATCACCGAAACTTGGGTGGTGAGCTGCACCGATGCCCAGCAGCGCGATCGCCTCATGGCTCGTAATGGCTTAACCCTGGACCAGGCAGAAGCCAGGATTACCGCCCAAATGCCGCTTTCCGAAAAATGCGATCGCGCCGATGTAGTCCTAGACAATAGCCAGACCCTAGCTCACCTAATCCAACAGGTCGATCAACAACTCACCTAAATAACAAATGGTTCAATCGTGCAACACCCCAAAGCGACCCATACAACCCAAAGCTATGGCTAGTCGTCTTTTTCAGGGACAGAAAATCTTCTGAAAGGTAAATAGACTGCCAGTCAACCGTCAGATCACAATAGGCATTGACGGCAGTGAGTAAGATTTACATCTCAGCTTCTCTATGGGAACAGTTGGATTTTCTCAGCCGGTATTCCACACCCAAAGGCGTCTCGCCCCTTGAAACAATGGTATAGATTAAGTCTCAAAGGTTCCCTGCACAGTTTCGCTCTCGCTATTCCTCTACCCACCGCTCACCATGGGCACATCCGTACAGAAGATCTCCAAATTCCTGGACCATAAGGGCTGGAAATACCGTTTAGATGCCGATAATCATCGCATCTACACTGGCGTGAAAGGCGAGAGTATTGAGCACCTACTGGTTGTCGTAGAGCTCGAGGAAGAAGGCGAATTTTTCTCGATTTACGCGCCCCAAATTTTGTCAAATGTCCAAGATCACCCCCATAAGTCCGCAATTCTCCAGACAATGCTGAGCATCTCTTGGGAGACCAAAATGCTTCAGTGGGAGTACGACCCTTCTGACGGTGAAATCCGTGCCATCATTGAATTTCCCCTAGAGGATGCTGAATTGACCGAGCGGCAATTCAATCGCTGCCTCCATGGCCTCGTCCAACTCGTCGATGAAATGGCCCTGCCCCGTTTGGCCAATGTGATGGAAACCGGCTTTGACCCCCAGGAAGAGGATGAAGGCGAGCGCTTACTCCTGGCATTGCAAACCGAGGCTCCTGGGTTGCTCACGGTCCTCGAACGCGCAATGGAAGCCCGCAAACGCCGGGGTAAGCGTTACCTCATTGAACCGGACTAATCCACCACTCATTCCTTTGAGTCCTCTTTGGGGACCCCATAGACGAACCTATGAACCTCAGCGAAACCATCCGGAATTCGTTGAGGTTTGCGAATTTTGAGATCCGATCGCAGCGCTATCCGGCAAGATATATCCACAGTCATATCCATTGATAGCAATCGTCCTTTTCCAAGCGAAAGACGGCGAGCGGTGATGTGGATCGTAACGGTTCAGCTCATTTCAGCTAGCCCAGACTGCTCAGGACATCCATTATTCCGGGAGATGCAGCGTGAGAAAACTGCTTCTGCGATTGCTCATCGGTGGCATTTTTGCCATCTTTGGCATGATCAATTACTACGGTAATACCGACATCAATCCAGTGACCGGGGAGAAGCAGCGCGTTCAGCTTAGCCCCCAGCAAGAACAGGTTATTGGCATTCAGGCCCGTGGCGAAATGGCCCAGCAACATGGTGGCCTCTACCCCGATGAGCAGCTTCAGGATTATGTGGACGCCGTGGGCGCGAAACTCATCAGCGAAACTGACGCCCGGCAATCTCCCTATAACTTCGAGTTCCATCTGCTGCGCGATCCTCAAACGATTAACGCATTTGCCCTCCCTGGTGGACAGGTCTTTTTGACTGCTGGTCTCATGCGCCAGCTCGATGACGAAGCTCAGTTGGCGGGGGTGCTGGGCCATGAAATCGGCCATGTGATTGGTCGCCATGGTGCCGAGCATATCGCCAAGCAGCAGCTAGGCGTTTCCTTGGTCAATGCAGTGGGTGTGGCTGCCAGTGATGGCAGTTACGGCGGCGGACGCAATGCTGCCGCGATCGCCCAGGCCGTCAACCAGCTCGTTAGCCTCAAATACGGTCGTGCGGATGAACTGGAAAGCGATCGCCTCGGTCTCCAGTTCATGGTGGAAGCGGGCTACGATCCTAGGGGCATTGTCGAGTTGATGGAAATCCTCGCCCAGGCCAATGGTCGCGGTGGTGCACCACCGGAATTTTTTAGCAGTCACCCCAACCCCGGCAACCGCGCCGCTGAACTGGCTAGCATGATCGAGCAGGCCTTCCCGAACGGTATTCCGGCTCAATTGCAAGATGGCAGCGATCGCTTTAATCGCATTGCAAGGCCTCGGCTGCCTTAGGACATTTGATATTATCCCCTGCCCCTTTCAGCCCAGCCCTGCGGAGACTTCCATGGATTTGACTGTTCTGTACTGGATTTTAATTGCCACGATGCTCGTGGGTGTAGCCGGAGCTGTTTTGCCTGGCATTCCGGGTCCCAGCTTGATTCTTGTCGCCATCTTGATTTGGTGCATCGCAACGAACTTTGCGATCGCCCTTTGGCCCCTGGTTCTCATTTTTGTCGCCCTGATTCTGAGCGCAGGCATCGAATGGTTTGCCGCTTACTGGGGGGCGCGTCAGGTGGGAGCGAGTCGTTGGGCTCAATTTGGCGCAGTCATGGGTATGGTGCTCGGGTTCTTTGGCCTCCTGCCTGCATTGCCTTTGGGGGGGCCCTTGATTGGGATTCTTTTTGGGGCAGTGGCCGGTGCTTTTCTGGGAGAATTTCTCTACCGAGGCAAGCTTGAATTCAAGCCCCGTTTGGAACAGTCCCTCAAGGTCAGTGTGGCTGTGGCTGTGGGTTCCCTTGTGGGAAATTTACTCGAGGTGGTTTTAGCCCTGGCTGCGATCGCCCTGTTTGTCTGGAACACTTGGCCCGTGGCCTTTAGCTCCCTGGGCATTAGCTAAGCCCATGAGCCGCTTGATGACATTGCGATTGACCTGGCGGAAGACTTCACGACAGTCCAAAGCGTTCTGGGCGGGGCTACTGGGCTCCAGCCTATTGCTGCTCAGTAGCTGCCAATCCCCTGAGATTGATGGAGCCTCTTCCCAGGAACGCCTACTTCCCAATGGCGATGGTGTCACCAATGCTTTGAATGATTATCTCCTCAGCATTAATGCCCTCGCTGCAAGTTCCTATGATGTCGCCTACCAGGACTTGGACAATGATCGCTTAGAGGACGCCCTCGTCATTCTTAAAGGGCCAGACTGGTGTGGTCTGAGCGGTTGTCCTTTACTGATCTTCCGAGGCACCAGCGAGAACAGCTTTCTATTCTTGTCTCGCACGGAGCGAGTGCGCCAGCCAGTGTTGCTCAGTGACAGTCGTACCAATGGCTGGCGAGACTTGGTGATTGGCACCACCCTGAAGGGCAGGCCAGAAGATGTGCTGTTGAATTACGATTTGGATGGCTATCCCATGGATGCGAGCCAGGGGGAACGGATTGGGCGCGATCGCCAACTTAAAACTGAATCTGCTTTTTAGAGACATGCATTTGACTCGTCCATTCATTGGCCAATAGATGGCCAATGGATGGACGAGGATCTATCAGGAACGAGGGTTTCATTAGACGGTTAGGTTACCAAGGCTAGGGCTGACATGGTGTGCCATTTCACTACAGAATTGCGGGGGGCTGCTTCGATTTTTAGTCCCAGGGATGAGCTAGATCTTGGACCTGCTTGACTTTGGTCTGAGATCGCCGCACCCTACTGCTACTCCTTCCACATTCTCGCTTTGCTATGCAGCCCCTCCTCCCCGACTGGCAGCAGCTTTCCCTTGAGCAGCAGGTCGCCCAGCTTTTTGTGGTGCGCACCAGCGGCTATCTCTTTGATCACCAAATTCGCTATCCCCAGTGGGAGGCTCGCCGGTCAACCCTGAAGCGTTGGGTGGAAGAGCTGGGCGTGGGAGGCGTGATTTTTTTGGGGGGGAGTGCAGCGGAGCTGGCGACGAAGACGGCTCAGCTCCAGGAGTGGGCCGATATCCCTTTGTTGATGGCGGCGGATATTGAGGAGGGGGTTGGACAGCGGTTTGAGGGGGCGACCTGGATGCCGCCGCCCATGGCGTTGGGTGCGATCGCGGCGATGGATTGGGAGCGGGCCAAGGCGTTGGCGTTTAAGCTGGGCGAGACAACGGCGAGGGAAGCCCATGCGGTGGGGTTGAATTGGCTCCTGGCTCCGGTGGTGGATGTGAATAACAATCCTGACAACCCGGTGATTAATGTGCGGGCCTTTAGTGAATTGCCCGATCGCGTCAGTGCCCTGAGCAGCGCGTTTATCCAAGGTGCCCAAAGCCAGCCCGTCCTGGCCACAGCGAAGCATTTTCCTGGCCATGGCGACACGGCGACGGATTCCCACCTGGAATTGCCGGTGATTCCCCACGATCGCGAGCGTCTCAATGCGGTGGAGCTGGCTCCGTTTCAGCAGGCGATCGCCGACAAAGTCGCCTCGATCATGACGGCCCATCTGCTCCTGCCTGCCCTGGATGGGGACAAACCCGCGACGCTCTCTAAACCCATCCTTACGGACCTGCTGCGGGAAGAAATGGGCTACGAAGGGTTGATCGTCACTGATGCCCTCGTGATGCAGGCGATTACGAAGCAGTATGGCGAATACGAAGCACCGGTGCTGGCTTTTGAAGCGGGGGCGGATGTGCTGCTGATGCCGGTGGACCCGGAAGGGGCGATTTCTGCCCTCTGTGAAGCAATTCGGACAGGGCGCATTGCCCAGGAGCGACTGGAGCAATCTGTGGAGCGCATTTGGCGAGCCAAGCAGCGGGTGAGCCAGGGGCCAGGAACGCCTTGCTTTGGTGATGGCGTGGCGGGCCATGGTTGGGAGACGGAGCTTCCGCCTGTGCTGGATTTGGCAGGACTAGCCCAGCCGGAAACCAGGCAATTGCTCCATGACATTCTTCAGGAGTCCCAGGCAGTTCAGGGCCAGCTACCGTTGCAATTTGCGACGCCAGCCATTGCAGCTTCGTCCCTGAATATGGTGGTGGTGGATAGCCTTTTGGATGCGCCATTTTTGGGTCGCCATACCCCGGCGATCGCCTTGCCTAATAGCCTGGGCTATGAGTCTCATTGGGTGGATAACCAGTCCAATCTCAAGTTGCGCACGGGCCAACCGACGTTGCTACAACTCTTTATTCGCGGCAATCCCTTCCGGGGGAGCGCGGGCCTGACCCAAACGGCCCAGCTCTGCCTCGATCAGCTATTGAGCAATCATTGTTTGCAAGCCCTGGTGCTCTATGGCAGCCCCTACGCTTGGCATACGTTCATCAGTCAATTGCCCGCTGAGCTGCCAGCGGTGTTTAGCTATGGACAGATGCCAGATGCCCAGGCGATCGCCCTGGGGTCGCTCTTTGGCCAGCAGGTGGGTGCCAATGACCGCAGTGCCAATACAGGTTTTACGGATTGAACTTGGCAGGATTCAAGACCTTTTGACGGGGAGCGATCGCAGTCATTACGACCCTGATGTCTTGGACGTTGTGCGATCGTGAATCGCAGAGAGAAGTGGAGCCCTAGGCTCACCGACTGGGACAATGGGGCAGTTTGTTTTTTCAGTCAGCGGTCTGCTCGCATCTTTCGTTATGGCTCAGTCGTTCAAGAAACTCATCATCCAAATTCCCTGCTACAACGAGGAGGGAACTTTGGGCCTGACGCTTTCGGAGTTGCCTCGGCAGGTGCCGGGGGTGGAGGTGGTGGAGTGGTTGATCATTGATGATGGCAGTCGCGATCTCACCGTGGAAGTGGCAAAAAGTTGTGGTGTCAACTACGTTGTTCAGCTCCCCCACAATCAGGGTTTGGCGCGAGGCTTTATGGCGGGGTTGGAAGCCTGTGTTCGGGCTGGGGCTGACATCATTGTCAACACCGATGCGGATAACCAATATTGTGCGGCGGATATTCCCAAGCTGGTGGAACCTATTCTCCGAGGTGAGGCTGATATTGTTGTAGGCGCAAGACCGATCTCGGAGATTCAGCATTTTTCGCCGATCAAGAAGCTGCTACAAAAGCTGGGGAGCTGGGTGGTTCGTAGCGCCAGTGGCACCCAAATTCCTGATGCTCCCAGCGGCTTTCGGGCGATTAGCCGGGAGGCGGCGCTCCAGTTGAATGTGTTTAATGAGTATACCTATACGTTGGAGACGATTATTCAGGCGGGGCAGCGGGGCATGTCCATTGTGGGGGTGCCGATTCGGACAAATGGTTATTTGCGGCCTTCACGGTTGGTGAAGAGTATTCCGACCTATGTGCGGCGATCGCTGTTCACGATTCTGCGTATTTTTATGACTTACCGACCGATGCGGTTTTTCATTTTTCTGGGAGGGGTGCCCTTTGGTATGGGGATGCTGTTGGGGATTCGTTGGTTGGTTTTCTTTGCGGCTGGGAGCGATCGTACGCGCATTCCTAGTCTGATCTTGGCGGCGATCTTGTTGCTAATTGGTGTTCAGCTCTGGCTGTTCGCCTTTATCGCGGATCTGTTGGCGGTGAATCGCAAGATTCTGGAGGAGACGCAGTTGCGGCAGCGTCGGGCGGATTGGACGGGGGGCACGGGGCGCTGAGCGCTTGCAAGGCAGGGCCTAGAACGGTCTCCACGCAAACGATGTGGTAGGTGGTGGGCATAGGATCGTCCTCGCCGCCCACCTTGGCAATGGGCGTGACATCACCCATGAGCAACTGGCTTTTGCATCGCTTCGCTTGGGGCAGGGACTTGGGAAATTGCCGGGGAGTGGATGCGATCGCCCGCTCTATTACACCTAGGTTCATGAACACCCGATAGAGAGTTCTCTGGACGAGGAAACTGGGTTGGATATGTTGGTAGATGCCATCATTGCCGTATCCATAGGGCTTTTTAGGCTGTTAATTCTACGGAGAGAATAGCCATCAGACCATGTTGTAGCCAACAAGCAATGTATGTTTTTAATAAAGCTACCCCGTTACCCTTGAGGTCTCTAGCTTTGAGTCGTTAATCTGATTTCAGTGAGTTCACGTAGTTGAACAAGCTGGTTACCTGCCCCCAGGTAAGTCACCTGCTCCTTCGCCCCCCCCAAAAAAGAATTTTGGGGTGCGAGAGGACAGTCGACCTCTTAACCGATCATCAGGGACGATCTAGAGGTTTCGCTCGTTTGTTCGAGTGGTGTAGGGGGAATTCGCTGGTGTTGTGGTTCACAGCTCCGGGACGAATATTCAACGGTGGATTCATCTCCCACCTGAGAGCCCCAAAATAATTTAGGCCTAGACCAGGTAGGTCTAAATTTTTAAGGCAGCTCCTCCCATTTGCTCCGGGAGGGCTGCCTTTTTGATTTTTGGAAGGTTGTATATGCCCTAAAGCAACCTGAGTTTGACAAGAGGCAAGACGGCCTATCCCCTAGCTCCTCTCCTAAATGAGAAGGGAAAGATACAGGCGGTCAACCCCAGTTTGGGTTAGCTTCCCTTGCGATCTTAGTCAAGGCTAAGGCAAGGGGACGGCTGTTTGGCGATTGGAGATAGCTAAGGTAGTAGCTTGATTTCAATGTTGAGGCTGCCTTGGAGGTCGCGCAGGTAGTTGAGCAGGGCATAGATAAAGGCAATCATGCCGCAGATCTCGATCACTTCTTCCAAGGTTGCAATCATGGCGTAACCCAGGCTCTGTTGGTGCTGCCATTGGGCGTAGGCGCTGCCCACCATTTCCAGGCCAATGACGCCAATGACAAAGAGGCCGAGGGAGCCAATAAACCATCGGCGTGCGGAGCGGTTGAGGTGTTTGCCGAAGCGCCAAAAGCGCCGGATGAACAAGCCCACCACGATGATGCCGGGAATCACCCAGGTGGAATGGAGAAACCAAGGGAGTTGAAGCTCATCTGCTAAATCCGGCAGAATGAACAGCTCGTGAATGCCCACCACCTCGTCGATCGCTAGCAGGTAGAAAATTCGCGAAAGCAGCCGCCAGTCACCACTGAAGCGGTCTTGGAGTTCTTGCTTGCGCTGAGCAATAATGCCCAGGAGAGCACCGCTGGCGCTCATCAGCGCTGCCTCGTACCAGGTGGGCAGGTTCATCTCCCGATCCATGTTGATCATGCGGGTCCAGTCTGCGCGATAGTCGTAGACGTACTTGCCGACTTGGACCGCACTGCTGGCGATCGCCAGGACCGTGAGAACCGCGAGTAAAATAATGACGAGGCGACGGAGAGAGAGTTGAACTTGCACGCTGAGTGGAGGCGATTTAACACCCCTGATACGAAATTAAGAAGCTCTCATCATAGCGTTGTCGTTTGGTTCGGAGATGAATGGGAACTGAGTTTTCTGGGTTTGAAGGGCTACGACGAAAGGATTATGGTCGAACAAGGCAGGTTAAGGGAGCTTAGGCCCACCCCTTGAGACGGTAAACGAAGAGCCCGATATATTCCTTGATGGCGCGACTGACAAACAGTAAATTCTCGGCTTCAGGCAAGAGGCTGATGAGGCGAGCGCGAGAGTTCTTGGGTTGCTCGGATTTGACAATGAGGAAGTCAGTGGCGGCAGGGGTTACATCCAGACCGAGCTTGCGGAAGATCCGCAGAGAGCGGGGCATGTGCATGGCAGAGGTGACGAGGAGAATGGTTTCTAGTCCTTCTTTCTCAAGGATGGTTTGGCTGTAGAGGGCATTTTCGCGGGTGTTGTGAGATTTGGGCTCTAGCAGGATCGCTTTGTCCGGGACACCCATGAACTGAAGGAGTTGGGACATGTCTTCGGCTTCGGAGGTGGTGGCTCCGGCTAGGTGGATGCGGCCACCGCTGACGAGAATTTTTGGAGCTTTGCCTTGCTTGTAGAGTTGGGCGGCGTGGATGATGCGATCGCCCGCTTCCAGTACGTCTACGAAGGGGCGGGGTGAGATGGGGGAGCGGGTGGCACCGCCGAGGAGAATGATGACGTCGGCGGTGGGGAGTTCGCCGGGGATGTTTTGTTGTTCGAGGTTGAGGACGAGGGCGTTGCGTAGGAGAGGGGTGCTACTGAGCCAGAGGACTGCGATTGTGGAAGCAATGGCAATGCGGGCACGTCGGGGATGGTGCTTGAGCCAGTAGAGTGCGAGGCCCAGGAGGAGGAGGCTAAGGCCCAGGGGATAGACGAGAAGTGGCAGAAATTTAGAGAGAAAGAAGAACATTTAGGAATGGAAATTTAATATGACCTTTACCACCTGCATGACATGTCAGTCGTGAAATACCATGCCATGTCAGCCAAAGTACCAGCCAAAGTACCAGCCAAGGCTGCTGTGATGAGAGGTTTTTTGAGAAAGGCATCTAGCTGGAGCAGGATGACCTATGGTAGTGTCGTCAAAATGAAAGAGATTCCGACGCTTCATTGCGGATCGAGGTTTCAAGTTTGGCGCTGGGCCGAATTCTCAAGCAACCTCTGAAGCCCATACTGTTAGGATAGTTGCTTGACGAACTGACGAGTGAGCGAGATCGCTTCTCTTGGAGATTTTGTCTTGCACGGCCAGCCGCACTATGGGGATGCTAACGGCCGCCGGAAACCATATTCGTGTAGCCCATTTGTTCGATGACTTTGCTAAAGATTATCTTAAATATTCAGCAGTCTTCAGCAATGTGCGCCTAACCTTTATTCAGGTAGATGGAATTCTACACCGAGTTAACCGAATGGTCTTTCCTTTCTGATGTGACCCATTCTGGTTCATTTTAGCTATGCCCTTTAGGGAAAAATCCTATGATTCTTGTTGTTTCCAACCGAATGGTGAACGAAGGGGCGCAGGGGGGAAGTCTATTTCACAGCTGGGTTCAAGAACAAGAATTAGAGACTATACATTTCGCTGAAGCTCAGCGAGGTCAAGATGCCAGTGAGCTGTCAGAGACTCCTTCTCCATGGGAAGCCAATCTATTGAGTCATGTTGGAACGAAGTTGTCAGATAAAGATGAGAAGCAGAAATGGGTCTCTATTTTTAAAGAATGGCGTAAAAATGGTAAAAAGCGTCACTGGGTCTTGGCGATTCATGGTTATAGTCAGTCTTTTGAAGAAAACCTTAATGCTAGCCAGGATTTGAGCGATCTCCATGATGTGGAAGTTATCAACTTCTCCTGGCCTGCTGACCCTCCTGGGAGTGTGTTCAGTCACCAAGAAAGATATGAAAGCGCAAGGCTTGCTGCGAAGCAATCGGCTCCTGCCTTATTAAATTTCCTTACGACCCTTAGTCAGGCGCTCCAAGCGAGCGCCCAAGACGATGCTGGCAATTCTCCTATAAGTTGTACCCTCTTAGTCCATAGCCTAGGGAATTTCCTTCTGGAAAGTTTAGTTCGTCATCCTCAGTTTCAAGGGCAGACTCACTTCTTTGATACTGTTATTCTCCATCAAGCTGATGTGGATGAGCATACCCATATGGAATGGATCGAAAAACTACAACCTAGTCGCATTTATATCACCGTTAACAAGTTTGATAAGACTTTGAGAGTGTCTGATGTCATTAATAGTGATCGATTAGGTAACTTACTAAATAATCTAACGGCTAAGAGTCCTTTCTATCTCGATTTTACGAAAGGTGGAAAGGTCGCGATGGAGCATAATTTTTTCATCGGTGATCATGATAATGAGATGATTAAACATGTTTGCAAAGAGGTGTTGCAGGGGCGTCGAGGGGAGCAAGCTGCGGGCTACTTTGAGTACGATGAAGCGCATAATGTATGGCGATTTAAATAAGCAGAGAGTCTATTCGATGGATGAGATTCTGGTATGAATAAATTGCCGCTCCTTAGCCAAAAGACTTGAGAGCCTCAGTCAACAACCCATAGAACCCCTCTGCATTAATGCCGGTCGCTAAGTCAATCCGCCCTGGCAAATCTAGTTCCCCATCGTAGTCAATCACTAATCGCCCTTGGGTGAGGGGACTGGCAACTTCAATCGTGGCAGGAACAGACTCGGTTACAAATAACTCGGGCTGGAGCAGGTAGGCGATGACGCAGGGGTCATGCAGGGGGGGACCGCTCAAGCCCATGTCTCGCTGTTCGCGCAGGCCGTAGTTGTCGAGCATAGTGGCAATGGTGTCGGCAATGGGGTTGTGGAGGTCGCGGAGGGCTTGACGGCGGGGGGGCGTGGCGATCGCCCGATGGGTCACATCTAAGGGAATTACGGTGACCGGAATCTCATACTCCGCAGCAGTCTGTAATACAACTTGAGCGGCATGGGGGTCCGCATAGAAGTTGAATTCGGCAGCACCAGAAACATTGCCAGCGCCTGCAGCTCCACCCATCATGACGATGCGTTCTAGCGTCTGGACCATTTGAGGGGCTTGGACAATTGCCGTTGCAATGTTGGTTAATGGACCGAGGGTGGCGAGGGTGATTGGGGTTGTGCTCTGGAGTAAGCTGTCTCGTAGGAAGTCCACACCATGCTTTTGTTGTAAAGGCATCTGAGGTTTTGGGAACCTGATGCCACCCAGGCCATTCTCGCCATGGACATGGGCGGCGATGATGGGCTTGCGCACCATGGGGCGGGGGCAGCCAGGGAAGATTTTCAATGCTGTGCGCTGGCCTAATTCACAGATGCTACGGGCATTGGTGCTGGTGGTTTCAATGCTGACGTTCCCGGCGACGGTCGTTATCCCCAGGATGTCGAGTTGGGGGGATGCCATGGCGAGGAGTAGGGCCACAGCATCATCAATGCCGGGGTCACAGTCGATGATGAGCGATTTTGATTTATGGGTTGGTAGTACATCCATTTTGGAACCTCGACAGGGAATGAAGACAGCGGAGATGGCATGGCCTCTCCGTTGTCAGGGGTAGTACCCAGCAGTTGAACGTAATCTAGGCTCCGAGGGAGCATGGCGAGGGGACTAGACAAGGGAGATTAATCATCGGCCTGGGCTGCATGTTGGCTGAGGAAGCCTTCCAGCTCGAAGTGATGGGGGATCGAGATTTGGGTGCCGGGACGTAGGGCGGTGAGGGCTCCGGCGGCGTTGCCCCATTGACAAGCTTCGAAGAAAGAACGGCCCTGGTAGAGGGCAGCGACCATGGCCCCATTGAAGGCGTCTCCACAGGCGGTGGTGTCCAAGGCAGTGACTTTGTAAGGCGGGACGGCCATGGCGGCATTGGCTGTGGCACAGAAGGAGCCATGCTCGCCCAGGGTCACGACGACTTCGGGGATACCGCGCTTTTGGATGGCTTTGGCTGCGCTGAGAGCATCGCTGGGGCTAATGACAGGGAAGCCGCAGAGGCGACTGGCTTCGATTTGGTTGGGGGTGATGATGTCGACGAGGCCGAAGAGCTTTTCATTGGCGATCGCCTGGGCGGGGGCCGGGTCCAAAATCACCTTAACCCCCGCTTCCTTCGCCGCTTCAGCCGCAGCGGTGGCGGTTTTGAGGGGGATCTCCAACTGCAACATCAGATATTTGCTGTTGAGCAGCAGGGGCTTGAGGCGCTCTACGTCGTCTAGGCCCATGTTGCCATTGGCCCCGGTACTGAGAATGATGTGGTTCTCGCCTGAATCAGCTACGGCGACGATGGCCAGCCCAGTGGTGGCATTGGTATCTAGCACAACACCATCGATGCCAATGCTCTCTTTTTCTAGGCTATCCAGCAGGGTGTTGCCGTAACTGTCATAGCCCACCCGACCCACCATTTGCACGGGGACGTTTTGGCGAGCAACGGCGATCGCTTGGTTACCGCCCTTGCCCCCGGCGAGTCGCTCGTAGTGTTTGCTGCGAACCGTTTCGCCGGGCAGAGGCAGCTTGACGACGCCCATGACCATATCCATGTTGAGACTGCCGAATACACAGATGGTCATAGGAAGCGGGGATTAAAACTACATGAATTTAGCAGCATGGCCCATGATGTCGCCTAAATCCACATCGCCATCACCATCGCTATCCAAGAAGGCATTCAGCACAGGATTACCGGCAGAAGCTGCTTCGGCCTTGCTGGAACCCGTCTTGAGCAGGTTCAGCACCAGGGGGACAAGCACAGGCAGCATGGCGATGATGGCCTGGCTGTTCATGCCGGTCTTTTGCGAAACGGCATCGGCCACTTGGCCCTGCTGGCTCTGATTAAACAGCGCTTGCACCGCAGCTACATTGGGGTTGGTGCCTGCAAATTGATTGATCAGACCTTCCACTGCGGAGTTGCCTTGGGTCTGGCGCTTTTCCTTGAGGGAGGAGCGGACGAAGCCACCCACAGTGGACATGAGGGCTGGCGTGGCTGCGGCGTTGCCCCCCTGGCTCCCGGCAACTTGCTGAACAACATTGAGGATGTTGCCCACTTGGCTATTGCTGCCCTGAGTGCCGGGGTTGGCGATCGCTCCAGCGATGATGTCGAACATGCCCATGGTTTTGCCCTTCTCTATTCTATGAATGAAATATTGGGTGGCCCTGAGTTTGGTAGCCATCAAGCTGGCCTTTTCCACGCTGTCCTGGCCCGAACTGCCCTCACCCCTAGCCCCTCTCCCTAGGGAGAGGGGGACAGAGAAAGAGCGGTGACCAAGGGTGGTACTTTGCCTCCGATCCCCCTTCTCCCTGAGGAGAAGGGGCTAGGGGATGAGGTCAGCTTTGGGGCTGTCAAACTCAAGATTGTGTGGGGAGATTAGGCCCTACTGCGATTGCTTGTTCCCAAGCAACCTATTAAACAGCGGGGGAGCAAGATTGCTCTTGCCCCCAATGCAATGCTGTTCTCAATTGTCCTGAGATGCTAACCCACCTTGACGGCGCTGGTGTCTACATCGGTGCAGCCTTTCACGCCTTTAGCGACGCTGACCATCTTGTCGAGGGTGCCTTGATCGGCAACTTCACCCTTGAGCACAACTTTGCTGCTGAGCTGAGCGACCCACAGACTGTCCTCATCATCGAGAGCAGCATCGTTGTCATAGGCGAGAGCGACGCGCTTGGCGAGACCGCTATCGTCAAATTCACCTTCTAGGCCCAGCTTGCAATCGGCGATGTCGCCACCGTCGGGCGCTTTACCAACGGCCTTAGGGGAAACGGAAGCCGCAGCGGGCTTGTCCTTTTTGAACATTCTTTTTAACCAACCCATGGGATATCTCCTGAAAATTGATGGAAAGTTGGGTGGTGTGGGATACACCAGAGTTGCAGCGGCCATTAGCGGTTGAACCGTAATGGCGATCGCGCTAAGTCCTCACATTCAGATCAAACTGAGTGAGCACTCGCTAGCCACTGTAATGGCATAGATACATTCACACTAGCGGGGAGCGCTTGCGCTGTCGGTCATGAAAGTAACTTGATTTTTAGGGAGCTGATGACCTATTAAGGATGATTTAAGTCGCTGCTTACGTTTCTTTGCCTTCATCCTCTACTTTTGGGAAAATCTCCTGATTTCTCATCTTTGTGTTGTGTGTTCAGATCTGTCCAGGTCTCTTCCAGCAAGAAAAAATAAAATTGCTTACATCACGCTTTACCAAAGATTGTTCTAAAACGCTTTGGGCAGGTAGGGTCGCAAACTGAGGGATGAAATAGAACGAGAGGGGGAATACCATTCGTTGGAGGGTATCCAGGGGCCTGTATATAAGGCTTTCACAGACTTGAGGCGCTATTAAATTTGAAGGGCACCTCGATGAGTTCAAAATTCAAGATAATCACGAACGAGATTTTGGGCATTTTAGCCGCTGCATTCAGTAGATCAGGCAATTAATCAAGGTGCCCTTGAAGTAACCTGGCCGTTTTTGGGCTTTTTGAGCGCTCCAGCCGATTATTTAGATGGTGTCATAAATATTGTCATCTTCAGTTCTTTTTGATAAAGAGGGCTTGCCATTCAGCCATGAATTAGCCTCATTTATGCGGAAAGAGGGAGGAGCCATACCCCCCTCCCAGCGCAGAGTTCTCCCTCTCCTGGGTCTAGTCTACGGAGGGTGATTAGGTTAACAGATTTTAAAGGATTTGAGCTCTTCAAATAGGATCAAAATATCCACATTAAGCATTTGTATAGTCATCCCAGGAGAGCCAGAGTACTCCTGAAGAGATCATGGCTTATCTTAGATACCTAAAAATGCCTTGAGAGGAAATGCTTGCTTTCAAGAATATGGGTCTCAAAGAACTGCCGTGAAAACTGCCATGCCTCCCATCTAAGTGTATCCATTATGGGCAGCACATCACTAGGTGCAGCGAGCCTATATGGCAGTTTCTGAAGAGCCAGGAATATTGCTTTTATCACTCAAAAGAACTTGTGTGTTTGTTCTTTGAACTACTCATCTAGGGAACTTGTAAGCTTCTATAATTGTCTTTTGATAGTATGATTTTAGTTGGTTAGGACGTTGGAATTTGCTTGTTATATTTTATGAATAAAATTGTCTTCCCGAAAAATAATTTTCTCAGAGTCTGGCTACTTTGGAGCATCTTTAAATGTCTTGCAAAGCCATTCTATGACTTTGTTGTGCCTGCTTCTTCTTGGATTGATCAACTGTTTTATTTTGTGATGGGGCAACTTACCAGCTTCCTCTATGGCTCAGTTTGGTCTGATTTTTGGTTGATCTCATATGGATCAATCGTCTTACATTTATATTTGATTGCAAACATTGTTTTTCCAGATGAATTTAATTCAGACAAGGCTCTCAATAAAAAAATAATTTCGTTCTTGTTTGCTCTATCACTGTTTACTATTTGGGCTGAGCCCTATGTTTCAGTGCAGCAACTTCCCATAACGCTTTATTTGGGGCCAGCATTGGCATTTTTGATTTTGTTTGATATCGCTTTTACTCTTTTGCGTTTTGTTCTTCATCCCATACTTTTAAATTCCTTACAAAAAGAAAGAGATGCTGGTGAAGTGAAGCAGGAGTTGCTGGGGGATGCAAAATCAACTTCTATTCTCGCAGGCCTGATGAGTTTTGTGCTGGCTGGTGCTGGCCAGATATACCTTGGCCAAACGAAAAAGGGAATTACTTTAATCTGTGTCTCATTGGCCTTAAGATACATATCCTCGCCTGAGATCTCGAACTTAGTCGTCCCCTCACCTAATAGGTTGATCATGCTAGCTTCTGGGATTTTTTGGGCGACTGATGCATTTATGCTGGCAAGACAATCTCAGAATCAAAAGCCAAAAATCTGGGCCTTGGGAGTCAGTAAAATAGCTGCTATCTTGTATGGTGCATTTGTATTTATTCTTCTGCTAACCTAGGTCCAGGTTTGTCAGAGCTCGTTTGGATGCTCTGCGATCGCACTTTCATTTTTGTCTAAAATTCAGTGCTCATACGACTGGATGTTGTGATTTATTTCCTTTGAGGAAAGCTTCGGAGGGACTGAGTAAAGTGTTGAATGCAACTTCACTCGTTCAAACCTTCCCAGTCACTGTATCCTGCCATCTATGGCTCAGCACGATCCTCAGCATCACTATCCCAACGCCTATTCCCTGGCTCGAAAGCGTCGCCGTCGCCATGAGGGCGATCGCCTTTCCCAGCGCTGGACCCGTCGTGGCTTTCTGCTCCTGGGTGGTATTTTAATCGGACGTTTTTTTGCGCTGAGACCTAATCTTTGGCAAACGGACTGGTATGCCTTGGCAGAGGGTCTGACGGAGGGGTGGCCCCGCAGATTGCGGGAGCCCTTGCTGGCCAGTCTTCAGCAGCCTGGTCCTAAAATTCCACTGAGTGCCAATGCGTTGCAGGGAGAGCTGGGTCGCGAACACTTTAATTCAGTTGCGGGAACATCTGTTTCATCCGCAGAGAAGATTGTGCCACCCCATGCTGGAGCTGAACCGGTGCAGTTTGCAGAGCTGGCGCAGGGGAGGCGAGCTTCCAGCCCAGTCAAGGTGGAACGCATTGCCATTAAAGGTATGCCCCTCTATCGCACCACTATTGATCTAACGGATCCCGACACCTTCATCACTATGGGGTTGGCCAAGAATGCCACCCAGGCCAATAGTAATAAGCAGTCTGTTGGGGATGAAGAATTCTCTGGCTTTATCAAGCGCTATCCCGCCGCTGTGCTTGCTAATGCAACTTTCTTTAGCAAGGACCACCAGAAGCGAGTCATGGGTAACATGGTGGCGGAGGGTCGCTTCCTTAAATACAGCCGTTGGGAAAACTACGGCACCACTCTGGGGTTACGGGAAGATCGCAAGCTGGAGATGGTTACGGCTCGCACCGATGGCAAACCCCATTGGCATGAGCATTGGTTTTCCCTGACGGGGGGGCCGAGGTTGCTGCGGAAGGGCAAGTTTTGGATTGCGCCCAAGAGCGAAGGCTTTCGTGATCCCAGTGTTTTGGGTGTGGGCTCTAGGACGGCGATCGGGTTTCCCAAGAATGGCGATAAGTTGATTTTGGCGACGTTCCTACACAGTATGACCCTGGAGCGAGAGGCCCATGCCATGAAGGACCTGGGCTGCTACGAGGCGATGAATTTGGATGGGGGGACGTCGGGAGCCTTGGCCCATCGAGGTAAGGTGCTGTTGGATGCCAGTCGGCCTTTGACCAATGTTTTGGTGGTTTATGACAATAAGAACCCTGCGCCTCAGTCGGTGAAGGATTCCTGGTTGCGGTTTCAGGCGGGCGATCGGCCTAATCCGAAGACTTAATCAAGAGCCTGTCTAATTGAGAACGGCATAGGCGCGCACGGGGAAGGTGCCGAACTGTTTGATTTTGATGGGGACGGCGTGGAAGGCAAAACTTTGCTCGCCGAGCTGCTCCAAGTTGCACATGTGCTCCACGATGGGAATCTCTGCGCCCAACAAAATACTGTGGACGGGTCGCCTGCCAGTGACGGTACTGTCGATGTTGTAGGAGTCGATGCCGACGAGTGTTGCACCTGCCGCTTTGAGATGCTGAGCCGCAGCAGCGGTGAGGTAGGGGAAGTTCTCGAAGTATTGGTCCGTGCGCCAGTGCTTGGCCCAGTCGGTACGGATGAGGACGGCTTTGCCCTTGAGTTCGAGACCGCTGAAGCTGTCTGCGTCGATGGCGGATTTATTCTGAGCATTGACGCAAATGCCGGGGAGCTGGGCGATGGATTCTAGGGGAAGCTCGGAGAGGTCTTTGCCGTCGGCGTAGCGGTGGAAGGGGCTGTCGAGATAGGTGCCGGTGTTGGCGACGAGTTCGATTTTGCCGATGTGGAAGCTGGTGTCGGGGCCGTAGATTTGTTTGGAGGCTTCGCGGCTGAGGTAGTCGCAGATGATGGGGGCGGGGACGCCTTTGTAGGTGATCATGCCGTCTTCGACGGTGTGGCTGAGGTCGATGAGTTGAGGCATGAAGGGAGAAAAAGAAGATGTCGTTATCGTACTGGGGAGGAGCACCCAGACATCGGGTGTTTCTGAAAACATCGGGTGTCTGGGTGCCAAATTCACCAAGCCACTGAGTTAAAATGCAGTTGGCTCTGATAACCGCGACCTTTGGATTACCATGGACCCCGAACAGCTTAAGGAAATCTATCGCCTGCGCGATCGCCAAGTCTCCCCCAAGCAAATCGCCCGCAAGCTAGGCCTCCGCCCCGTCGAAGTCAGCGCCGCCATCCGCGATCGCGCCACCAGCGAAGCGATCGCCCGCGCCGAACGAGGTGAACTCAACCCCCTCAAAAGCTGCCTGATCAACGCCAGCGCCGCCCAGCACCTCCTCGGCGTTGCATCAGGAGATGGCTTTAAAGACGAGCCCAGCGGTATGGCTCAAATTATCATTGCTCGCCAGGACCGTTCTCAGCTAGAAGTTTGCTCCTTCTTAATCGACTATTGGTGCCTGGGCCTAAAAAATGCCCTGGGTCCCCGGAAGCTCAGTAGTGATAAGTTTGTCAGCCTTGCCCGCGATTCGTTCCATACCTTTAATGAGCCGGGCGTGGAGATTACGCTGGAGCAAGCCTGGGCTGTGATTGACGGAGCGATCGCCTATGCCGATAAATTGGGCTTTAGCCCCCACGAAGACTTTGAGCAAGCTAAGGCGATCCTCGGTAAGCCCCCCGAGCAGATGCTCTCGGTTGAATGCGGTAAAGACGGTAAGCCCTGCTACTTTTCAGGCCCCTACGACGATGCTCAAGCGATCATGCAACAGTTGACGAAAGCGGTCGGCAAAGGAAACTTTGAATTCACGATGATGATGGGTTAGGCCACCCAGGGGGATGGATTCAATACCTCTCTTCAGCGATTTGTCGATCTAGTTTCAGAGCTGTTTCCAGAAACACCGAATGTGGTGTGCTGCAAAACGTACAATAGATAAGCGAATTCACAGTGTCCCCCGAAAATCCTTGCCATGGAGCCCCGTCCCATCATTCTTGAGCTGCCCCCAGCCGTTTACCAGCAGCTCGATAAGCTCTCCAAGGTCACCCGCCAATCTCTTGAGCAGATTGTTGCCGATATTGTGGTGCGTAATATGCCACCCATGCCCGAGTCAGATAACCCCGAAGCAGAGGCCGTAATGCTGCAAATGCAGCAGCTAGGCCATGAGAAGCTGGTTCAAATCTCCCAATCCAAAGTCAGTCAAGCCCATTACCAGCGTTTTGGTGACTTGCTAGAGCTGCATCGAGATGGAGCCTTGGAGCCTGAAGAAACGAAGGAGCTGGAGGAGCTGCGCCTCAAGGCCGATCGCCTCATGCAACAAAAAGCCTATGCCCAGAAGATTCTGGAATGGCGAGGGCAGTCCGCTCTGAATTAGAGATCCGATTTTTTAGAAAAGTTGGATTGCTCAAGAGAAATCTTTATGACTGACATTGTTGTTATTGGTAGCGGCATTGGCGGATTGAGCTGTGCTGCGCTGTTGGCTCGCTATGGCTATCAGGTGACGGTTTGTGAGAGCCATAGCCTGCCAGGGGGGGCTGCCCATGGCTTTGAGCGAAGTGGTTTTAAGTTTGACTCGGGTCCGTCGCTGTATTCTGGTCTGTCCTACAGTCCGTCGCCCAATCCCCTACGCCAGGTTTTAGATGCCATTGGTGAGGATGTGGACTGGGTGAATTACGACACCTGGGGCTGCTTGTTGCCTGAGGGGGAGTTTGAAACCCAGGTGGGGGCGGAGCAGTTTGCTTTGGTGCTGGAGCGGTTGCGGGGAGCGCATGCGGTGGCGGAGTGGCGTAGGCTTCAGGAATTCATGGAGCCCTACTCTAAGGCCGCGATTGCCCTCCCGGTTGCCAACCTTCGCCCCAATCTCGGTGCTATCCAAACCCTAGGCCGTAGCCTACCCCAGTTGCTCAAGCATCTCTCTGCAATTCCTAAGCTTACAGGTCCCTTCGGCGACTTGATGGATCAGGTGGTTACCGACCCCTTTATTCGCAACTGGCTGCAACTGCTCAGTTTTCTGCTTTCGGGCCTGCCTGCGGAGGAGACCAGTGCAGCGGCAGTTTCCTTTATGTTTGCAGATTGGTATCGACCGGAGGTTCAGCTAGACTATCCCGTTGGTGGAAGCGCGGCTCTGGTGGATGCCTTCGTTCGAGGCATTGAGAAGCATAGCGGAGAGTTGCGCCTTTCCGCCCACGTTGAGCAAGTACTGGTGGAGAACGGTAAGGCTGTGGGCGTTCGTCTGCGCAACGGCGAGGCGCTACGGGCGGATGTGGCTGTAGTTGTGAATGCATCCGTTTGGGATATGCTAAAACTCCTGCCCGAGGGAGCAGTACCCCAGTCATTTTTGCAGCAGCGAGAAGAGACGCCGGAATGCGATAGCTTTATGCATTTGCATCTAGGCATTGATGCAGCAGGCTTGCCGGATGACTTGGCCTGTCATTATATCTGCGTCAATGACTGGGAGCTGGGGATCACTGCACCTCAGAACGTCGTGCTGATTTCGATTCCGTCGCGACTGGACCCCAGCTTGGCTCCGGCGGGTCAGCATACGATTCACGTTTACACGCCGGGGAATGAGCCGTTTGAGATCTGGCAGGGGTTGGACCGGAAGAGTGAGGAATATCAGCAGTTGAAGCTGGAGCGATCGCAGTGCCTGTGGCAAGCCCTGGAACGAGTGATTCCTGACGTTCGCGATCGCGCTAAAGTCACCCTCGTTGGCACGCCCCTAACCCATGGCCGCTTCCTAAGGCGGCACCATGGTAGCTATGGCCCAGCTTTGGCTGCAGGAAAGGCTATGTTCCCTTGGCCTCAAACGCCGCTGAAGGGCTTTTACTGCTGTGGCGATTCCACGTTTCCAGGGATTGGCCTGCCTGCGGTGGCGGCGAGCGGAATGTTGGCGGCCCATGCTATCGCGCCGGTCTCAAAGCATCTTGAGATGCTTAAACAACTAGGACTTTGACTTTGACTTTCCCTGTCAAAGGATCGCGAGGCGAAGGTTGTTTTTAGTGTTGCTGAATACTAGGAGACGTCGCCAGTGATTTTGCACCAGCCTTCATCGTCTCAATGTCCGCATCACTCCAAGTTCGTGGCGCAATGCAGTGGTGGGCTGCTAGCAATCCCCAAAGCCCCTGCTTCGTCAAGACGGGGACAACTAGGTTTGCTTTGACTTGGATTTCATTGAGAAATTCGCGATGACAATCTTGAATCTCGGCTTGACTCACATCAGGAGTGACCTGTACACGCCCTTCTAGATACATCTGGGCGTAGTTCTGGTTAAAGCAATCATCTGCACCTGTAATACCAATGATAGAAAGCGATTCATCACCCAAGGATTCAAAGGTGACTTGGCCTTTCCATTGGCTGTAAAAGTAGTAAAGGGCGACGCGGTCAACTTGTAGGGCACTGCGTAAACTATCTGTAACCTGAATGACCAGGGAGTCTTGGGATAGCTTTTTGCTGAGGCGATCGGCAAGACGAGCGATGCCAACGCCTGAGTCCGGGAAGCTAGCCCTAAGCAGGGCACTTTTAAAATCTGATGGAGGTGTTTGCGATAGATCTGCCATAAACACTCCTCGACTAAATCATAGTATTTATATTCTAAGGTCTCAAAAAGCAGCATCTGTGACCGAAGTCTGAAGATATTCTGCGAAATAGGGTGATTTGTGTTGAATAAGACTCGCTAATCTCAGCAGACTTAAAAGATATCTACTGGATTTGTCTTGGAGCGCTGGCGTGATCAATCGATGGTTTGAAGAGCCCATAGCCTTGAAAGGAAATATCCCATCCCAGCTTCTGCGGCGTTGACCTAGAGTAATTGGCTCATAATAATCACGCTGACGATAAAGCCCGTGACAGCTCCAGACCCCAGGACTTTACCGCTGGGGTCTCGCGATTTCCTCTCTTTTCAACTGGCAGTTGGGTGGGATAGTTGAGCCCAGGTGAGGGAAAACCGTGCAGGAGCTGAGTCAACCTGAGTTCGACAAGAGGCAATACATCCTCTCCCCTAGCCCCTCTCCTAAGGTCACGGGGAACCGAGACAAGTTGAAAACCCTCGGTTTTGCGTTCGGTTCCCTTGCTCCTTTAGGAGTAAGGGCTAGGGAAAGAGGT
>CALIGI010000055.1 GCA_938021205.1 uncultured Pseudanabaenaceae cyanobacterium
AAGTAGCTGGGCGGAATTAACTGTTAAACCTGATCGATGGTTTTGGCTCTGCTCAGTCAGTTAAATCCCTTGCTAGGAAAGAAGTCTGAGGATTGATCGAAGTTAAATCCCATTTGCACAGAAATTGCGCCTACCTACTTAGCGACACTCGTATCTACGGTTGCCTGACCCATGTCGATATTCAAGACAGGAAAATTTGGGTTCAGCATGATAACGGCGAGGATGCGATCGCTGACCAACTCGCAGCCCTCGACATTCCCAAACAAGACATTGTCCTCGCTTACCATGCCCCCCACGTCAGGCAACACACTGACTTTGCGGTAGGCTGACCCATCGCTTGTGAGTGCGCTGGTGAGAACTCGCATTTCAAAACTGTCAACGGACGAATATCTAACATCGCGGATGAGCGATTTGTCATCGCGCACAAGACTCAACAACAGTCGGTTTCAAAAAACGAAACCCAGCGCTTCATCGTAATTGCTCGGCCTACAGTGAACCTACCGTTGAATTTGGATTGGCCATGACTGCTCCAACTGCTCCTCGCTGGTTCGCCCTTGCACTCGGCCTCAGCATCCTCCCCGCCTTCTCCTCACCCAGCCAGGCCCTCAGCCCTGCGACCCCCGAGACAACAACAACAATAGCCCAAGGCTGGGGCATCGTCAGCGACAACCAACCTAACGGCGAATCCAACACCACAGCCGTCGAAACTACAACTCCCGACAGCGCAACAGACAAACCTGCAGATGTTCTAGAAGTCGAAATCGCAGAACGACGACTCGCTATCGCCAACCACCGCCGCTACAGCAACGTCATCCAAAAAACCGCCTCCATGGTCAGCAACACCGCTGCCCAACGCCTCGCCGACAACTTCGGCCTCGACATCCTCAACGTCACCTGGGAAGACACCGGACGCTACAAAAACTCCGCCGTCGGCCCCAACATCAGCGACATGACCATCCAGGTCCAACAGCGCGATCCTGAAACCGGGCAATACAACCTCAGCCTCATGCCCGTCATCCGCAAACCCAACTTCTCCGACGAAACCGCCGACATCAACCTCGACAAATTCTTCATCCTCGTCGGCAACGAAAAAGGCGACGACCTAGAGCGCGTCTCCCTCAAAGAACTCCTCGGCGACCTGCGCAGCTACCTCCATGAACCCGACTCCTGGAAAGGCCGCCGCAACTCCCTCCTCGCCCCTCGCGACAGCCACGTCCTTACCAGCGCCCAAGCTGCCTTCCTCCCCATCCCCCAAGCAGGCGACGCCACCTTCAACCCCGTCCTCTTCAACTACCAGTCCTACCCAGACAACCCCGCCGTGCTCACCCTCCTCGCCACCCGCGAAGGCACCAGCATGACCATCATCGACAACACCCGTGATGGCTTTGAAGCCGGGCAAACCTGGGGGCAGCGGTTGTTCTTTAACAAAGATGGAGAGCGAGCCAGCTTCACTGGCCAACGCCTCAGCGACTACAACCAATACGGCGACGGGCGGGGCAACGGCGGCCCAGACAAACCCGCCGCCACCGAAAAAGACGGCCTCAATATGGTCGTCATGATTCAAGTCCCCCTCAAACAGAAAGAGCAACCTCGCCAACTCTGGGGTGGAGCGATGGAGGACAACATGGTCATGTCAGAAGCTGCCCCCGCCGCAGCTCCCATGGAATCCGCCAAGCTTGAGCGCAGCGATGTCGAAGCCGCCGTTATCGGCCATGGCGAAGTCGAAGGCCCCTTCACTGAAATCGACAACCTCGCCATTGAACGCGACCCCAACTTCCCCATCCGCGCCACCGTTCAGTTCTACAAAGCCACCAGCAACGGCATCGTCTCCGAACAGGACATGCAACAAATCAACGACCAAATTGCCCAGGTCTACAGCGACGCAGACTACGTCGGCAGCCTCGTCACCGGCGGCGACACCAACCGCCCCACCGAATACGACGGCCCCAAAGATGAGCCCTCCGGCTGGTGGTCCGACTTCTGGAACCGTCACGAAGAAAACACCAGCCAATCCCGCTGGGACGTAATGGCCCTGTGGCAACGACTACTGGGCTAAAAGGCAAATTGGCCCACCTCCTGCAAAAAATATGCAACTCTCCCAGCCAGCCTTTCTTGCAGAAGGTTTCAGCCTAGACAAGCCAGCAGGAATCTCCCTAGGATCGAGCTAATATAAGCCTCATATCCATCGCTCCCCATCTCTTCAGGCTCAGCCGCGCCCCTGCGAATGTCCCAAGCTCCCCTCACAGGCTCAACTCACCCCCATGAATATGTCGTGCGGGAGAGCGCGAGGGCCAAGCATGTTTCCCTGCGCGTCTCAGCCCAAGGCCAGCTAGAAGTTATCGTCCCCAAGGGCTTCGACTGTAGCCATATCCCCCAAATTCTTGCCAAAAAGCAAAGCTGGATCGATCGCGTTCAGCGCAAAATGGCCCAGCGGCAATCCGAAGCCGACCCCACCCTCGTTAGCCCATTCCCCGATAGCGTTGACCTCGCAGCCCTAGATCAAATCTGGCAAGTCAGCTATCGCCCATCCGCCGCCAAGGGCATCCGATACATCATCCATCCCAATTGTCAGCTTGTTCTCCTCGGAGAAACCAACAACTGGGAACTGTGCCGCCTAGCCCTCAAGCAATGGCTAGTTCACACCGCCAAGCAGCAGCTTTCCCCTTGGCTCGCGCGCATCAGTGATCAAGTGGGCCTCAGCTACACCAGAGTGACTGTGCGATCGCCCAAAACCCGCTGGGGCAGTTGTTCAAGCACCCACAACATCAGCCTCAACAGCAAGCTGCTCTTCCTGCGACCCGCGATCGTGCGCTATGTCCTCGTCCACGAGCTCTGCCACACGATCCACTTCAACCATTCTCCTGAGTTTTGGGCCTTAGTTGCCCGCCATGAGTCCCGCTACGAGACCCTCAAGACAGAACTCAAAAAAGGCCATTACCAAGTGCCCCATTGGATGGAGTAAGTCTAAAGTTTCAAGTTACTTCTCAGTTTAGAACTATTCTTTATTGCCCTTCGTAGACTTCATGAGATTTAGCTGAAAGGCTTTTATAGTAGGCGATCCCCGGTACAGGAAGAGATTCCCAACTAGACAATGCTTATAACAAGAAGAGGTGCAATCTCCAGAAAACTTTACTTTGTTTTTTTCTTCGTCCCAAAACATGAAACGAAGTATGTGGTTGATTGTCTTTTCTTAACATCCCTAGCCAACTTCCGTACAAGAATAAATTAGACGATTACTATCCAGATATGGAGAGATCCCAGCGGGGATCACACCCAACTACTGGAGATAAAGCCCATGGGTCAATGTCCTTGCTGTGAAGATCAACTCCTACGTCGTATCCGTAGTGGCGAAATTCATTGGTTTTGCCGCAGTTGCTGGCAAGAAATGCCTTTAGTTTCCCTGAGCTGCAAATTTGAAATTGCTGAGCCCACAACCAGTCATGTTTCTAATGCGCTGGTCTCTGCTAAACAGCTTGTTTCTCGCGCTAGCTTTGCCAAAGCGAGTTAAGGGATATTCTCTCCAATTAAATTCATCTCATCTCCAGATGCCCTAGGTTCGCGTTTCATCGTGCTTAGGGCTTTTTACCGGCCAAAATCTTGGGTCCTGAAGGACAATTCTGAATGAGCGTGCAGCGATCGCAGTCAGGCCGCCGCGCCACACAAACCGCCCGCCCGTGATACACCAAGCGAATTGACCAATTCTCCCAATCCGGCTGGGGCAACAGCTTCATCAAGTCCCGCTCGATCTGCACCGGATTATCCGACTTGGTCAACTTCAAGAGATTTGTAATCCGCTTCACATGGGTATCTACGGTCACCCCACCGTTAATCCCAAAGCCATGGGCCAGCACCACATTGGCAGTCTTGCGGGCCACACCTGCGAGGGAAGTTAAATCCTCCATGGTTTGGGGTACTTCACCGCCATAAACCTCAATCAAGCGCTGACAGTTGAGACGAATATTCTTGGCTTTATTACGGTAGAACCCAGTGGACTTAACGTACTTCTCCAATTCATCTGGATCTGAGGGCAAGTTGTCTTTGTCACCGTCTTGATCTTCCGCTGGCAGTGATTCGTCGGGATCTGCTGGCGCCGGTGCTGGCTCAACAACAAGACAATCCTGGCATGTTGCTCTCAGCTCTGGAGGAGCCA
>CALIGI010000056.1 GCA_938021205.1 uncultured Pseudanabaenaceae cyanobacterium
GTCGTGAAGGTCTCAATGCGCAGCAGCAGCTCGGTGCGTTCAGATTCCAAGGTGGCTAGCTTGGTCTTCAGCTCTTCCAAACGTTCCTGGGTGCGTTCGTATTCTTCCAGGGCCAGCATGTTCACCGGCTCCATCGCCTGGATTCGCTTGGCGAGGTTACGCAGGTAGTGCTGGAGTGCGCCTACGCCTTCAATACGGGTTTCGTCAGGAATTTCTGGCAGAGGATCGGGTAGCTCTGCTGCTTGCTCCGTGAGTTTTTCTTGAAGATCCGCCAGTTCAGTGCGCTGTTCTTGCTGTGTTTCTTGGGTCTTTTGTAGTTGCCATTCCAGCTGCTGCTTTTGGCTCTGCTGTTCTCGCAGGAGGCGCTCGGTGCGATCGCGTTCAACTTTCTCGCTGCCCAGCTTCTCCTCAATCACCGCCAGCTCAGCTTGCAGCGTCTTGATTTGATTCAGCAACGCCTCCTGGCTCGCCTTGAGCTTTGTCTGCTGATTGATCTGCTCCGCCTGCTGGGTCCGCAAAGCAGCCAGACGCTTCTCGTTCTGGGTCAAGCGCTCCTGCAAACGCTCCTGGTTGGCTTCCAGCTCCCGCAGAATTTGCTCAGCACTGCGCAGGGCCTGATCCTGCTCTTGCAAATTGGTCTCAGCTCTTTGGACAACGCCCTGGCGCTGTTGCCATTCGTTGTGGAGGGGAGACTTTTCTAACTCAGCTAATTGCTGACGCAACCGTTGCAGCTCTTCGTCCTTGCCCGGCAGATCGACCTTGAGGGATTCTAGGCGAGTTGAGGCTTCTTTAATTTCAGCCTGGTTACGCTCCAAGCTGGCCTTAAGCTGGTCCCGCTGCTGAGTGGTGCGCTGGACCATCGTGCCGGTTTGTTCCGACTGCAACTGCTCGGTGCGATAGGCATCACGCAGGTCAGAGAGCTTTTGGGTGCGCTGGCGCAGCATCGAAGACAGATGGTGGCCATCCTTTTCGCAGCGACGCAGAATGGTGTCGATTTCGCCGAGGCGATCGCGCAATACCTTGACTTCCTCAGGCTCCGCCGCTTCCCCTGCGCCAAAGCTCAGGCCACCGCCACCGCGCCGACGGCTACCGCCGGTCATGGCACCGCTCGATTCCAGCAGGTCACCATCCAGCGTGACAATGCGGTAGCGACCCATGCTGCGACGGCCATTGCTGGTGTTGTCGAAGACCGTCGTGTTGTTGAAGATGAAGTGGAATACATCGTCGTAGCGATCGCCGTACTCAACCAAATTAACCGCATGGTCAATGAAGCCCGCTGGGGTATCCCATTTTGCAAGATCTGCTAGGCGACCGCGACGAATCTTGTTCAGGGGTAAGAAGGTGGCTCGACCACCGCGCTTGCGCTTGAGCAGGTCAATGCCCGCTGCTGCCACGCGATCGTCCTCCACGACAATCTGGCCCAGGCGACCGCCCGCTGCGGTGTCTAACGCCACCCGGTAGCGCTTTTCTACCTGACCCAGTTCCGCAACAATGCCATGCACCCCATCAATCCCTGCATCCATGATGATGCGGCTGGCCTGGGTGCCCTGGGTTTCTTGGATGGCCTGGCGCATGCTTTCCAGCTTGTCTAGCTGACGCTGCTTCTCCCGCTGTTCCCGCAGGAGCCGCTGGTGGGTTTCCTGTTGGAGCCGATATTCCTGTTCGGTCGCAGCGACGGAACTGGCGGCTTCGCCGACTTCCTCGGCGAGGCGATCGCGTTCTCCTGAGCCCGTCCCCACTTTCTGTTGCTGCTCCGCCAGTTCCTTCTCTAGGGCCGCCAGCTCCTGCTGTTGTTGTTCCACCAGGCGATTGAGCTGGGCAGATCTTTCCGCCTGTTGAGCCTGCTCCGCCCGCTGGGGGTCCAGGCTTTGCACCAGGCCATCCATGCGCTGACGCAGTTCCTGTTGCTGCTGCACCCAGGCCTGGGATTCTGTGGCAATGGCGTTGGCGGATTCGCGGCTGGCGGTGAGTTCCGTTTGGGCGCGATCGCGCAACTGGGTCAGACTAGCAATGGTCCGTCGCTGTTTAGGAATATCCGTTTGCTCCAGGGCATTCAGTTCATTCTGCTGCTGCTGCTGCTCCCGGCCCGCCGTGGAGATTTGTTCATTGACTTTTTGGCCTTCGGTTTCCAGGGTCGCCAGTTGCCGACCCATCTGGCGCTCTTCGGCCTGCTGGGTTGCAATCTTGGCTTGCAGGGCGAGGAGTTCTGCCTCACCCAGGGCTTTAACGCGCTCGTTTAGCTCATCTAGGCTCTTGGAGGTGCCGCTGATAGTTTCGGTCAGGCCCGTAATTTTTTCGCCGAGTTCTACTTTCTGGCGATCGCCCGCCTCAATGGCCGCAGTCAGCTTTGAAGCCGCCTTCTTGCCATCCTCCCAAATCAGAACCGCCTCCCATTTCTGCTTATCTTGCAGTTCCTGGCGCAGGCGCTTATATTTCTCTGCCTTGATGCGGTCCTTGGCCAAGCGGTTGAGCTGCTCTTCTAATTCCAACTCGACGATGTGGCAGCGGTCCTCTCGTTCTTTGACCGCGTCGAGCTTGCCCTTGGCCTGGACAATTTTGCGATCGAACTGGGCCACCCCAGCCAGTTCATCAATAATTTCTCGGCGCTCCCGGCCATGCATAGAAATAATGCCGGTGACATCGCCCTGGAGCACTATGTTGTAGCCCTCGGGATAGATGCGTAGACGGCGTAACTGCTCATGCAACTGGGTCAGCGTACAGGCTTGACCATTAATGGAATAGCTAGAGGTATAGGTGCCCTGGGGCGTCACCCGCAGGCGACGCATCACACACCACTCTTCTAAACCGGGCTTCACCTGAATCAGCTGGACTGCTTCATCCACGACCTCTTCGGCTTGTTCCCGCTCTGCCAGCTGGGGAAATGCTTTGACCAAGGAGCTGGAGGGCACACCGCTGGGCTGGGGGGATTCTTCGTCAGGGTTAAGGTTGGGAAACTCTGCCAGCTTTTCCCCAGCAGCTTCGGCGGCTTCAGCGGCGGCAGCCTCTGCCTGGGCCTCTAACTCCGCCTCAGAGGCCTGCTGGACCAGATCTTCTGGCTCCCAGTCCTTGAGACAAAACGTCACAGTAACGCTGGCTTCAACGGTGGAACGGCTTCGGTTGGAATAACTTTGGTTGACGAGGTCAGGCAAGCGATCCGCGCGCATCCCCTTGGAGGAAGACAAGCCTAGGGCAAAGAGGCAACCATCAAGGATGTTGGATTTACCGGAGCCATTGGGACCAGTGACTACCGTAAAACCGGGTAACAACGGAACATCCGCTGTACCCCCGAAGGATTTGAAGTGGGATAGCTTAACGCGCTTGATATAAACCAAGGGCCAGTTAGAGTCACGCAGTAATGGCGTTGAGTGTAGAACAGATGTTGTCCTTTGCCTAGCGATGGCCTAGCAACTCGGTATAAATCTGGCCAAAACTAGTCATTTTCCGTAGCTAATTGTTCATTTTGTCTAACATTGATACTGAGGTTAAAGCGTTCTGACGAGTCTGGTGAAAATCAGCCAATGACTCTCCCCATAGCTATTCTAGCCTTGGCTCGAACTACTCAATGGTTTCAGTTGCCTCAACATTCGATGCCCCATTAGATACATCTGGTGTCGTTTCATCGGAATCCACGACCTCTGTGGCCTCAATGGGCTCCACCGGCTCCGTAGCGTCTTCTTCGGGCAGAATGATGCGAAAACGACCATTAGAGGTCGGCTCTAAGGTTGCTCCCAAGGCTTGCATGCGTTGCACAGCGACTTCTTTAGCGCCATCGTCTAGGGCATTGGCCAGCACCATGGTCCAAGCACTAATTTGAGCTGCCTTACTATCGGGGTTTGTTTTGAGATATTCTGCGGTGCTGAGAGAAGAAGCAGCGATGCTTTGGCCTTCAGGGCCGTCATAGACCTGGGCCCATTCCGCCGCCTTGGCAAAAGATTTTTGGGCCGCAGCACTGTCACCCAAGAACAGCAGTTCATCCACTGCCTTGTACCGCCAAACATAGTAGGCTCGGTCCGGCAGTTGGGGACGAAGGCGCGGTAGGTTGCGTTCAATGATGGCGACAGTGCGATCGGGCTTACCCGCATAGAGAGAGCTACTGCCTGATAGAAAAAAGTAGCCGTCGAGAAAGTAGGGATCGCGATCTAAGATGATTTCGAAAAACTCGGGGCTCAAGGCGTAGCTTGTGCGGTTGCGGGCCTCGTCATCACCGAAATATTGCAAAAACTGGAGAAAGGCCCAGTCAGCAATCACATTGCGAAAGCCGAGGCTAGGAAGCTGCTTGAGCAGCGTGAGGTTGCGTTCGGTTTGGGCCAGCTCTTGCTGGAGAACTTCTGGTGTGACCTCATTGGCACTGCGAGTCAAAGCAGCAAGCTGGGGACGCTGGAGCAGGATGGCACTGCCTAGACCCAGGAGGGCGATCGCCGCCCCCGGCAACCAGTTCAATTTTGCAGGCTGTGCAGCAATCATGGGACTTCCAATAATTTCAGCGCGCCACGATTATAGCGATCGCGTCGGGCGATCGGGATGAGATACAGAAGCCCCTAGGGGTGTGATCTGAAAGTAGTGATACTTCAAAGTCTTGTACAGAGGAACTTTTGCATGTTTGTATGACTTGATATCACATTGACTGAGTTCTACGTCCTAATCAGGGTCTCAGGGAGTGAGGCACTTGCAATTCCCATGACACCGTTCTTCTTTCTTGACGAGATTTAAGTCACAAAGAGCTTGTGAGCTTTCCAGGGAAATACTTTTAGCCATCACGACTTGCAGATTAATACCGATCATCAGACCTTCTAGTTTAAGAGTAACTACGGTCATTGCTGAGCTTTTAAGGCAAGGTGCGATCGCCAGAAGATATGCATTAACTTTAAAATCTCCAGTATTGTCTTTTGCCACTTCTTAGATCACGAGAAGTAATTGTGATTATTCAGATAAGATGCATGGGAAATTAATCTTCAATTTATAATTTTTTTATTTTTTAAAATATTCAATTCTAGTTCTACTTCTCTTTGTTTGCAATTTTAGCAATCAGGATAAAGAAATCATGTTTTTTTTGAATGAATTTTTTGATTTTAAAGATATGTGTATTCTCTATTTTTCTCTAGTTAATAAGATCTGATAATTAGGCTAATCGATTGAAAGAATCAATTCTTAAATCGGACTAAAACTCAACCTCTAGCCTCTCATGAAATTCACTTCTTCTTCTCTTCTTAAGTCTCTATCTGCTTGTTCTACTTGCGCTATAGCCTTATTAAGTTCCATTAATCCCGCTCAAGCTTTTGATCTTTATTTTGGAGAAGACCTCAACTTTAATGGTACTGGAAATAGTCGTGCCCGTTTGGTAGATGCGACGAATTCTTCTGCTGCTGAAAGTGATTTTCTTTCTCGATTTGACTTTGTGGGAACCGAGACCTTTGATAGTTTTTCCTTGGGAACTAGTGGCTCCATCGACTTAGCTTTTGAGGATGCTGCAACGGCGACATTGAGTGGTGCAGGTCGAGTGAGTGACATGGAGAAGTATGGTGTACATCCCCTGTCTGGAGAGAATTACTGGCTGACCAATGCGGGACAAAACAATACCTTTAAAGTTGATTTTGATGAAGCTGTGGCAGCCTTTGGTTTTTATGCCACTGATATTGGTGATATTGGTGCCAAGGTCAATCTCGAATTGAGCTTGCAGAATGGTGAGACTCAGATTATTGACCTCACTCACAATCAAACCAGTGGACAAAGTGGTTCCGTGTTGTACAAAGGCATTATTGCTGAAAACGAAGATGAGCTTTTCACCAGTGTGCGCTTTGTCACGACCAATGGCCGTAGCGATGGATTTGGTTTTGACAATTTGACAGTCGGGGGATTCCAGCAGGTAAAGCAAGAGCTACCTGAGTCTGTCCCTGAGCCTGCCTCTTTGCTGGGCCTCGCTGCGATCGCTGGCGCAGCAGTGCTCAAGCGTAAGTCCTCCCAGGCTGCTTAGTTTGCTTCCTTGTGGGAGCTTGCATTCTTGTATTGCTCTCACAGCCTGAAATCTTAGAGAAGCACTGGGTGAAAGTGTGTTGTTAAGCCCTAGTTCCTGTTCGTGGATCTCAGGGATTAGGGCTTAATTTATGGGTATAGACAGATGCTGCGGGGGGATTAGGGAGATTCAAGTAATATCAATATCTTCAATCAAGGCTAAGACGATATTCGTAAGTCGTGCGGCGGCACCGGATTCCCCTCGCACTTCCTTGAGGCGCTTACGGACAGCCTCTAGCTGTTCGGGGTGGTCGAGGTAGCCAATGATTTGTTGGGCGATCGCCTTGGGCTCCAACTTCCCAATCAGCTCCGGTACCACTTCCTCATTTGCCCAAATATTTGGCCAGGCAGTGAAGCCCAGATTACGCAACATGTACCAGTTAATCGCTTTGGCAAAAGTACTGCCCACACCGGGCAGATTCGCCAAGATGCCGGGGATTCCATTCCAGGCCCGCATGGCATCGAGCTGTTGGGTGGGGAGTAGCACCAGCATGGGGACCGCCAAGGCTCCTAGCTCGGCTGTGTTGGCTCCAATGGTGGTGACACAAATGTCGCACTGGGCGAGGCGATCGTAGGCCGGAAAAGGTCTATGTAGTTCAATCTCGGCACCGCCTGCGGTTTTCAAATAGGCTGGACCGTCTGTGGGCTCGATCAGCTCCACTGCTGGGCTACCGAGCTTCTCCACCATGGGGTTTTGCGCTGGCAGGGAGTAGCGCAGCAGCTCATCTAGGCTGAGGGTGGGAGCGACTGGAATAAAGCAACGAGTTTCGGGACGTTGGCGATACAGTTCTTCGGCGATGATTAAGATGAAGGGCACACCCTGGGTGAGCTTAGCGGCTTTTGAGCCAGCTAGCAGACCAACGATTTCGCTGTCTTTCTCAGGCAACAGCGTTGTGGCACTGGCCTCCACCATGAGGTCGCCGACGATGGTGCATTTGTCTTGGTACTGGGCGGGTACCTTAGCCTTGCTCTCTTCCCGGCATAGCGCAAAGCGATCAATCAGGCTAGGCCAGCGAGCATCCCATTCCACATAGGTAACGGTGTTATAGCCCAGACGTTTGCCGATGACGACGGGGAAAATTTGGTCGCCGCCAAGGAAGATGACGATGCCGCGATCTCGCCAGTCCCAGCCTTCCGCCGTTTTGCCCCAGAGCAAAAATGGCCAGAAATGTTCAGAGTTTTGGATCCGATCAATTTCGCTGTAGCAGCGGGCGATCGCCCCTTCTTCCCCCGAAGCATTGGGGCAAGGCGAGAGCACCAATGAAATTCTGAGCTGCTCCCGGTCTTCTCCCAGGCGCTGCCGCAGAGCCTGAACGACCGGACGCACCCAAGTGACCAGCTCCCCCGGTCCATTGGAGAGGATCAGGATATCCAGGGGCTGCTTTGGGCTAATAGGGGTGAGCTGACTCATAAAGGTCGCTTCTATGGAGGGCAGTTCAGTCTTGCAGAGCTGGACTCAACGACTCAACGACTCGAAACCGAAAAAGCTGAGAGCTAGGCGCAATGCCCAAGCTCTCAGCTTTCTAAGATGCGGATAGCGAGAATCGAACTCGCAAGGCATAAGCCACACGCCCCTCAAGCGTGCGTGTCTACCAGTTCCACCATATCCGCACATTTTATTTGGGCCTGACAGCAAGATTAATGCTGGCGAGACATAAGCTCTGACGCTAGGTCGGAGCAGACTGGCGAGGCACCAGACTTACTAATTCACTACGCTTGAAGGCGGTGAATTTTGCTTTAACAGAATAGCGGATTGTGTCACCTTTACCCTAGTCCTTTGAAGATTTTTTCGAGATTCGTGGGAGATTTCGTTCTGGGGCAGGCTGGGGCAGCTGCCATGATACGATCGCATCCCAATCTGTAAGCGGTCTATGGGCTTCTCGAAAATCCTCATTGCCAACCGCGGGGAAATTGCCCTGCGCATTGTGCGAGCTTGTGAAGAGCTAGGCATTGGCACCATCGCGGTCCATTCAACAGTAGATCGGAGCGCATTGCATGTGCAGCTCGCTGACGAGGCTGTTTGCATTGGTGAAGCGCCTTCTAGCAAAAGCTATCTCAATATTCCGAACATTCTCAGCGCCGCCATGACGCGGGGAGCGAGTGCCATTCACCCCGGCTATGGCTTCTTGGCGGAGAATGCCAAGTTTGCCCAGATGTGCGCCGAGCATCAGCTTGCTTTTATTGGTCCTCGCCCTGAGTCCATCCGAGATATGGGCGACAAGTCTACGGCCAAGAAGACCGTGACCTCCGTGGGGGTTCCCACGGTTCCCGGTAGCGAGGGGCTTGTAGCAGATGAAGTCGAGGCCCTGAAAATTGCTCGCGGCATGGGTTTTCCTGTCATCGTCAAGGCAACGGCTGGGGGCGGTGGCCGAGGCATGCGCCTCGTCCGTCAAGAAGAGGAAATGACCAAGCTGTTCTTCGCAGCCCGTGGCGAAGCGGAAGCAGCCTTTGGCAACCCTGGGTTATACGTTGAGAAATTTATCGAGCAGCCCCGCCACGTTGAGATTCAGCTCCTGGCCGATAGCCATGGCAATGTGGTGCATTTGGGCGATCGCGACTGCTCCATCCAGCGTCGTCACCAAAAGCTCCTAGAAGAATCCCCTAGCCCCGCCGTCACCCTAGATATGCGTCGTCGCATGGGTGAGTCGGCAGTGAAGGTAGCCAAGGCGATTAACTATGTGGGCGCAGGCACGGTCGAATTCCTGGTGGATAAGGACGGCAGTTTCTACTTCATGGAGATGAACACCCGCATTCAGGTGGAGCATCCGGTGACAGAAATGGTGACTGGGGTGGATCTGATTGTGGAGCAGATTCGCATTGCCCAGGGTGAGAAGCTTAGCTTTACCCAGGATGATATCCAGGTTCGCGGCCATGCGATCGAATGTCGCATCAATGCGGAAGATCCTAAGTATAATTTCAGACCTAGTCCTGGTCGCATTAGCGCTTATTTGGCTCCGGGCGGCCCGGGTGTGCGTGTTGACTCCCATGTCTACACTGACTACGACATTCCGCCTTACTACGATTCGCTGATTGGTAAGTTGATTGTTTGGGGACCAGATCGGAAGACTGCGATCGCGCGAACCAAGCGTGCCTTGCGAGAGTTTGCCATTACTGGCTTGCCCACTACTATTGGTTTCCATCAAAAGATTCTTGAAAATCCTGATTTTATTCGAGGTGATGTCTACACCAACTTTATTGAGACTTGCATGAGCTAAATGCAGCTTGGATAATCCTGAAAAAGTTCTGCTTAGGCCCGTCTAGTTTTACTAGGCGGGCTATTTTTATAGATGGCACATTTGTAGGCTATTCAGCTTCAAGTCGTTGACAATTAATGTGGAAACTAACCCTATAGATATGATCTTGCGATCAGCGCTTATTCGCAGGCTTCGCAACTAAACTTGCTAGAAATACTTGGATTATCCCTAGGGAGAACTTTTGGCTGTTCCGTAAAAATCTGAGCCTTCTACGGGGCATCCTTAGGGAGCCTTGTGTGACCTGCCTGATCCCATGATATCTATTCTAGGAGAGGCTTTCAGCCTTTTGAGTCTTCCAGAATTCTCAAGTTTGAATCGAATGATGCTCCAAAAAATGTGAGGGATGGCAGTGATCTCCCCATGATGTTCTGAGGAAGGAATCGCATTTCCACGAAGTTTATAGGTTCTAAAAAATAGGGTTTCACTGAGAAAAGTGCGGTTGATTTTACGTTGCCTTTGTTGCGAAATCGTCGAAACGCTACTCAGGTTTATAAGTTGGTAGCTGGGTTGAATAAGTCAGAGGGCTTGTCTCCCTCTTGTCATTCCGTCGGTATTTTGCTACCGGGGGGTGATTTTCTACCTGCTTCCCCCATTCCTGCCACTCAGAAATGAACTTGATTTCCTGTTGGATGATGTCGTCAAAGAGCTCTAAGTTTGTCCGCCTAATGCTCTTAGTTAGCTCTAGCCTCTTTTTAGGTTTAAACGAAGTTGGAGTGGCAGTTGCTGCCGAAGAGGATGTTGAGATCACCTCGGCTTCTGATACTTCTGCTGATGAATTGCAGCGCACATTACTGGATGCAGACCCCACCTTGCCTCCTCAGCTAGAGGCTTCAATCCCTGAGGTTTCTATTCCTGAGTTTGCCGATAGTGAAAGTGAGACGAGCCTTGCTCAGGCAACAGAAGATGCTGCACCGTCTCTCAAAATTCCTGCTCGCTTCACCGTTGAACATAGCAGCTCCAGTGCTGGATTTGATGGCATCACTGGCTTTGGTGGCTTCATTCCCCTGCAACAGAATTCTGGTGAAAACGTTACCTTCCTAGAAGGGGATGTTCTGGTAGACAATGGCGGACACTTTGGTTGGGACCTCAGCCTGGGTCATCGCCGACTGAATGATGAGTCGACTCGTCTTCGGGGTGGCCATATCGGTATTGATGGACGTTCTACTGGTGAGAGTACCTTCTATCAACTCGCAGCAGGCTATGAAAGCTTAGGCGAGAACTGGGATGTGCGGCTAAACGGCTATATTCCCATCGGTGATACGCTCAACACCCTCACAGATATTAATACCAGCACTGCATTACCTGGCACAAGTGGGTTTCAAAACAACCAGTTGGTGCTCTCCGCCCTAACTGAGCGACGCAGAATTTTGAAGGAAGAAGAGGCCCTAGGCGGCTTTGATGCCGAGGTCGCAACCCAGCTCAGCGAGTGGGATGGGGGAGAATTAACTGGTGCGGTAGGTGGCTATTTGCTGACTGGAGAAGAGTCCAGCTTTGGGGGCCAATTGCGTTTGGGGGCCACCTTTAAGTCGAACTATACAGCGGGTGTTGCGTTGCAGCACGATGGTATCTTTGGCACTAACTTTGCTGTCTCCATCGGCGCAAACCTGCCCAACCTGCGCTTCCAGAAAAAAGAAGAGAAGGAGTTTCAGGAAGTCAATGAAGTCGCGATTCGTTTGAGAGATCCGATTCATCGTCGTAAGACAGTTGCGGTGAATCAACGAGAAGAGAACGATGTCACGATTGACACCGAAACCCAGGCCCTGCGAAACCCCGAAGAAGAGCAGGACTATCGCTTCTTGCATGTTGCCCTTGGGGCAAGCGGTGGCGATGGAACCTATGAGGCACCGCTGGGAAGCGTAGAAGAAGCGATCGCCCTGATCAATAGCGATGCCACAACCTATAGCGATGGCAACACCATCCTCTATGTGGATGGTGAGGCTGCACCTACAACTGCAATTCCTGGTTTTGCCATTCCAGATCGCGTTCGCGTTCTTTCCCAAGGCCCCCAGCAAACCATTGCGGGCATGGCGTTCCCTGGCTTCCCCGAGACGGCCACACGACTGCCCTTCTCTCCGGTGAATAATTTCAACATCCCGGATAATACTTCACCGAACGCCAATGGCGTGGCTGTGTTATTGCCCGATTCCGGCGATGGTGTTTTCCCAATCATTTCGGGTGGTGCAGCAACTGATCTAGTAACCCTGGGTAACCAAACAGTCCTGGCCGGTTTCCAACTAGACGGTGCCAGTCAAAACGGCGTGGCTGGCAGCAATGTTACCAACGTTGAATTGCGCAATAACCGGATTGCAAATTCCACAGCCAGCGGGATTGCCCTGGATAACGTCGGCGGTAGCGTGACGCTGTTTGATAACGAAATTACGGGGTCTGGCGATCGCGGTATCCTCGCCCAAAACACCACCACAGCCCAATCGGTAAACATCACGATTACGGGCTATCAGCTTGCCAATAACCGCGTTGGCATGGAGTTCTCCGCCGTCGCCAGCACCACAGGCCCCGGAGTTCCCGCCCAAATTATTGCCATTGGACCCAGCAGCGCTGACAACACCAGCATCGGTAACCCCAGTGGTTCATTGCTCAATAACGCCATCTTAAACAGCACAGCGGAAGGCATCATTGTGCAGGCTTCCGGCAATGCTTTGCGAGCCAGCAGTAGTCAGGAATTCAGCTTTGATCAGGGTACGGTTGATGGCAGTGGTGGAGCGGGCATTAGCTTTCTTGCCAATGTCGGAGCCCATGTCCAAGAGCTCACGGTGACCAGCAGTAGCATCACCAATAATGATGCAGCGGGGATTGCAATCCTCAACGGCACTCCCCCTAGCGGTGCAACCCAGACTGCTGTTTCCCAGGAAGTGGTGATTCGCAATAGCACTATTTCTAGTAATGCTGGGGCGGGTATTGATATCAACCTCGCGGATGCTAGCAGTCAGGAATTGGTCATTCGCGGAAACCAAATCACCAACAATACGGGTGATGGTATTAGTTCCCTGGCTCAGAATGCCTCACTCCAAGAATGGCGTAATGATGTCACGACTGGGGATGTAGGTGCCAGCGAGAACGTGATTACAGGTAACGGTGGTGTAGGCATTGATATCGCAGCACAAAATCTAGCGGCGCTACCTGTACTTGGCATTGTGGACAACGAGTTGAGTGGTAATGGTGGTGCTTCTGATATTGCGATTGTGACGACTTCGAGTCCCGGTAGCCTTGGGAGTCCCACGACTTGCCTGGTCATGCGAGGTAATCGGGTGAGCAGCAATATTCAGTTGACGGGGCTAACAACAGCCTCTACAGGAGGTTTGCCTAGCTTCCAGGTGCAGGATTTGGCAAATGTTGTTGCCGCTAATAATAGTGCCAATATTGTCTTCTCCTCGAATGCAATGACACCTGATGTCGCTCCATTTGAAAGCGTCACTGGGACCTGTATTAACTGATTTTTCGAGAGTATTTAGACAATGATCTAGGACTGGATCTAAACCTGATTCCTGCATTGTAAATCGAGATTGATATAAAACTCGAACACTCTCCATTCACATTAATTTACCCATTGATTTGGGACTGGCTGTTTGAAAATCGGCAAGTTCTCTGTCGCTGCTGGATTGAACTTCCGACTTGATCCATTTATCTGATCTCTAACTCATAACTGAAAT
This sequence comes from uncultured Pseudanabaenaceae cyanobacterium, assembly GCA_938021205.1. GTDB lineage: Bacteria > Cyanobacteriota > Cyanobacteriia > PCC-9006 > JAAUQQ01 > JAAUQQ01. Next base: position 12,932 of record CALIGI010000056.1, read on the forward strand.
GACTACTGTGACTACTCGTTCCCTTCAAGTTCTGTTTGTTGATGCCAGTGTTCAGGATGCTTCTCTTTTGCTGTCTGCTCTTAGAGACGATGTGCAAGCTTTTGTTTTAGAAGCCCATCTTGACGGTGTTCAACAAATTTCTGCAATTCTAGGTCGCTTAAAAAGTGACTTTCAGGCCGTTAGCTTGGATGTTTCAATTGTCACCCATGCCATTCCTGGCTCTGTTCGTTTGGGTAGCACTCGCCTGAGCCTTGACAGTTTAGATCAGTATAAACGGGCGCTGAAGTCTTGGTTTCCTCAATCCAAGCCCCAAGCCTTTAGCTCAACGCTGTCTTTTTATGCTTGTAATTTAGCGACTGGTGATGCCGGAGAAGAGTTTGTCACTAAGCTGTGCCGAATAACTGAAGCAACAGTTCATGCCTCTACAACTAAGGTGGGTCATGCGGCGTTGGGCGGCAATTGGAACTTAGATGTTGTTGTTCCCGCAGGGGCTGCGACTGCGGCTTTGTTTGCGGCTGAGGCGTTGGCTGCTTATCCGGGGGTTTTACAAGATTCCGATGGGGATGGCCTGCTGGATGTGGTAGAAACGCCTCAGCAAATTTTCTTTGATTTGGAAAATCCGCCTGTCTTTACCGATAGTGGTCTTGCTGCCGGTGTGAATGATACGGCGCTATATAGCAACGTTGCAACTTTCCAAGGCAAAGCGATCGATATGAAGCTGACGGTTACAAATGTAACCTCTGGCTCTGCAAATATTGCGGGTACTGGCGTGCTCAATGGCAGTCGCATCAGTGTGAGTCAATCGGGCGTTGGTTCATCTACGATTCTCTTCGAATTCTTTGAGGCGGACACGAATACGGCTATTTCGGTACCGATGTCTGCCAAGTGGTTGGATCTGGATCAAAACAGCACCACTGGCGAGCAAATTACTGTTGATACTGCGGTATTGGGGTCATATCAAACCAATACTTCTACAAGTATCAGTGCTACCACCCTCAACGGTGGTGCCCAAACTCGCTTTCGCTCTAGTGCGAATGGGTCTAGCTTTGTGGACGAAAGGGTGGCGGTGATTACCAACTTTTTACCGCAACCCTCTTTTTCGCTGACGTTTTCTAACTCAAGCGGTGGTGCCAGAGGATACGGATTTGCCAATCCTTCGTTCGCTAGTCCCGGTGACCTTACTATCGTCAATGCGCAGTCGTTCATTGGCTTTGATTCCGATGGTGATGGCGTTGATGATCATCTTGATCTTGATTCTGACAATGATGGCATTTTGGATGCTGACGAGAGGGCAACAACAGTTGTCAATGTAGATCGGCTGCCAGATGCTGTGACAACCACTGCTACAGATATTGATCCGGCGCGTCCGCTCTCTAATACACTCGACGGAAGCCTTTCTAGCTTTGGGGGGGGGAGCAACTCTGATGACATGTTGGATGGTAACGTCACCTATTCTTATACCAGTCCGCTGGGTGTGGTTGACCAGTTTGAGATTTTCCCAAATGGGGGGACTGTCCTTAGTGATGGTCAGTTGACTGATATTGCACTGTTGGAGTTTTTTGATGCCAGTGGCAATCTTCTTCACTCCGTTTCTAATATTGAAGTCACTCAAGGCTCAGTCTCTGCCAGTACCCAAGTTGCGCTGCCTAATATTTCTGGTATTGCGTCCTTTAGAATGAGTGGCCTGACAGATGATGGTTCCTCTGGTGCGGCGCGTGCAGTCATTTGGAAGAATGTTCAACTCCGTGAGTTGTCGTTCGAAGATGTGGATACTGATGATGATGGCATCGTTGACCGCCTTGATCTCGACTCTGATGGTGACACTATCCCCGATGCGATTGAGGCGCAACCCACCAGTTCTTACACCAGCGCTACTTTTGTTAATAACGCGACCAACAATGGCCTCAACGACAATGGTTCGTTTACCCCGGTTCAGACTGATGACGATGGTGTCCCTGATTTCCGCGATACCGATTCTGATGGAGACGGTATTGATGATATTGCGGAAGCAGGTACCATCACCACCGCGCCCACTTATGCCGACCCGGATGGCAGCGTTAATAACCCGCTGAATAACTCAGATGGCAGCGATCTGCTCACCAATGCAGATTTGGACAACACCGATGTTGACTATCGTAGTTTGAATGTTGTTCCGCCAGTAGATACCGATGGCGATGGCGTTAAGGATGAGGATGACATTGACGATGACAATGATGGCATAACCGATCGCCAAGAATATCGTAACTTGACCAACTTGGATGCAGTTGCTGAAACGTTGTCTACGGGGAATTTGTCAGATCCTAGTGGTGCTTTTCAAAACATCGCTGGGTCGGTAGATGTTCAAGATGGCAATGGCAGGTT
>CALIGI010000057.1 GCA_938021205.1 uncultured Pseudanabaenaceae cyanobacterium
TCATCGCAGAAAGGCAGTCGTTGACTTCGATGGGCAATATAAACGAATCCCAGAAAGCGAGAGACTTGCTGAAGCCTTTCCTAAGTATTTCTTGATGCCGACCAGCGGATTGCTAAAGCGATTTAACGATATGTATCGCTCTCACGGCAAGTTTACGCCAACTAATCTTTTTACGTTGGCTCACTACTACGGTGTTTCAATCCAGGCACTTGTCTATCGTTTAGAGGAGATGGAGCTCTTACCTACAGCAACTTGGGACAAACTTAGTAGGCGCGGCTTAAAAGTCTCCAAAGTCAAACAAGAGCTAGGTATCAAAGACATTCCTCAAAGGACTGAGCGATTACCAACTCACTACCAGCACCTTGCCATTGATGCTCTAGATCAAGGCTTAATTACTGAAGGCCGTTTTGCAACATTTCTAGGCGTAGATCGACTGGAAGCTCGCCGCATTGCAGAGTCCCTCCAAGAGCATTCTAGCGGCAGCCTAGATGACTCAGCCCACTGGGATTTGCGTCAAGCATGAGTGGGGCTGATGTTGATGATTAAGATACTCCACTCCCACCTCGTCATAGATGCTTGTTGCATATTAAATTTCTGTGCCTCCGGTGAGCTCCTTTCGATCCTAAAATCAATCCAAGCTCAGAGCGTAGTAACCGCTGTGGTTCAGCAAGAAGAGTTACTGACACTCCAAAAAGTTGAAGGTCAGATCAACCCAGGCGCTGAACAATTGGCAACAGCTATCTCTGAAGGTGTCATCGAAATCGTGGATTTTGAGTCTGAAGCTGAGGAAGCAGCCTTTATTAACTATGTCGTCGAGCTAGGAGATGATGGAGAGTCTGCGACGGGCGCGATCGCAGTAAATCGAAATTGGGCAATTGCAACTGACGATAAAGCAGCAATCAGATTCTTCAAACGTGAAGCCCCCAAAATCCAGCTCCTCACCACACCTGAAATCATTAAGAACTGGGCTGAGAGTGAGGCAATACCGATGTCAGAGCTGCGCCTCACTTTAGACAATATTGCACTCAAGGCACGTTATGTTCCGGCCAGGAATCATCCTCTAAAGAGCTGGTGGCAAACTGTAAGGCAACTTGGTTGAGCAAACGTCCTTGCACCAAAGAGGCCAATACTTCAAGTATGTTTCAATGGTCCCACTCATTTCTCAACCGCCTCTGAAATCCCATAGGATGAATTCGCTTGGGCAGAAAACCAAACAATCTCCGGAACTTCAACAGCGGAGACGCTACAGGCTCAGCAACATTCACAGGCTGAAACGTAACCACAACCTCCATCGGGCCTGGCTCTAGGTTATCCGGCAGGGTCAATTCAAGTTTTCGGTCCCCACCCACTTCAATAATTTGGCGCAAAGTCTGCATAGCATCACTCATCATTGCCTAGCCCCAGCATAGCTTGAAGACCATTAGACCAGTCGTTTTTCAAGGCCATCCAGCAATCGTCCAGCCAGAAAACCGCCAGAAATGATAGAGATCTCCTCCCTAACCCCCACCAGCGGGGCTTTCTAGAATAAGGGCATTGGAGCCGCAACATTTGTTGAACACCAGGGCTCCAGAAAAGGAGACCTCGTGAATCAACTCAAAACCCTATCCCTCTTAGCCCTCCTCAGCGGCATCCTCGTCGCAGTGGGCCATGCCATTGGCGGACCCAGCGGTGCCATGTTCGGCCTAATCATGGCTGCGGTCATGAACCTCGGCTCCTGGTTTTATAGCGATCGCCTCGCCCTAGCCGCCTACCGCGCCCAACCCGTCACCGCCGCCCAGGCTCCAGAACTCCATGGCATGGTCCAGCGCCTCAGCCAGAAAGCCGGCATCCCCATGCCCGCCGTCTACATCGTGCAAAGCCCCGCTGCCAATGCCTTCGCCACGGGCCGCGACCCAGCCCATGCTGCCGTCGCCGTCACCGAAGGCATTATGCGGATGCTGCCCGCCGAGGAGCTAGAAGGCGTCCTGGCCCATGAGCTGAGCCACATCACCAACCGCGACACGCTGACCCAGGCCGTCGCAGCCACAGTTGCTGGCGCAATTTCCTGGCTCTCCCAAATGGCCTTCTTCTTTGGCGGTGGCCGCAACTCCGAAGGCGGCAGTCCCTTTGGCTCCATGGCCTCCATCTTCCTTGCCCCCCTCGCCGCCAGCGTCATCCAAATGGGCATTTCCCGCACCCGAGAATTTGCCGCCGATGAAGGGGCCGCTCGCCTAACCGGCAACCCTCGCGCCTTGGCCAATGCCCTACGTCGCCTCGAAGCCGGTGCTCGTTCCGTGGCCATGGGTGGCAACCCCGCCTATCAGCCCCTGCTGATTATGAACGGCCCCAAGCGTGGGTTCCTGGCGAATCTGTTCTCGACCCACCCGGCTACGGGCGATCGCGTCGAACGTCTCCTCTCCCTAGAGCAAGAGCTAGGCGGCAGTGCCCAGCCCCAACGCATCGGTGGCTTTCGTCTCTCCGTCTAACCCAAAGCCTCTGAACAACTAACCTAAAAAGGGCTGGGACATCGTTTGTCCCAGCCCTTTTTCTATCTCTGCGGACCCTTTTGAGGTTCAAGATGGCTATGCCACACGGCGCAGCTCAATCTCTGGAAAGCCATGCATCATCGGTGGTGGTGCAGACTGACTCGTTACCTGCTTCAAACGGGGAATCTCCGCCGTACTGTAAACCCGAAACTCACTCTCCACCGTCGCCACTGCCGTTCGCACCGCCTGATTGAGAACGGTCGACCCCCTGGGATCAGAGACAGAACGATGAAACGTCCCGGGTGGGATGCGCAGAATATCGCCATCGGCCTCCAGGCGCACCATGTGAAACGGATAGTCCCAGGCAAAATTAACCAGGTGGAACGTACGCCCGCCAGACAATGCCAACAGATTGTCCTCTTGGTTGGGATGGAGATAAAACTGCCAATCGCCCTCATCAGTATTGTTCGGGCTTACCGCAGGTCCATCATGAATAACCAAATCCCGCGCATTGGAATTGGCGATCGTCACATCAAAGAACTTGACGCCGGGAGTGTTGCGGAACTTCTGATAAGGAACGAGCTCGAAGCAACGGCCTTTGGATAACACTTGGGATGGGCGCATAATAGACCTCACCGCTTGGGTTGAGAGATAGGACTTAGTCACAAATCGAGTCGGACTTGAACACTAAACTAACGGCGATATCCTGGGTATACCAAAACCAAGACGCGGGACATCCATGCGCAAAGCGAGTCGGTGTCCAACCTGAACCCCTATGCAGCTCAAACTGTTTATTCCTATACTAAACAGCGAGTTCCCGAGGCCCCTGGGATGAGTAATTAATGTGAATATCTCAGCGCTGAAAATCCTCATCGCCGTGGTGGAAGCCGGGAGCTTTTCGGAAGCGGCTTTGCAACTGGACATTTCCCAGTCGGCAGTGAGCCGCGCGATCGCCTCCCTGGAAAAAGAGTGGGGCATCTCCCTCCTCAGTCGAGGCCGCTTCGGAGCCCAGCTCACCCCAGTGGGCGATCGCATCATGAACCAGGTGCGGGAAATGGTGCAGCTCGACCAAAAAATCAGCACCGAAATCGAACATGCCAAGGGTCTCCAATCTGGCCGAGTCCGCATCGCCTCATTCCGCAGCGCCGCCACCCATTTACTTCCCGCCAGAATTGCCCAATTTTCTCGGCAATACCCCAATATCGAAGTTCAGCTCACAGAAGCTGATCCGACGACCATTGAGAGTCTCGTGAAAACCGGCAAGGCCGACTTAGGACTGGTGCCCCTGCCGCGCTCAGCCGAATTTGAAACCTGGGAAATTGCTGACGACGAATTTGTCGTCCTCCTTCCCCCCAGACCTCAATCTGTTCCAGACCCGCTGAGCTGGGAGATCCTTTCAAGCTATTCCTTTATCCTCTACAGCTATGCCGAATGCACCACCGTAGTGCAAGAGCATTGGGCAGCCTCCGATCAATCCCTCAAGGTCGCCTACGAAATTAAAGAAGATTCAACCATCGTCAGCATGGTGGCCCAAGGGTTAGGTGCTGCGATTCTGCCCAAACTGGCAGCCTTGCCCATTCCAGAAGGGATTGAAGTGCGATCGCTCCCTGTCCCCCTCACCCGCCAAATCGGCGTTGCCATGCTGGCCGACCAGCTCCAGCCCCCCGCCGTCTTTGCCTTTTTAGACCTACTGCGCGGCACGGGGCTATTTGCACCTTGAGCCCCTGGGCTGACGAACAGACATTTCGCCTACCCCGCATTCAAGTCCATAACCAAGCCATACTTGGCCAAATAATCCGCAAACTTCCGCGCATCAATTTCACCACTATCTTCATCATCTAGCGTCTCGAAAAAGCGCTCCGCCACATAGGGGCGAATATCCTCCCCGTGGCGCTGCCCCGTGGTGTTGTCCTCAATCATCCGCAACAGCTCCACCAGCTCACCTTGGTCCAAGGTGTTGCTGCCGTCCCGATCCAACTGACGGAATAATTGCTCGGCATCCTCCGAGCCCACCCGCGTGGATTGAAGCCCTTCCTTTAACAAACTGCTAGAAAAGGCATTCATAAAGAACAGTTGCTCAATCAACGGAATGCAAAAGAAGCCCATTGCTGCCCAAAACACCGCATATTCCAAGACCCCTTGATGCAACGTCGCATTCGCACCAGCCACCAAAGCCACCCAGAGGAAAAAGTTGGGATTCACCAGCAAAATATAAGCATCCTTAACTTCAGCCCCATCCATCCATCGCTTGGCATACATCACCGTCGCTACAGCCACCGCCCGCATCAGCAAGAAGCAGAGCAGCGCCAGGCCAAATTGCTGCAAGCAAGCCAAGGAACGTTCGGGCTGAACCCCGAAGAAAATATCGGAAATAAAGTTCGTGGGGGCAAGCTGTAGGCCCGTGAGAAAGGCCATCAATCCACTGGCAAAAATGCCGATGAATTTCCAATTTTTACTGTGGTGGTTGGACTCAACAGGAGAGCGGGAGCGCCAGAGCTGGGAGATCGCCCCCGGCACCGCCAATCCCAACGCCAGCACCACATAAAAGAAATTCAAACTGGAAGGCGAAATCGGCAACATCACCGCCGACAGCACTGCAATCAACACCGCCGGAATCACCAGGGACAAATTGCGCGACAGCAGCGCCGCCGGATACAAATTCCCCCCCCACAAAATCGACAACACTGGCGTCGTCAAGGCAGGGGGAACCAGCCACAGCAAAAGCCAGAGAACTTTGAACAGATCCTCTGGCCCTTGGTATAGGCCGCCCACTGTTAACACCGCTAGGCCAATAACCCAGCGAACCGCCATAGATGCATTAACAACTGTCTTAACGGTGGAACTGACTTTCTGGCGACAGGCGGCAAAGTCAATATCCAGATAGGCATAGAACGTTGCTGCCGCAAGACAGAGCACAATCAGCAGCGAGAACAGTTGAGCGGGCAATGCTGCAGTTTGAAAAATGGCTTTGAGGGCCACGCCGGAGAGGAAGGCGATCGCATTCAGGCCTACCCCCCACATAATCGCTAGGTCATTGACCTTCTTACGCAGTGCCGCCACACCACTCGATTCCTTCTCCTGGAAAGCAACCAGCTCCTCCCGGCTCAGCGCCTTGCCATTGGGCAAGCTGAGGTGATGGTATTCAGCAGGCGGCAGCTCATTCAAATACAGCGCTAGAGGCTCCAAAACATACTGATGACAGACCACCAAAACATTCTCTCCCCGCGCCAACCGAGGCGTAATCTCCTCTTCAAAAAAGCGAGCTGAACGCTCATACACGAGCTCCAGTCGTTCTCCCGATGGCGGCGTTTCATCATGGGAATGGAGCATTCTTTCAAAGCCCTCATAGCCCAGGGCCAAGCGTAGCAAGTTCTTATTACGCTGGGCAAAAATGCCAAAGGACTTTTCGCCAATACGGTGGTCGATCTGGGGTTGAATATTGGGATGCTTCAGACTGTTGCTCACCGCCAAGGCAATATCACAAGTCTGCCTCGCTCGCTTGAGGTGGGAGACAAAAACGGCATCAAACTGAATGCCTTTGCGCTTCAGATCCTGGCCTGCTTGGCGCGCCTGTAGTCTACCAAAAGCTGTCAATTCAACATCCAGGACTCCTGCAAAAATATTACGTTCATTACTCGTACTTTCGCCATGGCGAATAAAATAAACCTGCCCTTTTGATTCAGCAGCAGACCTAAAATAACTTTGCTTTTTAATGCCTAGAGACAAATGATTTTCTGTCAGACTGATGGAAGTTTTCATAGGTCAAAAGAAAAGAGATGAAGCGGAAGTAAGGTCGACAAATACTGAAGGGAATAAATGTCTTCCAAAGAAGCGAAGTCTTCGCAATAATGCGTTACATTCCCTAAAGTGCAGGATTTTGCTGAGAAACTTCTGAGAGAAAGCTTATGACTTTCAGGCAACGGCTGCGGCCCCGTCAGAGCAAGTCTGTTCGGGTCTAGAGACATCCTCAGAATTGAGCTATTCAGGGGCGCATTTTCCTTGTATCCAGGCAGCCTCTGCTGTCTCATACAGCCGTTCTCTCAACTCAAGAACAGATATTCAATGAATCTCCAAATCCAAAAGCTCCACCCTGACGCAAGATTGCCTAAATACGCCCATCCCGGTGATGCAGGCATGGACCTCTCCGCCATCGAATCCATGACAATTGAGCCGAGGCAGACTGCGCTGGTGGCTACTGGAATTGCGATCGCCCTCCCCCCCAACACCGAAGCCCAAGTCCGGCCCCGCAGCGGTCTCGCCCTCAAGCACAGCCTCACCGTCCTCAACAGCCCCGGCACCATCGACGAAGGCTATCGCGGCGAAATCAAAATCATCCTCATCAACCACGGCAGCACCGCCTTCGAGATCACCCCAGGCATGCGCATCGCCCAAATGGTCATCTGCCCCGTCATCTACGCCAACATCCAAGAAGTCTCAGAACTCAGCGACACCCTGCGGGGTGAAGGCGGCTTTGGCTCCAGCGGCATCAAAAACTAGATGCCAGTACAAAAGTCTCCGTAAGTTCCTTGAGGCAATCATGGAGTTGATGTGAGGGAGATCGATAGATTCCTCAAACGAATCTCTATCGACTTGCTTCTTGTAGTGCATCTACTCTTGTGGCAGATATAAGTTGCCTATAGGCTCTCAGTGAATCGCTCTATTAATGACTGCATCAAGCCACAAAATTACTTTTAAACTGTGTCATTCAGCCTTTTTCAAGCACCTGGGAACAAAGCAATAAGCCCCCTCGTCAAAGCAAAGCTCCCTTCAGAAAAAAGGCTGAGGAAAACAGGTTTTACAGTTGCCGTTTTTACACAGCGTTGTTAACGTAAGGCAAGTGTGAGTCAAGTCACATTTATACGAAGTGAGGGAATTCCTCCTTCATCGGTCACTCTACCCGCTGCCTTAGAAGACAAAGGCTTTGCATAACATTGCAAGTATTGCCAGTCCTATGGCGGTGTGACGTTAACACAACTTCCAGATGCTAGACCTGTTTACAAGCAAAGCTTCTCAGCCTTTTGATGCTGTAACTTTCTCATCTCATTTACCGAGCTGCTGATTTATAGAAGGCTCGAAGCAAGCTGACCTTCTTCAAGCAACATCTGAAACAACTATTTTGCCGTTTTGCCTAGCCCCCTAGCGTATGTTTACGCCAGCCTCGCAAAACGGATTGGACAGAATCCTGTCCCATTTTTGCTAATCAAGCATGGGAATACGAATCATCATCTCTGATCGTTCGTAACAGGATTACTATGTCTAATCAACAAAATTAGTCAAAACGTAGTGGAGTCTAAAGCTCCTAACTTTTCGACTTCCAAAGAAGAGATTTAGTGAACTTCAAAAGCCTTTGATTCAGTTAGCAAAACGAATCCTCAATACATCGAATGCCATTCAGCTAGGCCTTTGATAGGAATCGTTTTGCCAAATTTCGATTGTTCGAGCTCACAGCAAAAACTCTCACAAGGAATATCAACAATGGCTACTCCAACCGCTCAAGAGCAGTACATGCTCGAATTGGTCAACCGTGCCCGTGCTAATCCCAATGCAGAAGCAGCACGCCAGGGCATTGCCCTCAACCAAGGTCTTGCAAATGGCACCCTCAATGGCAGTGCCAAGCAGGCTCTGGTCTTTAACTTCAACCTGATTGACTCCTCTCGCAGCCATAGCCAATGGATGCTGGAGCAAAACCAGTTCTCCCACACCGGAGCAGGGGGGAGCAGCGCTGGCGATCGCATGGAAAATGCCAACTACGACTTCACAGGCAACTGGACCTGGGGCGAAAACATCGCCTACCAAGGCAGCACTGGCACCATCGATCCCACCGAAACGATCGCCACTGAACATGATGGTCTGTTCAAAAGCTCTGGCCACCGCACTAATATCCTCAACGACAACTTCCGCGAAATTGGTATCGGTGCGATTGCAGGGGAGTTCACATCCAATTCAGGCAGAACTTTCAACGCCTTGATGACGACCCAAAACTTTGCCAAGTCTGGAAATAATGTCTTTCTCACGGGGGTTGCCTTTGATGATGCAGTCACCGATGACGACTTCTACACCGTGGGTGAAGGCCTCGGCGGCATCAACGTCACAGCGACCAATAGCAACGGCCAAACCTTTAGCACCACAACCTACGGCTCCGGTGGCTATCAGCTCGCCCTAGAGGCAGGCACCTATGAGATCGACTTCACTGGTGGCAACCTGGGTCAAACCGTTGAGCGCACCGTGACCGTGAGCAATCGCAACGTCAAGCTAGACCTAGCAACAGACCAGCTGGAAGCAGCCAGCCCAGCCAATCCTCCTATCCCTCCGGAGTACACAGAAACACCAACACCCCCACCCACAACGCCAGAAACCACCACCGAGTCTCCTGCAGAAACCACCAACGATCCTGTCCCCGAGCCTTCTGAGGACACAGCACCGCTTGAGCCTGCTGATTCCGAGGATAACGCCATGGAAGAACAACCCATGGAAGAGGCCCCTGGGGAAGAACAGCCCGTGGAAGAATCCTCTGGTGGAGACACACCCACGAATGAAGCGCCTGGGGAAGACAGCCCAGGCGGGGAAGCAGAGCCCATGAACGACATGGAAGGTTCCGGCGGCAATCCCACAGCAGAGCCTGAAGCTGGCGGAGATCCTACCCCTCTACCTGACTCTGACGACACGCCAGCTTCCATTTTGATGGACGACCCCGGCACAACTCCCACGACTGAAGATACTCCCATGGCTAGCCTCAACTTGATTGAAGGCACAGAAGGCCGCGATCGCCTCCGGGGCACCGCCGAAGACGATGAACTCCAGGGCATGGAAGGCCGCGATCGCCTCTTCGGTCGTGCAGGCAATGACCTGCTTATGGGCGGCCAGGGCAATGATCGCCTCAAGGGCGGTCGCGGCAAAGACACCCTCGTAGGTGCTGACACAATAACTGGTGGCATCGGTGAAACCGACATTCTCCGGGGTGGCGCTGGCAGCGACCTATTCGTCCTTGGCGACGCCAATCAGGCCTACTACAACGATGGTCAAAACGGAACTTGGGGCACCCGTGACTTCGCCTTCATCCGTGACTTCAACACAAGCCAAGGTGACATGCTCCAGCTCAACGGCGAAGCTGGGGACTACCGCTTACAGAGCATGGGCAGCGGCGGCGATGCACTATTCCATGGCGACAATGAGCTCATTGCCATTGTCAAAACCCAAGGCAATGAGGCCTTCGCCCTGGACAGCAGCACAGTACAGTTCGTCTAAATGGCTGTTGCACCCTCCCAGAGTGAGATTGAGAAAACCGAGCCATCCCAGCGAGCAGGACATGCAGTCATTGCCTGGCAGACTCACTGTTAGGCAATGACGACTTTCGGATCGCTAGGATCAGCCTGGCCAGAGCTGTTTAGATTTCACTCTGGCCAGTTTTCTTGGCGATTACTTCGCAAGCTTCACCTCCCGAGAATGCTCTTTGAACATTAGATTTTCGCCAACAAAAATCGATCAAATTAGATACATAAATTTCTTTGTATGTATCAACGAGAAACAAGGGAACAATGCACAAATTGCCTTCGTCAAAACGAAATAACTTTCAGAGAAATGCCTCCTCCCCTCTTGCATTTACAGTTGTCGTTCTTACACAGTATTGCTAACTTGATTCAAGCATGACTCTAGCCAACCTTATTTATCTAAGATTTCTTTCCAATCAAAGCCACAAGTCTAAAGAGATCGCAAAGAATAGATAAGTGCTTTATTTCTAGCTTGAATTAGCAGCATTTTAGTGAAGAAAATAAAGTTCTCAATCGTTCAGTGCTCACCTTTCCGTTACGCCTCGCCATCCAACGCTTTAAATCCTCGGCAGGAATGACCTGAGTCATAGGCTTTAGACCCATCTCCCACACTTCTACTCACAACAGCAAGCTTTCATCAGGACTATTGATATGGCGACTCCCACCGCTCACGAGCAGTACATGCTCGAACTCGTCAACCGCGCCCGTACCAATCCCAACGCAGAAGCCCAACGATTGGGTATTGGCCTCAACGATGGGCTCGCCAGCGGGACGATTAGCAGTAGCACCAAGCAAGCTTTAGTCTTTAACTTCAACCTGATTGATGCTGCTCGTGGCCACAGTCAGTGGATGATCGACCAGGACATCTTTTCCCATACTGGTGCGGGCGGAAGTAGTGCGAGAGACCGGATCATTCAATCAAACTACAGTTTCACAGGTAGCCAGGCCTGGGGCGAAAATATTGCTCGTAATGGTACTTCAGGCACTCTCAACGTCACGAGTACGATCGCAAGCCAACATGACGGGCTATTCATCAGTGAAGGTCATCGCGAGAACATCCTCAGCGACAACTTTCGTGAAATCGGCATCGGTGCTCTTCAAGGGGAGTACGAAGGCCTCAACGCCTTGCTAACCACGCAAAAATTTGCCAGGTCTGGCAACAGCGTATTCCTCACCGGCGTAGCCTTCAATGACGCCATCATGGACGATGATTTTTACACCGTAGGGGAAGGACTTGGTGGAATTAATGTCACTGCAACCAACAGCAGCGGCCAGGTCTTTAGCACCAGCACCTATAGTTCCGGTGGTTATCAGCTCGCCCTCAATCCCGGAACCTATGAAATTGATTTCTCTAGCGGCACTTTGGGACAAACGGTTGTAGAGCGTACCGTCACCATTAGCGATCGCAACATCAAGCTAGACCTAGCCACAGACCAGCTTAGCCCCATCGTCTCCCCCCCATCCCCGCTCAGCAGTGACTTCAACGGTGATGGCCAAAATGACCTCCTGATCTATAACCCCCAGCAATCATGGAGTGGCATAGGCTTCATGGACCAAAACGGCAATATTGCCGATGCGACTCCCCTATGGACAGGCTGGAGTCCAAAAGCCATAGGAGATTTCAACAACGACGGTCAGACCGACATTGTCATTGAGAATATCGAAAACGACTGGCACGGCATCCTCTATATGAATGGTTCTACCATTCAGTCCAGTCAGGGCATTGCGGGCTGGGCGGGCTGGGACATTATTGGAGCCGGTAACTTCCACAACGATGGAACGCAAGACCTTCTCATCCAGCACGAAACCCAAAACTGGTATGGCATTTTGAACATGGGTGGCGAAAATGGCTCTCAGGTCCAGAGCAGCAAAGGTATTAGCTTCTGGGAAGGCTGGGACATCAAGGGCGCTGGAGACTTCGATGGTGACGGCACAAGCGAGCTAGTTGGACAGCATCAAACAGAGGGTTGGTACGGCATTTTCGAGCTCAATGCAGAGCAACAAATTGTCAGTTCTCAAGGCATTGCCGGTTGGACTGGCTGGGATATTGTCGGGACCAGTGACCAAAATGAAGATGGCAAAACCGATTTGCTCATCAAACATCCAACCCAAGGATGGCAGGGCACTTTGTTGATGAATGGCAATCAGATCACCGGTTCGCAGGGGCTGAATATTTGGCAAGGTTGGGAGGCGATCGCCTAGCCCAAACGATCATGGCGACCTGAAGAAGCAGCATGAAATAAAACCTTCTCCCTTCTGAAGGGGGATTTAAGGGGAATCGGCTGTTTCGCTGGCCCAACTCAGCTCCCCCAGCCCCCTTAGAAAAGGAGAGCGAGTCCAATCATGGGATGCATACATCCTTATTCCTAAGTTACAACAGCAGAAAGCTCCTATTCAAGTTGCCTCAGCCAAGACTCGCTAGGATAGAAATGGCTGGAGTGGGATATCCCACTCCAGCCATTTTCATTGCAATTGCAACCCAAGCTTTTGGAGAAATCGCCCCCGCCATGCCTGCTCTCAAGCCCCACCTCCTGAGTCTAGGCATCGCCGCCTTGCTCCTGCTGCCCCTTGGTATTTGGGCCATCCGCAACCCAGCAGCAGCATCGCTCAAGTTCATTAATGCCTTAGCACGAGTTCCCGGCGATCGCCTCCAAACCAACATTGCCTACGGCCCCCACCCCGAAAACCAGCTCGACATTTATCTCCCCCCCCAGTCCCAACCAACCTCCGCACAAGCCAATGCCCCCGTAATCGTCTTCTTCTACGGTGGCTGCTGGGGAGCCTGTCTCAAATTCTATAAATCTGACTACCGCTTCGTCGCCGAATCCCTTGCCAAGGAAGGCTACGTCGTCGTCCTGCCTGACTACCGCTACCACCCCAACGTCAAATTTCCGGCCATCATGACCGACGCCACCGCTGCCGTGGAATGGGTGAACGAAAACATTGAGCAATACGGCGGTGACCCAGCGCAACTCTTCCTCTCCGGCCACTCAGCCGGAGCCCAAATGGCCGTCCTGCTCACCCTCAACGAAGACTACTTACACTCCAAAATCCACAACAATATCAAAGGCTTCATCGGCCTAGCAGGCCCCTACGACTTTCTCCCCTTCGATCAGGCTTATCAACCCATCCTATTCGGTCCCGAAGAAAACTATCCCATCTCCCAACCGATCAACTATGTCGATGGCAACGAGCCCCCACTGCTCCTGCTCTATGGCAACGACGACACGATTGTCTTTCCTCGCAACATTGAAAATTTATCTGCCAAAGTGAATCAGCTCGGTGGCGAGGTCGAGGTTCATCGCTACGATAGAATTGATCATTCTGGAATCGTTGGTGCGCTGTCCGTACCATTCCGAAACCGCCAGCCTGTCTACGCCGACATCCTCAACTTCCTCAACCAGCACCGTCATTAAATTGCTTGCCGTGACCAGCCTACTCAGCCGAATCCCCAATCCCTTCAGCCTACTCAATGGCTTCGTCATTCCCGCCGAAGGCATTCTTAGCCGGGGCAGCTATCGCAGTATCTTAAGTCTGGGCAGCGTGGGCAGCATTCTCAGCATTGGTAGCGTCGGCAGCATTTTGAGCGTGGGTAGCGTCGGCAGCATCCTCAGCATTGGCTGTATCGGTAGCCTCATTAGCTTTGTGAGCTTTGGCAGTATTTTGTCGCTGTTTAGCGTCAATAGTATTTTGAGCGTGTTTGGCTTTGGGGCAGGCGATCGCGATGGTTTCTAAGCCATAAAGCAACCAGCATGTCATACGAATGGGTTCGAGGTTTGAGCATCTCATCCTTCAATCTGTCTAGGAGCAGATTTGTGGTAAAGCTCAGTACCTGAACCACAGGTCTCAAAATTGACTGGTGGAGCAAGCGATTCTGGTCCGGGTTGCTGAGCCTTGCAAACAATGACTGCTGAGGTTTGCTTCGCTTCAAGCTGGCTGGGGGGCAAAAACACGCCTGAGACATAGCCATGGAGCTTAGGACGTTTGGGAGTCGCATAAGCGATCGCCTTACGCTCTTGAGCGATGACATCATAGCGATAGCTCTCAGTTTCACTTGGAACTCCCAATTCCAGCGCCGTCCAAGAATTCGAGAATTTCCCATTCTCAAGAAAGAATGCCTGCTGCGACCTAGCCAAACTGTTCACGTAGGTTGGAGCCTCTTCTTTACAAGCACAGGCTTGGTTAAAGAAACTGGGAAGCGTGATCGCGCCTAACAGTCCCAGAATCGCCGTGATGCAAACCAACTCTAACCTCGTAAATCCTTGGTTCATGAGACTCAAGAGATAATATTTTCACTTGTCTGACCCACTTCGGGTATTGGACGAGCTTAACCCAAGCTATCTCTGAATCAGTTCACAGCTTAACCAAGCTTCGATTTCACCTCGACATATAGCTTCTTAAACTTTCGCTGCTGCTCATTATGAACAATGATCGCCTCCGGATAATCCACCCGCTCCAGCGCCCCGAACTTTCCACTAATAATCGACCCCAAATCCGCCGACTTCAGCTCCGGCACCCAATGGCGAATATACTTCGCCTCCTTATCAAACTTCTTTGCCTGGGTATAGGGATTAAAAATCCGCAGCGGCTTCGGATCCATCCCACTCGAAGCCGACCACTGCCAGCCACCATTATTCGCCGACAAATCCCCATCCACCAGCTTCTGCATAAAATACTGCTCCCCCCAGCGCCAATCAATAATCAAATCCTTCGTCAAAAAACTCGCCACAATCATCCGGCAACGGTTGTGCATCCAACCCGTCGCATTTAACTGCCGCATCGCCGCATCCACAATGGGATAGCCCGTCCGCCCCTC
>CALIGI010000058.1 GCA_938021205.1 uncultured Pseudanabaenaceae cyanobacterium
GTGGAGACATCGGTGTATTTGAGCGGATTCAGGGTTAAATAGCCCTTCGCCTTCACCGTCTTATCGCCGCCCCAGTAAGCGACGATCGCATGGCCAAACTCATGCAAACAAGTCGCTAGCACCGCCCCTAGCAAAATAAACAAACAGAGAAACAGACCGTCCTGATTCAACTCAAACAAACGACCTAGCTCCACCAACCGATCAAGGACTTACTGAGGCAAGACGTGATGCCCTACCTCAACTATCTTTCCCTTCACGGTCAGCACCATCGCTTTTAATCTGGCCTTAGCCTTCTCTGTGGTTCGGTAACACCCCTGGGAGGTTTGCCTGCGCCTCCGCTAAGATGCCAGCAGGGCCATACTGCGCTTGGCTCAACCTTTGCAGAGCATTGCTCGACCCATGGATAACCCTGGTAACCAATTCACTGATCGCTACAACGACTATCCAGACGAACTCCCAGTCATTGTTCGCCGCAGTGAGGTGAGTAACCTCATGGTGATGGATCGCGGCACCATGCAAGAAGTCGGCCGCGTTGAACGGTTGTGGATGTATCCCCAGGCCCATCGCATTCTGGGCGTTATTTGCAAGGGCGGTGGTCTATTGGGCAAAAAGCGTTGGGCTTACAAGCTGCCCCAAATCGAATCTTTGAACCAGAGCAATATTTGGATCGAAGGGCCTGGTACTGAGACCAGTCCTGAGCAAATTCGCCAGCTAGAAACCCTGATTGACCATGAGATTTGGGTGGATGGGGGCGATCGCCTCGGTGTCATTGTGGATTGTTTGTTCAACCGCAAGACTGGCCAAATCACCCAATATCTCTTTGTCAACAACCGCCTGCGCCAGCTGATTGACGCTTCCAATCCGCTGCGTCCCGAAGAGATCCTCAGCTTTGGTAATAATCGCGTCCTCGTTAGCCCCCAAGCCTTGGCTCGCCTGCGCCGGGAACGCCCCAACCTGCGAGAAACCTTTAGCCAAATGAAGGAACAGGCTAGGGCTGAGTACGAACAGGTCACCAACCAAACCCAAGAGCGAGTGCGTAACTGGGGCGAAGAGGCCAAAACCGCAAAGGAGCGACTGGCTGAACAGGCTATCCTGCTTAAGCAACAGGCTGCAGAACGTGCCAAAGCTTTGCAAGAGCAAGCTGCCCAGGAAATCCTGCCTCAAATTACAGAGCAGGCCCAGGAGTTAAGCCAAAAAGTTGGCGAGCAGTACCACACCGTTCAGCGTCGGGCTCAGGATTTTGTCGAAGAGCTACCTCCCCTGGATCAGCTCGGTCAAGAGATTCGGGGTTATGAGCACGATCGCCATCCCGATGACCGCCGGGGACAAGAATACGCGCCTGGTGATTATGGGTCTTACGAGGGCTCAGATTATGGTGATCGCTACGACGACGATGACTGGGGCCAAAGCATTCGCCCAGAGACTGTCCCTGCCAATGACTTCAGCCACGAAGCTGAAGAGCGCCAGAGTCGTCGCAGCCGTTATCGCCAAGATGAACGTTCTGGGGAACATCTGGGCGATCGCGCTCCAGAATTCGAGACGGATCGATATGACGATGCCGAAGGAAGCTTGCTACGGAATCGCTCCTACAGCGATTCTCAGTATCGTGCCACTGGGCAATATCAAGATTCCCAGGAGCAACGCCCCTATTGGGACGCCAATGAGCCGAGCGAAACCACTTGGGTTGATGAACCAGCCGACTTGCCCCCGAGCCGTCCATCCCAAGAACGATCTGAGACCGAAATCCCTGACCCGGTTAAGCCTAGAGGGCAGCGATACCGTGACGACCAAGGCGATGCCTATGATGACAGCTCTCAAAGCGATCGCCCGGACGCACCCGACTCAGAAGCCGCCCCAAATCCCGCCCCGTCATCTCCTCCTATTCCAGAGCCAGAGCCTCCGACCAGTCGCGATAACCCCTGGGGCTATGCTGACAGTGCCACAGCGTCCGACTGGGATGATCTGGGATTAGCTCAAGACGATCCCACCGCAAATGACGAGGACGAACCGATTCACTCAGAGCAAGAGCTTTTGCCAGTTGTGGCTCCTGAGGATTTGGAAGACGATGACCCCTGGATTTAGGTCATTCCAGAGCGCATAAACGTCAAATCAACAACTTTCTGTTACCACTCTGTTACCGCTGTACAGGAGTCATCAAAACTCTACGGCGATTGGGCAATGCTTCTAGGACCTTGGCGAAATTAGCAGGCTGTTGTTTTGCCCTGACCTGCAACTGGCTCACTCGCCGACTCCGCCTCTGCTGATGCAGGTAGCGATAGTGCAGAAAAATGTAGTCAAAAGGCACAGCGACCGACTCACCCTCGCATAGCTGCGCAAAGTAAAAGCTGGAATAGCGGTGGAAATCTACCCGGTGAATGGGTTTTAGGCCACGAGGCTCCGGCGGCTCTGCCAAGCAATACAGCATGGGACCGACTGGCATGAGGCAATCGCCCATGGCGCAGCTGCCCGTCCGCTCTGTCATGACATCGCTCAAAGCGTAGTTGAACAGGCGACTCGGTTGCTCAGCGCAGCGTAGAGTCATGTAGCAAAACAGCTCGTTATCGCTCCACCAGTTGAGCGCATTCATCCAGCGCACTTCAGCTTGGTTGATAAGGCGATCGCGCAAAGTCTCCATTGCCGCTTCATCAATCACGCCCCGCTTAGAAGCAAACCAGCTAGCGCTATGAATGCGGCTGTGTAGGCTTACGCCTAGCCCACTGGCAACGTTCGTCGTCACGATCGTTCGGTCAAAGGCCGAAACTGACGCGGGCTTGGCGTGGTTCCAGTCATCCACAACGAAATCATACTCATCTAGCTTTGCCCAGCAATCTTCCAAGGGCTTCATTGCCAAGTTCGAGACATCGAAAAAAACAAACTTTTCAAAGGGGCCATCAAAAGCACAGAACTTGCGGAACAGCTCTGGCTCGTTATAATTTTGCGCATAACGTTGACTGAGCTGGTGAACCACCGGTAACGCTTGCCATACATCCGTTGCAAAGGACTCCCAGCGTGCCATTGAGGCGGTATCGGAGAACAGACTCAGGTTCTCTCGCTCGGCCATAAATTCTTGAATGCGAACCGTCGCACAATTCGCTGGAATGACACAAATGGGCAACTCGGCAGAGACATTGGCCTCAATGCTGTTCACCAAGGCGATCAACTGATCGTATTGGGCGTCGCTAGCAAGGATGTAAATACCGTGAGAATGCAGCATGCGTGGAATTTAACCTAGGACGAAATCAGGGCGACGATAGATGGACAGCAAGGTCGCATTGTAAGGCTTACGATGGGGCCTTAAAAGGCGTCAAAACCTTGGCGCTTCCGACAAAAATGAGAAGGCTTTGCGGTGCTGTTAAATCCAATGTAGCCTCAAGTATCGGTTTATACGTAAACCTATAATGTGTTTTTGATTAGAGAAATAAAGCCTAGGCAAATTCCCCAAGGGGCGAGGTGTTCAGCGACCCAGCGATCGCCTTCAATCCCTATGAACACTGGGCTTTCATACAAAATGCTGACTTGGCTGACTCTGTCTCTGTAGTCTACGGATATTCCCCCGCCTCATCCACAATCAGTGAACAGTGAGGATTGGGCATTACTTCCAAGGGCTCAGGTCCTCGTGTCAGCATCAGGCCATACTCCAGCCCTTCTGCGACAGCTTGGTAAGAGGCTTCCAAAATATTGGCAGAGACGCCTAGGGTGGTCCAGCGACGACTTTGGCTTAAGCCACCCCCACCGGGCTCCATGGAAAAACTATCCGCTGCCGACTCCACCAGCACCCGCGTTTTTGCACCGGTGCCTGCTGCACCATCGAGGATGCGTACTTTATAGTCCGTGAGCTGAAACTGGCTCACTTCGGGATAGAAATTGGTTAGGGCTTTTCGCAGCGCTTTATCTAGGGCCGAGACCGGGCCGCAGCCTTCACCTGCCTCTAGCATTTCTTGCTCGCCCACCATGACTTTGACCGTTGCGATCGCCGTTGACTCCTCTCCCCGGTGGCCGCAGTGGACCTGGAATTCACTGAGGGAGAAGAAGGGCGATCGCAGCCCCATCACCTCCCGCATCAGCAGCTCAAAACTGGCCTCTGCTGCCTCAAACTGATAGCCCTGGCTCTCCAACTGCTTCAGCCTCGACAAGAGCTCTCGACCTGCCGGGTCCGACTTGTCCAGCTTCAACCCAAAGCTTTGAGCCTTAGAAAACACGTTGCTTAGGCCAGATTGCTCAGAAATGACAATGCGCCGCTGATTGCCCACGCTCTCCGGGGGCAAATGCTCATAGGTGAGGGGATTCTTCCGCACTGCACTGACATGGATACCGCCCTTATGGGCAAAGGCCGATCGCCCCACAAAAGCAGCATGGTCATTGGGAGCGAGATTCACCACCTCACTCACTAAGCGACTCACCGAGGTCAGGCTTTGCAACTGCTCTGCTTCCAAGCAGTCATAGCCCAGCTTTAATTGCAGATTGGGAATCAGGGAGCAAAGGTTGGCATTGCCGCAGCGCTCGCCGTAGCCATTGATGGTGCCCTGGACCATGCGAGCCCCCTCGTTCACTGCCGCCAGGGCATTCGCCACAGCCGTTTCGCTGTCGTTGTGGCTGTGAATGCCTAGCTGAATGCCAGTGCCAAGATGGGCTCGCACCGCCGTCACAATCTCGCCAATGTCCTGGGGCAGCGTTCCACCATTGGTATCGCAGAGGGACAACCAGGTGGCTCCAGCATTGGCAGCGGCTTCCAGGGTTTCTAAGGCATAGCCCGGATTGGCCTTATAGCCATCAAACCAATGCTCCGCGTCATAAATGACCTGCCGCCCTTGGCTGACAAGGTAACGGATACTGTCATCAATAATCTCTACGTTTTCTGGCAACGGCACCTTTAGGCTATCCGTCACATGCAAATCCCAGGACTTGCCAAACAGTGTCACCCAGCGACTGCCCGCCGCCAGAATCGCCCGCAAAAAATCATCATCTTCCGCCTTCACCCCAGGACGTCGCGTCGAACAAAAGGCCACCACCTCCGCCTGGCTTAGGGGCTGCTGTTGGAGCTGCCAAAAAAACTTCACATCCTTAGGATTGGCACCGGGCCAACCCCCTTCAATAAAAGGAATGCCCAGGCGATCTAGCTCGCGGGCAATGCGTAGCTTATCGGCAATGGATAGGGAAATACCCTCTCGCTGGGAGCCATCCCGCAGCGTCGTGTCATAGATCCATAGACGCTGGGCACTAGATCTTTCCCCAGACATTCCACCAGGCATTCCGGTCATGATCCTTCTATCCTTTGCTTAGCCCTTAAATGCGCGAACCCATTGGATCGCTGCCAAAACCGCCCATGCCCACCATTACTGCCGCCGGGCAAACCTTTACCTGTGAAACCGGAGCCAACCTACGCCGCGCGCTTCTCGATCAGGGCATCGACCTCCACAACGGCAAGGCCAAATTGATCAACTGTCGCGGCATCGGTAGCTGTGGTACCTGCGCCGTTCAGGTCAACGGTAAAACGAGCCTCCGCAACTGGCGCGAAAACCAGCGTCTCGCCTTCCCGCCCCATCGTCGTGAGACCTCTGGACATAAACGATTGGCTTGCCAAACCCGCGTTTTGGGCAATGTAACCGTAACCAAATACAACGGCTTCTGGGGCCAAGACGACACAATTCGTTGGGGGCCAGAAACGATTCCCAGTGAAGGAACCAGGTGATGAAATCTCCCCATGCTCCAGTGGCCCTTGAGTCCCCCTAAGATGACTGGGGTTTATCACCCATGAAGAAAATTAATTTAGCTGCCTATAATAGGGCCTAATTCGGGAAATCGATAGAACTACGTGGTGTTGATGGCGATCGCCAAAGGGAAAGCATGTTGAAACTGTCTAATCTAGTTACGGCCTTGTTTGGCATCATTGCGGCCCTAGGAACCATTCTTGGCATTGGCAGCCTGGGCAACACCAGCAAAACCGCGACTCAGCCCAAAGAGCAGTCTCTTGGCCAAATCGCCCAAGATCCAACCATTGCCACAACTCCCGACAATGGCATCACCGGCCTCACGCTTCAAGACCTCCTGACCCAGCCCGGCACCCGCCAAGTGGGGCAAAATGCAACCAACCCCAGCGAGCAAGCCACAACCCCTGCCCCAGACAGTGCTGCGAGAGAGACAGCACAAAACCCCACCGCTGATTTCATTGTTCAAGGAGAAGGTGCTGTGCTCACTGCGGAGCCTGCACCGCCCTCAACACCGAGCGAAGCAACTGCCGTTCAGCTTGATCCATCCCCCGGTGTGACCGCCCCCGCAACGGTTCCGAGTCAGACTCCCGTTGCCCAAGCACCTGAGCTTGAGAGAACGCCTGCCCCGGCCCCAACGCCTGTCCGCGCCATGTGGTAAATACCCAGAGTGGTCTGTTTAGACTTCTGGGTGACAGACCGTTTTAGAATAGAACTCCTCAATGCACCGAGATAGCTTCGTCTATCCTTGGTGCTTTGTATTGTTAGAGCTGCTGACTAGGGTCGCAATCGTTCTTCGGCGATCGCCTGTAATGGCTAGGCACCTCAGTACAAAGGCGCATTCCTTTAAGGTAGATGCCCAAAGAGGGGTGTAACAGCTTTCAGACTATTGCTTTGGCCGCATCAACCCACGCTTTCGACTAGAGTAAGTAGAGAAGCGATCGTGCAGCAGTTGGTATTCCCTGACATCCAATCCCCAACTTGGGTGGGTTCAGTAAAAGCCGATTCGGTGGAAACGCCTACTGTGATACGAAATTAGCATTTCTGCCGTTGTAGATAGCAACTTCACTTTTGATTGAGTCCCCTCAGGGGTTATAGCAAGCATGCACCTAAGCGAACTGACCCACCCAAACCAGCTGCAAGAATTCTCCCTCAGTCAGCTTGAGCAGATTGGTCGAGAAATTCGTGAGAAGCATCTGGATACCGTTGCAGCTAGTGGCGGCCATCTGGGACCGGGATTAGGCGTTGTAGAACTAACGGTTGCGCTGTACCACACTCTTGATTTGGATCGCGACAAGGTGATTTGGGACGTGGGGCACCAAGCCTATCCCCATAAGTTGCTAACCGGTCGCTATAAAGACTTTCATACTCTGCGTCAGAAAAATGGCGTTGCGGGCTACCTCAAACGTAGCGAGAGCAAGTTTGACCATTTTGGTGCGGGCCACGCTTCCACCAGCATCTCTGCAGGCTTAGGCATGGCCATGGCGCGTGATGCCAAGGGCGATGACTTCAAGGTCGTTTCTGTGATTGGTGATGGTGCCCTCACCGGCGGCATGGCCCTAGAAGCCATTAATCATGCGGGCCATATGCCCAACACCAACTTGATGGTGGTGCTCAACGACAATGAGATGTCCATCTCCCCCAATGTTGGAGCCATTCCCCGCTACCTCAATAAGCTCCGTCTCAGCCCACCGATGCAATTCATCACGGACAACATTGAGGATCAGCTCAAGCAGCTGCCTTTTGTGAGTGACTCCATTCCTGAGCTCAACCGCTTCAAGGAAGGTATGAAGCGGTTAGCAGTTTCTAAAGTTGGGGCTGTATTTGAAGAGCTGGGTTTTACCTATGTTGGTCCTGTGGATGGTCACAACTTAGAAGAGCTGATTAGCACTTTTAAGGAAGCCCACGAAATCATTGGTCCTGTACTGGTTCACGTGGCGACGACCAAGGGGAAGGGGTACGCGATCGCCGAGAAAGATCAAGTGGGTTACCACGCCCAGTCTCCCTTCGATCTAGCCTCCGGCAAATCCAAGCCTTCCAATAAACCCAAGCCCCCCAGCTACTCCAAGGTCTTTGCTGAGACCCTGACTAAAATTGCCGAGAATAACCCCAAAGTCATCGGCATTACCGCTGCCATGGCGACTGGCACCGGCCTTACTACCCTGCAAAACCGTTGCCCCGAGCAGTATGTTGACGTGGGCATCGCCGAGCAACATGCGATGACCTTAGCTGCGGGCATGGCCTGCGAAGGCATGCGTCCCGTTGCAGCAATCTACTCCACCTTCCTCCAGCGCGCCTTCGACCAAATTATCCACGATGTCTGCATTCAAAAGCTGCCCGTAGTGATCGCGATTGATCGCGCTGGTATCGTTGGTGCCGATGGCCCCACCCACCAGGGTGCCTACGACATTGCCTACCTACGCCATATTCCGAATCTCACGGTCATGGCTCCCAAGGATGAAGCAGAACTCCAGCGCATGGTTGTGACTGCCATTAACCATACCCAAGGCCCCATTGCGTTGCGTTACCCCCGTGGCAGTGGCTACGGCGTGCCCCTCATGGAAGAAGGTTGGGAGCCTTTGGAAATTGGTAAAGGTGAAATCCTACGTCAAGGTGACGATGTTTTGCTCACAGCCTATGGCTCCATGGTCAATCCTGCCTTGCAAACCGCTGAAATCCTTAGTGAGCATGGTGTAGAGGCCACTGTTATTAATGCTCGTTTTGTTAAGCCCCTCGACACCAAACTCATCCTGCCCTTGGCCCAGAGGATCGGTAAGATTGTGACAATGGAAGAAGGTTGCTTGCAGGGGGGCTTTGGGTCGGCGATCGCTGAAGCAATGGTTGACTCTGAGATGCAGGTTCCCATGCTTCGCCTCGGTATCCCCGACATTCTGGTGGATCATGCGGCGGTCAACGAATCGATGATTGAACTAGGTCTCACCCCTGCTCAAATGGCTGAGCGTGTGTTGAAAAAATTCAACTTGAAGCCTGTTGTGCTGACTGTCTAAAGTCTCCCTGCCTTGAGAGAACAAAGAAAGCTAAAGCTAGGTTCCCACAAGAGACCTAGCTTTAGCTTTCTTTGTTCGGGCTCTATTGGCCCTGAAGCAATCGTTTTTTATAGCCATGGTCATATTGCTTAGAGTTTTGATGGTTTGTTACAGCTCTATATAGCTCATAAATTGCTGTAACAAACCATAAATGCTCTAGTTATTTTGCCGTTAGAATTTAGACACGAGCTACGCAAAGACAAAAAAGCTAACTCGCTTGTGGACTGAATCGAAATCTTCTGGCAAGCAAAATGATGTCAACCTGAGCATATGTTATGGTTCCCCAGCTCCTAATTGTTGATGACCAAAGTGAGAACTTTAAGGTCATAGAGGTTCTCCTCTCCCGTGAACCCTACGAGCTGAGTTATGTTGCTAGTGGTAAAGCGGCCTTGGCATACCTCCAACTCCATGACCCTGATGTCATCCTCATGGATGTCATGATGCCTGAAATGGATGGTTATGAGCTAGCTCAGCACATCAAAAACCACAGCGAGTGGCAACATATCCCCATCATTGCCATTACGG
Source organism: uncultured Pseudanabaenaceae cyanobacterium (assembly GCA_938021205.1). Taxonomy (GTDB): domain Bacteria; phylum Cyanobacteriota; class Cyanobacteriia; order PCC-9006; family JAAUQQ01; genus JAAUQQ01. The sequence continues at coordinate 9,278 of CALIGI010000058.1, forward strand.
CGCTTAGTGGTAATGAGGACCTAGATCAATGTTTGGCTGCGGGGGCTGATGACTTTATTTCTAAGCCTGTGGACGGCGTAGAGCTTCGAGCCCGTATTCGAGCAATGCTGCGCATCCGTCGTCAGTATGAACGGCTCCACCATCTGGTTGATCTGCAAGACGACTTGGCCCACATGATGGTCCATGATTTGCGGAGTCCGTTGACTAGCATTGCCATGTCCACGTCAGTTCTGGACCGAGTGGTGCAGGAACCATTACCGCAGAAGCAGGTCAAGCGCATTCTGGCCTCGATCAATCGCCTGCAATGCATGATTGACAGCGTCTTGATGTTGGGAAAACTCAAGTCGGATCGTATGGCGCTACGCCTCCAGGACCTCAATGTCGCTGAGATGCTTCAAGAGGCGATCGATGACTTTCAACTCTTTGCAAAGCAACGCGCCATCAATCTGGTCACTCAGCTTCCGGAAGAATCCATTGCTGTTCTGGCTGATCACCTGCTGGTTCGTCGTGTGGTAGATAACCTGCTGAGCAATGCCATCAAGTTTTCTAACCCAGACAGCGAAATTATGGTTCGTGTCAGCTACCCCCACCAAAAGCGACTACGCATTGAGGTTATTGATCAAGGGCCAGGGGTTAGCCCGGATCTTCAGGCGCGCCTGTTCAAAAAATTTGAGGTGGATAACCTGGTCACGGGAGTGAAGCAAACGGGCTTGGGCTTGGCTTTTTGTAAAATGGCTATCGAAGCCCACAGCGGCATTATTTACGTTCAACCCAACGAGCCGAAGGGGTCAATTTTTAATATTGAAATTGACTGTCATCCTGCGGAAATGATGGTTTTACCCACGGAAAATTAGGCCCCAAAGACCATGGAGCTCTGACACAGGTCCCAAAACTGCGTTTCCGGTCCGGGGAAACTTTTTTCCATCGCAAGCTAGGGGCGTGAGCGAGTAAGTTCAACTGTAATTGAACCGCTAAAGTTTGGGATGGGCGGGGATAGTTTCGTCAAACGCACCTGTACCTGCTGGCAAACATCTAGCTCCAGCACGGTTTGGGCGATCGCGCCTGCTAATCGTTCCACTGTCTTAAAGACTTGCTGTTCGACCACTGCGCGCACAGCCTCAATTACCTGTCGATAATCTGCGGTGTCATCCAGGCGATCGCTCTGGGAGGCCTCCGTCAGATCTAGCCACAGCGTCATGCTCACTTCAAACCACTGACCTAGGCGAGTCTCTTCGGGTAAATAACCCGTGTAGCCGTAGCAGCGGAGCGCGTTGATGTGGAGCTGATCCATGGAGAAGCGTTGGTGGTGAGTAACAGGTTAGGAACGAGGATTCATTAACCCCGGGATGTGACTGGCTCCCCTTTCTAAGGGGACTGGAGAGAGCTCGTTATGGCTAGCCCAACAGCCGATTCCTCAAATCCCCCTTAATGAGGGAGGGGGAAGGCCGAATTTAATTCTTGTTCCGCCAATGGGGAAAGTAATCGAATAGGAGTCAGACTAAGCATCGCTCATGGGGGACTCGTCATGGCTTGGGGGCGATCGCCCTTTTCCCCTCACTCAAGATTATCCAGACTCTAAAAATCTTCATGGAGAAATGACTTCGCATTCTCGCCCACATAGCTGGCTGCCACATGGCCATCGCCCACCATCTGATATTTATAGGTAACTAAGCCCTCTAGGCCTACAGGCCCTCGAGGCGGCAGTTTTTGCGTACTGATGCCCACCTCTGCGCCAAAGCCATAGCGAAAGCCATCGGCAAAGCGGGTCGAGCAGTTGTGATAAACCCCAGCACTGTCGACTCGGCTCATAAACTTCTGAGCAGCCTCGCTCTCCTCCGTCACAATACAATCGGTATGGTGGGAGCCGTAGAAATTAATGTGATCAATCGCCTCATCCAAGCTATCCACCACCTTCACTGCCAGGATTAGATCGCTGTATTCCGTTGTCCAGTCTTCTTCGGTTGCCACCTCCAACTGATAGGCCTCACCCAGGGCTGTCCTAACCCGCTCATCACCGCGCAATTGAACCTGCACTCGCTGGAGGGCATTAAAAACCTTTGGCAGCACTGTGTTCACCAAGCTGTCATGAACCAATAGTGTTTCGATCGCATTACAAGCAGCGGGATATTGGTACTTGGCATCAAAGGCAATGCGGGCAGCCTTTTCAACATCGGCAGTGGCATCTAGATATAGGTGACAAATACCATCCGCATGGCCCAGGACGGGGATTCGAGTGTTGTCCTGGACGTATTGGACAAAAGAATTTGAGCCCCGAGGAATAATTAAATCCACGTCCCGGTCCAGCTTCAGCAGCTCGGCAATTTCAGAGCGGCTTGTGAGTAGCTGAATTGCAGCAGGATCAATGCCAGCATTCCTCAGCCCCGTTTGGATCGCTTGGACAATCGCTTTACAAGAGCGCACCGCCTCTCGCCCTCCTTTCATAATCGCGCCGTTACCCGACTTGATTGCCAGGGAAGCAATTTGAATGACCGCATCGGGACGGGCCTCAAAAATAATTCCTAAGACGCCGACAGGACAGGCCAGCCGACGAAGAGTCAAGCCATCGTCAATGCGGCGCTGAATTTGCACCTGACCAATGGGGTCGTCTAGGCGAGCGACGTCTCGGACGCCAGCGATCGCTCCAGTCAACTTAGTTCCCTCCAGCTTCAAGCGCGCATAGAGAGCCGCAGAAATTTTCTCAACCTGAGCCATCTCGCGATCGGCCCGGTTCGCCGCTTGGATATCTGCTTGGGCAGCTTCAAGGGCTTGGGCGATCTCCTCTAAAGCCTGATTGCGTTGCTTTGTTGATAGCGCTGCTAATTGTTGGGCAGCTCGACGAGTCTGCTGGGCCAGCTCAGGCAAAGGCAAATTGCGAGAAGAGATCGCGGTCATGACAGGTGCTCACACAAAACGAATAGAAACCAACTTAAGCAGCGCCCAGGAGCATCTCGAAAACTCACCCCGCAGCACATCCTCAAATTCCCATCTCCAAAGCCCTTTCCGTGACCGGAATCCTTTCGGTGAGAGATGAAGTCTTATATGGTAACGGCAACTGAATCTGATTCTACGGGATTACCCGTATCTCCTGAATAGCTTCTGGAGCTCAGGGTTATTTAGGCTCTTTTGACGAGGAATGAGGATAGGACCCATTCCATCACCCTGGGGGGTGAGCCTATGTATGGGTCTTCTCCATCTAGACGATTGCTAACCCATCCGACAGAATGCCTAATACCTAAGGATTTCAGTGCCTTTGTACTTTCCGGGGGGGGAGTTTTTAAGTTGTCTCCTCAACTCCAAATATATGCGAGATGAGCTAGCCCGACTTCTCTCCTATGACCTGAGAAGACCATTCTCTTGAACGGCTTGATTGTAAAAATAAGAGGTTCTCTAACTGCTCTTAAGCGTTTTTCGTTGACCCATTTCTGCAGACCCCTATTTCTACAGATCCCTGTTTCCGTACACTCCCGCTAGATTGACGCTGCCCGCTCAACTGCATCTCTACCATGAAGACGACTATGCTAAAACTCTCCACAATGGCCATGACCCTGTTGGCCATTGGTTTGGGGATTGACCTTCAAGGTGGCGATGCCCCACTGCAGGCCCAAAGCTTCAATCGCTTAGCGACTGATTTTAACAGCCCTAGCCTCCAATCTACCAATGCGATGGGGGCTATCTTCCCGACGGTTAACTCGGCCTTCGATCCAATCATTCTTCCAGGCCGATCTGTGGGGCCAGTGACTGCAAATACGAGTCATAGTGATCTTGGAAAAATCTTTGATCCCGACCGGCTTAAGGATGTTGAAGCTTCTATGGGAGAGGGATTTACTCGACCCGGTACTCGGGTTGAGCTAGGCGAGAGCCGCTCTTTCACCATTGTCTGGGCCAATGCCGATCGCACCCAGGTGGCAGAGGTTCGAGACATTGGCTCTGACTGGCGGACTCCAGAGGGGATTCAGCCCGGTATTTCTCTCGAAGAGCTAGAAGCAATTCTGGGTCCCTTTCAATTTTCAGGGTTTGCCTGGGACTATGGTGGCACCGTCATGCTAGAAGGTACCACCCTCGACAACTATGACTCTCAGCTCATTGTGCGTCTTCAGCCCACCCCAGCAGATACCCACCAAACCCAGGCCCTAAGGGAAGTTTTAGGGGATGAGCTAGTAGATTCTGACCATGAGAGTTTCAATGAAATTCACCCTATCGTCGATGAAATCATCGTGAGCTTGGCTAAGCCCAATGCGCTTCGTGGTTTAGGGCTGTAGTGATGTGGCCAAGGCTATAAGTGATGTGAGCTTGGCCATAAGGTGCCATTGATAAACTATAAAGAAAGGGTCGAGGTACACATACCTCGACCCTTTCTTTACCTGGATTTGCTAATCCCGCTTACCCCTTAGAGCTGCTCACGAATCAATTCGATCGCCTTGGCATACTGAGGATCTTCAATCGTGCCAATGGAATCTGGATTATTCGACAGGCGCTTTTGGTCTTCCTTAGACAAGCTCACCTCTACATCTGGGATAATACCTTTTTTGCTGATGTCTGTTCCCTTGGGGGTGTAGTACTGGGCAATGGTCACCGCAAGACCAGAACCATCAGATAAGGGGTGGAGCGATTGGACCAGGGCTTTGCCAAAGGTGGGGCTACCGACGACAACGGCACGTTCGTTATCTTGTAACGCTCCTGTGAGGATCTCACTCGAGCTTGCGGAGCCTTTGTCGACCAAAATGGCTAAGGGAAGATCAGTCAGTGCAGAGTTATCTGCCTTAATATGTTCATCCCGCTCTTCACGATCCACGGTTTGAACGATTTCCCCTTCTTTGAGCCACATGCGAGAAATATCAATGGCGGAGAAGAGTAGGCCACCGGGATTGCCCCGCAAGTCTAGAACAAAGGCATCAGCCCCTTCAGCATTTAAGTCCTTAATGGCAGCTTGCATTTCTTCAGCAGCATGGGCTGTGAACTGGCTAAGGCGGATATAGCCCACACGAGCGCCTTCTTCTTGGCGAACGCTGTGCTCAACGCTGGGAATCTCAATACGGGCACGGATGAGCTTGCGGACGACCTTGCGACCCTCACTGAGGAATTCTAGGCTGATGCTGGTGCCTGCCTTTCCCCGAATTTTTTCTGCCGCTTCCTCGACGGTCATGCCCATGGTGGGAACGCCATCGATCTTAATAATTTGGTCACCTGCTTTAACGCCAGCGGCAATGGCGGGAGAGTTTTTGATCGGAGAAGAGACAGTGAGAATCTGGGTCTCCTCGTCCTGGGTCAGGCGCATGCCCACACCGGATAGTTCTCCGGAGGTTTGGTTGGTGAGGGATTCATACTGCTTCTGATCCATGAAGCGGGTATAGGGATCTTCCAATGTCTTGAGGGCGCTCCGCAGCGCCTCATAGGCATCTTCGCGAGTGCTGTAATCCTTCTTGAGAAGTCCACTGCGGACCTCTTGCCAATCTTGGGAGTTGAACGATGGGTCAACATACTCCCGATTCACGATCTGCCAAGCTTGATCGACGATCGCCTTGGGACTTTCTTGCCAAGCTGCTCGAACAGAACTCCCTGGTGCGATGAGTGAGAGGGAGAACGTTGTTGCGATCGCCCCCGCAAACAGCATCGCTTGGGTGGGTGAAAAGGATTTGAATAGCTTCATGTGTATTCTGCTAGCAGAAGCGACTTAGGGAGAATTGTTAATGGCTGATCTAGTTCGGTCGAGTGACTATAGACCAGGCATCGCGTTATGTAGCAATTGTGAACTGTTCACATAAGAATTATCTGAGACATGTCGAAGAATTGCACCCCAGTCGGCCATAATTCTGCAATTTGTTCAGATGCTTCCCAGGTTAAAAGGAAATTTCTCAGAACCCCAGGGGGCTGTGCCAGTTCCGTGAGGTGGATACAACGGTTTGAGTTAAGGCCGTTGCCTGGGCTCAGCTCGCCAATCTAAACAATCTGGCTTGCAGACTGGCTAGCAAATTCTCAGCTCCATCGCTCTTCGAGACCATGAGCCATAAATCAGCCTAAAACTGGAACGAAAAATCGTCCGACTCATGGTGATTAGCTTGTGAAAACAATGGTAGTGCCGTTTGTATAGGACAAGTCGGGCCGTTGCATCTTTTTTTTTCTGCACCCATGCTATTCCCTTAGACCCTTGCGCCCAGCCCAAAAGTTCCGTCAAGTTCGCCAATACTGCTGGATCGCCATCCTGGCATTGTTGATTGGCTTATTATTTCATCTCAGCTTCCAGCTTTATCAGGCGGCCCATCGTCCGGTAGATGCGGTCTTGGTCTTGGGCGGTAGCATTCGCCGGGAAATGGCTGCGGCAGAACTGGCCCGCGATCAGTCCCAGCTACCCATTTTGATTTCTGCTGGCTCTCCTGCTCCCTGTATCTGGGCCATTGTTGAGCGAGAAGCTCCACCGGCGAGCGCTGACCTCGGCACTGCGGACCCTAAGTCGCATATCTGGTTGGAGTCCTGCGCGAGCTCAACGCTCGGTAACTATCGCTTCGGCCTGCCCATTCTTCAAAGCTGGGGCGTTCGCCATGTCGAGCTCATGACCTCCGGCACTCATCAAGTGAGAGCGACAGGTTTAGGATGGATTATTTTGGGGAGTCATGGGATTTGGCTGAGCCCCACTCCTGTGGCGGAAACAGGCCGTCCCGGCAATCAAGAATCAATCTTGAAGACCTTGATAGATTGGATGCGGGGGGTGGGCTGGGCCTTTATTAGCCAGCTGTATGAGCCTCAGTGCAATGGGTTGGTGCGCCTCGATCAAGTTGTTTTGGAGGATTGGGTCGATCTCGATTTTGAATGTGAGCATCAAGGCCAGGTAGAGCTACCAGATATCTTTGAGCGCCCATAATCCCTCAAAATTGCAGCAGGCATTTCCCCATATCTTTGCGGCCTTCATCTATGTTTTAGTCAGCTTTACTATTCTCTATGCTGCCTCAAACCTATACCCCAAAAGAATTTTGGGAAATCTAAGACTAGCTCTACTCGTTGCTGTAACTATGACACCTGACGATTTCACGATCGGTCGTCATAGCAACCAGCACTATGAGTCCCCCACTCAGGTCGTGCATCTCCCTTCCGTAAGTGACCTAAGGTAACTCCCCTTGCCCAGGCCCCTGCTAAGGAGAGCAAATTCTATTCGCTCACGCTTCCTTTGCTGCCATGGTGACGCAGGTTTCTTCTAATTCTGTTAATCGCGATCGCCAACCCAGACCTGCGATCGCAACTGCTCCTTCTCCCAGTCCACCCCATCGAACTTGCTCTACCCTTGTTCCTCCAGCCTCCTCTCAGCTCGAAAGCTCGCTGCTCTGGCGCAAACAGCCATGCAACCCGGTTGGGTATAACTACCAAGCCCATGTCACTGGTGCAGTGCTATTTGACAATAACGGGCTGCCCCAGGAATACTTCACCACCGCCCAAATTAGCCTAGAGAACTGGGAGCAGCTGATCTTTCAACTCCTGGGCTTGCGTTGGCTCTTGATGTCTTCGCTTAACTTCGAACGCTTTGGCTTTGCCCGCGCCTCTAGCGGTCACCACACGGCAGTCCTACTGCGTCAGCGAGAGAGTTACCTGGCCCTCCTCACCGAAAATCTTCAGGACAAGATCTACGACCTGGAATATCGTCAGTGGCTTTCAGCTTTTGAGCTCACTGAGCTAAGACGCGATCAGCGCTTTCAAGCGTTCTAAGCTTCACACCTGTTCATGGATGCAGGGCGCCCCATTAAACGCCTTGGGGGTAGTCTTCCCATAGTTCTGTTGTCTGGCGGAGGCTACGAAACGAGCCTCCGCCCAAAATTAGATGATCTAATAGGGGTAGGCCTAATATTTGAGCCCCATGGAGCAATTGCTCAGTGAGCTGAATGTCTTCCGGACTCGGCTCTACGCTCCCCGAGGGATGGTTGTGGGCGACGATGACTCGGGTTGCCCCATTGCGAATCACCTCTCGAAAAATCTCCCTGGGATGGGCTAAGGTCTCCGTCGCGGTACCCACGGTAATTACGCGATTGCCAATGGGTCGATTCTTCACGTCCAGCATCAGCACTGCAAAGTGCTCCTGGCTCTCCCACATCAAGTCTGAGGCTAGGTAGGCCACTGCTGCTTCGGGGCTCTCTAGTGGTAAGCGCTCTAGGGGACGAGATTGATATACTCGTTTGCCCAGTTCTAGACCGGCTAAGATCGTGCAAGCTTTGGTGGGACCCACCCCCAGCACGGTCGTCAATTCGGCAATGGAGGCTTCGCGTAATACAGCAATGGGATCGCGTTCATTCTGGCCCAGGTTGTGGAGTATATACTCCCCCAGTCCCACTGCCGACAGCTTGCCAGGTCCCTGGCCGGTGCGTAGCAAAATGGCCAGTAGTTCTGCATTAGACAGCACACGCACGCCGTCAGAGAGGAGTCGCTCCCGAGGGCGTTCTGAAGCGGGTAAGTCAGCAACGCGTAGGCTGTAGGTCATGGCAGTTATGTCTGGAAATGGCGATTGAGTTGATATTCAATGGCGATGCCCGGGGACTCAGATTAGGAGGCGACGGTTCCCATCTTCATCAACCTTTGCTTGTAATGGTCCGGGATGGTCACCTTCGTAAATAGTACATAGGATCTTCTGAGAATCCGTATAAAGCTGGCGTTTTGATGGCTCGCTCCCAAGCCCTCTGCTGGATGGACAAGCCACGGACTGCCTTGGCCCTAGTCCACTGAGCCGATATGCAAAAAAGCCTTCCGCGACTGCGAAAAGCTTCAAGATTCTTCAGTTTCTCGCAGCCAATCAGCGAGCAGTTACCAATAAGGGGATTCCCAATCGCTCCCGACACGGATCGTCAGTTCCGATTCTAGATGTCCTGTGGAAGCAGAATCAATTTGCCCCAGAGATAACCGACGCTCTACGAGTTTGGCGGCGCTCAAATCTCCCTGCTGAACAATAATTGAAGTTTCTTCCACAATATCGGGCCAGTCATTCACCACATAGACCGAATTGAACCCTAGTTCCCGCAGATGATCGGCCATGTGATACGCCTGGTCAGAATAATTAGAGGCGTTTTGGACCGCGATCGCCATGTCGTAGGGGGACTGGCTGCTGGAAACGTTATCCCAATTGCGATCGTCTTGAGCCCAGCGGCTTTGGGGCTCCACGTCAAAATAGGAAGACAGAATATCGTCCCGCTTAGACTCATCCATGATCCAGTAACTGGAATTGAATTCCCCATACTCACTGGCTCTACCCGGTAGCATCACCATTTGCATCTCGGCAGGCTCGAGCTGGAGACCAAAGCGGATTAGTGCCATTAGCTCATCGCCACTCAGGTTGGTGTTGGTGTAGTCCTGGGCAATATTCAGCAGTTGAGGCAAGCGCGCCACGATGGTGGGATTGGTGAAACGCTTGCGCAGGGCTTTCAGCAAGGTCTGTTGACGCTGAACCCGGCCAATGTCGCCGTAGGCGTCATTACGGAAACGGGCAAACTGTTCGGCTTCATCACCATCGAGAGTCTGCCAACCTTCCCGCAGATCGATCTCTAGCCCCTGGGTGTTATCGACGTAGTACATATCCTTTGGCACGAATACCCGAACCCCACCGATCGCATCCACAATGGCTCTAAAGGCCCCAGTATTAACCCGTAGATAGCGGTCAATTTTAACATCATTGAAGTTATGGGTGACCACTTCCCGAGCCAAGGCAGGCCCCCCCATCCAGTTAGCATGGTTTACCTTTGTACGCCCATAGCCAGGTATCTCAACCTGGGTGTCGCGGGGAATAGATAAGACTGAAACCTGTTCGCTGCGAGGGTCTAAATGGAGCAGGAGCATGGTGTCACTGCGGCCTGAAAAGCTCTCTTCCGAGCCTGCCTCGACATTGGGAACTTCATCTATACCCATCACGAGGACATTGACTGGCCTTGCTAAGGGGCGCAGCAAGCCACCTTCTTTGAGAATTTCTTCAGAATTCTCCCCAGCAATGCTGGAACTGGGGAGGGGTAGCCAAAGGGAGGCTGCGATTCCTACGGAAGCGGCCAGCACGGCGCAGGTGGCGTAGGTCGAACGCCAAAAGAGCTTCTTCAGTGTGGAGGGTTGCTGGGCCGAAGCGGATTGATTCACAGATCGCGCATTTCCGTAGTCTGGACTGGACTCAAATGTAAATAAAGCGGCTCTCAAAGGCCAGGGGCTAGCCCCTCCACTGAGAAAGGTGCACTGTCCCTGTTTCGCTTTGGCGAAGGATTAATCAGGACTAATTACATTGGGGATTTCAACTGCCCCGCATCACAGTTCACGCCGTAAACAGAACTCTTGGGGGGATACAATTTGCGCTGACAATGGCAAGACAAGCGAGAGCACAGCGGCTCGATATCGGATTGAACCAGCTATTGTCCGTTTTGTTTATTAAGCTAAATTGCCCAGCATTTATATTCTTTAACTGTTATTACTATATCCCCTAAGTCATAGCAGATCTGCTCCACGACAGACATTTCTCGAAGGTGGATGGTGATGGGCCGTGAAGCGATCGCAAAAAATACCGTCAGGCATGGTCTTTGGAACCTCCATTTGCGCAATAGTAATTTGGGCTTGGGCTGGCCTAGGTTATTAGGCTGAGTCTTTTTTGAGTCATGGTCGTATAGAACTAGCTTCATCAAGCCCCAATCTTGGGCATTGTTAATCAGTAGACTCAACGCAGTAGAGGAAGGTTTCACAGCATGGGCAGCAGTGTAGGTCAAGGCAGTCGAGTCATTCCCATGATTTTGGCTGGTGGTAAGGGTGAACGCTTCTGGCCGCTCAGCCGCCGCGAATATCCCAAACAATTCCTCAGCCTGGACGGTAGCGGTAAGACCCTGCTCCAGGCCACTGCCGAGCGGCTCAAGGCCATGACCGGTAGCTGGGATGATGTGTGGGTGGTGACGGCGTCCCACCTAGCAGATGGCGTGCGTGAGCAACTGCCTGAAATGCCCGATCGCAATTTGCTGGTGGAACCCCAGGCCCAGGACACCGCCCCAGCCGTGGCTTGGGCAACTCTGGAAGCTGCGAAGCATTATGGCGAAGAGGCTATTTTGGGCTTTTTCCCCGCAGACCACTGGATTGAGGATGAGCAAGCCTTCTTCCAGACGGTCAATGCGGCTGCGGAACTGAGTGAAAAGCAGGGGGCGATCGCAACCCTAGGCATCAAGCCGACCTTTGCCTCTACAGGCTATGGCTACATCGAGCAGGGCGATGCTCTGGGCGAGTTTGGCGGTCTCCTAGCCCACAAGGTGAGCCGCTTCACTGAAAAGCCGGATGCAACCAAGGCCCAGGAATTCATTGATAGTGGCCGCTTCAGCTGGAACGGTGGCATGTTCATCTTCCAAATTGCCACGGCCTTGGCCGAGCTGCGCACCCATGCTCCGGAAATTATGGTTCCCCTGGAAGCAAAGGGAGTCGAAGCCTATCCCAGCTTGACCAAGCTGAGCATTGACTATGCCCTGATGGAGAAGACTGATAAGGCCTGCGTAGTGCCCATTACCTTTGGTTGGGACGACCTCGGGGACTGGAATGCGATCGAGCGTTTGCTGAAGAAAGAAGCTGACACCAACGTCGAGCTTTGCCAGCATGTGAATACGGATAGCGATGGCTGCATTCTCTATACCCAAGATGACGGCGAGTTAGTGGCTACCATCGGCCTCAAGGATGTTGTTGTGGTGCGGGCTGGAAAAGCGACCCTGATTGTGGATAAGGCTCGGACCCAGGAGATCAAGCCCCTGCTCAAGCAAATTCGCGAGAATCCTAAGTACCAAGATCTGTTGTAGACAAAAAGAGGTGATTTGACCGAACAATTTCCTAACGCGCTGGGTGTCCAGCGGTTTGGGAATGTCACGTAGGGGCAGGGTCTTTCTGCCCTCGGCCCTGTCCTTGGCAATTGCAAGGGGGGGAAGACTCCGCTCTTACTACAGGATCGGTCTGAATACAATTCTGCTCAATTCCTTGGCTCAGACCCTTTCGTAGGTACACTTGTGCTATTGCGCGATTGTCGATGGAATTTAGCAAATGGTCTTCCTCAGGGATGCAGCGGACAGTGACTGCCTCGAGTTAGGCAAAGTGGTGAAGTCCAATTCCCACTGCGACTATGTGGTACAGCTCCACGATCGTATGAGTGTGGGTCATCCCCCGGAGCCCGATGATTGCGGCTTTGGTAGCTTTGTCAAACTGGGGAATGGCGATCGCAATCCTGTCGTGGGCATTGTCTACAACTCCCAGTTGCTCAACCCCATGTTCTTGAACAACGGGCCTCGCCTGTCCAGTGAGCCGGACCCTGTTTTTGCTCCAGATCTGATTAATGAAACCCGAACACTCCTGGGAATTGTTCTCATTGGGAAGCTAGCCGGAGAGGGAAGAAATATTCACGGTGAACAAGGCATCCCGCGAGAGGTGGTTCCTGTCAATGCTCCCGCTGCCTGTATGAGCAATGACGAGATTTATCGGTTTCATTTGAACGGCGACGAAACCCCACAATTTCGCTACTACAACCTACTTTTGCGCTACGGCGGTAGTTTTGCGGCTGATCTCACCGAGCAAGTCCTACAAGGCTTGATCGAATTCCAGCTTTTTCGTCACGAAGAGCAACGTGCCTTAGAAACGCTCTGTAAAGAGCTGACCTGGCGAAACACGATGGGTAGCCTTCGCTAAGGAATAAGCATTCAATAAGATCTTCCCCTTCTTCAAGGGGAATTTGAGGGGGATCGACTGTTTGGCTTGCCCCGGGCTGATCCCACCCAGCCCCTTTGAGAAGAGAGCTAATCACGTTGCGGCCTTAATAAATCCTTGTTCCTAAGCCATGCTTTCGGGATGCAAATGAGCCTCCATTCGCTTGGCTCCCTGATAAAACCAGAAAAAAACCGACGAAGTCTAAAAAGACTTCGTCGGTTAACTGTGTGTTCCCTGTTGATGACTCGGCTAAAGTTGAGCCACCTACAATATGACTGTTATACGCCATTATTGGACGTTGCGTACGCTACATTGCGTAGTGATTTGCATCACAATTAGGCCAAAGCGCTTGGATTGGAACGCTTTGCAGTCATGGGCTGTAACCAGAAAATGGGATGCTCATGTAAAACTCTAAGTTTTATGTCAATTTTCGGAATTGAACTAATGACTTCTAAACCCATCCAGCATTGGATGCTGATGTTCTGTTTCGTCGGATTTCCGACCTTCTCTCGCTGGAGAGTACCACCGTTAATTGGAGGGGTCTATGCCACACTTAAATAAGAAAGCTTTGCGATAGCTCGATTCAGATTGCATTACGCCTGAGCTCTACGCTATTCCCCCTTCGCGAATCACCATGGGTAACCAATACAGTCAAGACGACGTCCAACAAATTCTTCATCTGGCGATCGCTCGCCAAACCCATGAACAAGATGATCTGAGTCGGGCTCAACTGATTGAGATTGCCGATGAGATGGGTTTTACTCCTCAAGAACTGGATGAAGCTGAACAGGCCTGGCTCCTGCGCAAGGACCAAATCGGACTCGAAGAACAATTTGACCAGTACCGCCAGCAGCGCCTCAAGCAAAACGGTACGAAGTATTTGATCGTCAACGGATTTCTGGTGGCGCTGGATCTGATCGCAGGAGGCGGTCTAGGCTTTTCCCTCTATATTATTGTCGGTTGGGGCTTAGGCTTAGCGATGCAGGGCAGACGCACCTATGGGCTCAAGGGTGAGGAATACGATCGCCGCTTCCAAACATGGCGCCGCAAGCGGGCCTTGAAACAGTCTGTGGATGGGATCGTTAATCGAATTTTGCCTGCGTCGATTTCTTGAGCCCCAACGTAGCCTCAACACCAAGATCTAAGGATTAAGCTTGCTCTAGTTTTATGTTTGATCATTCTACCTATATTCTGAAGCGCTGAAGCCTTGTTATTTTTCTCTGCGGATTTTGGTATCCCAACCATCAACGGATGTGGAGCCGGTTTGCAGAATGTTGCAGTCGTTAGGATTAGACCCCAAAATCATGCAGGTTGAATATGAGCTGCAAAAGGGTGGCAATGAGATGCTGAGCTTTTCCACCACCAGCGACTCTGTTTAATAAATCAACTTCCCGAGACTGATTCATGGCTAGAACCACTGCCCTGCCGATCCTTCAGGTGGATGCCTTTTGCGATCGCCCCTTTGGTGGTAACCCCGCTGCGGTTTGTGTTCTCCATGAGCCCAAGCCGGATAGCTGGATGCGCCACCTTGCTGCTGAGATGAACCTTTCGGAAACGGCCTTCGCGATCCATAAGGAAGACGGTTATCACCTGCGCTGGTTCACCCCCACCACCGAAGTAGATCTCTGCGGTCATGCCACTCTTGCCACAGCCTATGTGCTTTGGACCGAGGGCTACTTAGCGATTAATCAACCGGCAGAATTTATCACCCGAAGCGGTAAGCTTACAGCCCGATTTGATAATGATTGGATCGAGCTGGACTTTCCGATTGCCCCCAGTGTTGCCACAGAGGCTCCCGCAGGTCTGGGCGAAGCCCTAGGCTGCGATGTTAGCCAAGCCGAATACAACGCCACCTTGGATTACTGGTTGGTTGAGCTGGATAATGCTGCCGCAGTCAAACAATTGAAGCCGCTGTTTACACGTCTCAAGGGCATTATCCAGACGGGCATTATTGTCACCGCAGCTAGCGATAATGAAGACAATGATTTTGTTTCTCGATTCTTTGCGCCGGGGATGGGCATTGATGAGGACCCGGTCACAGGGTCAGCTCATTGCTGTCTCGGCCCCTACTGGAGCAAGCGGCTCAATAAAACAAAGCTACTGGGTTATCAGGCTTCCAAGCGGGGGGGCACGGTCAAGGTGGCGGTCAAGGGAGAACGAGTGAGTCTCTCAGGTAAGGCCATCACAGTCCTTAAAGGCGAATTGAACGCGGCAGCTTATCTGCTTGATTAATCACGTCATTAATTTGAGGGTTGAAATTAAAGAAGCCCCTGCCATCAACATGATGGCAGAGGCTTCTTTGTGTCGTCTTGGAGCAGGCAAACCCGAAAATCTCTCTAGAGCCTGCTAGTCAAGACATAGGTCGATTTTACAAGGCCCTATCTTCCACATTCCTGGGAAACGCTAAGTTCAACTGCATCAGACGTGGGGGTGAACTTCACAGGGGGGGATGTTTTTTGTGACAAAGACTCTAGTCGGAGAGCTTTTCGCGCATGGAGGGAGCAGATTCTCCAGCTTCCGTAAAGAATAGGTTATAGAAGAAGCCAGCCGCGATCGCCCCCGCAATGGGCGCAAGCCAAAATAACCAAACCTGACTAAATAGCTCTGCCCCAGCAAAAATTGCTACACCAGTACTCCTCGCAGGGTTCACAGAAGTGTTGGTGATGGGGATGCTGATCAAGTGAATGAGAGTCAAACAAAGACCAATGGCTACGGGAGCCATCCCTGCAGGGGCACGGGTATCTGTCGCGCCCAGAATCACCACCAGAAACACAAAGGTGAGAATCACCTCAGCAATCAAGCAGGCCAGCAAGCTGTAGCCCCCCGGAGAGTGAGCCCCAAAGCCATTGGTCGCGAGGGGATTAGAACCCGATAGCTCAAAACCTGGAGTACCACTGGCAATGCCGTAAATAATGCCACCGCCAATAATTGCTCCGCCAACCTGAGATGCAATATAAGGCAACAGCTCAGAGGCGGGGAAACGATTACCTGCCCACAATCCAAAAGAGACTGCTGGATTGAGATGGCACCCAGAGATGTGACCAATCGCATAGGCCATGGTTAACACCGTCAAACCAAAGGCTAACGAAACCCCCAAAAAACCCAATCCTAAGGTATTACTTTCGGCATTGGGAAAATTAGCGGCAAATACAGCACTACCACATCCTCCAAACACGAGCCAAGCCGTTCCTAAACATTCTGCGATACATCGCTTCGTTAAATTCATTAGATCCCCTAAATCAAAAATGCCAAGAGTGACAAGTACTAAGATGGAAACAGTGCTAAAGCGAGCTCAAGTGACCCTGGTCAGCACGAAATAACGACATTAGTATTTTCTCTCTCATTGAAGTCAAACTGTTCCTATTTGAAATGTCGCTAGATGAGATTTCTCAATATGAAAGTGGGTCACAGGAATTTAA
Source organism: uncultured Pseudanabaenaceae cyanobacterium (assembly GCA_938021205.1). Lineage (GTDB taxonomy): Bacteria > Cyanobacteriota > Cyanobacteriia > PCC-9006 > JAAUQQ01 > JAAUQQ01. The sequence continues at coordinate 25,360 of CALIGI010000058.1, forward strand.
ATCACTATGATATATATTCTTTGTGGAAAGCACTTCAGCGATTTTAATGCAATTCAAAATTGCCTACAAATACTCCCCTGAGTAAAGTCTTGATCAGAGAAGATTGAGGCAGATGTTACACATCTTAGCGACTGTTGTTCAATTGTCATTCAGCCAATCTACGGAAAGAAAATATTCAAATTTCTGGAAAAGCCTAACTGGCAAACAGTTTGATGAAACTTAAGACCTGTGTCTCGTCGCTTCTATGTCTTTTCGGGGTACAAGCCCTATCTAAAAAGATGGGACTTAGCAGTGCTATAAAGTCAGAATTATTCCGACTCAATCAATGAGGCTATCAATTTTTGAATCATGCAAAGTTGGGGGGGTGACGATGCCGAAGTAGCTCAGTACTAGTAACTCACCCCCTGAGTTTCTGACTTCGTGGGATTCACCGGCTTCGACGACGATGCAGGCACCAGGAATAAGTGGGTGACGAGTCTGCTCTATCCAAATTTCACCGCAGCCTGACAAAACAAAGAAGACCTCATTCATGTCCGCATGGATATGGCTCTCTGCGACTTGACCGGGCTCAAAATAAGCCTGGGCAAAGTGGGTCAAATGGGGCAATGAGTCAGTGCGTAGTATTACCTTCTTCTGGATCGCGGTGTTGTGAGAAACCGTTTCATAGGGCAATGTCTGAAGCTGAATCTGTTGCATGGCAAGCTCACGATCGCAAAAAGAAAACCCGCTCGGATTAGCGCCTCTTACAATAGTCAGGGCCTCTCATCAGGAGAAGTTGACCTTGCGTACCTGGATCGAGGATGACATCCTCTACCTCCATGCAGATGATGTGCCGAGCTATCAGAAAAAGGGCTCCATTGTCCGTAATAGCTTTTTTTGGGCACTGCGTTCTATCGCTGCCCAATCCCCCATGGGCAAAGTCTGGGAATTTGAAACGGCAGTCTGGTTTGCCCTCCAGCGAATGCTGACGAATTTCACAGATTCGGGGTATCTCGGCACCCGTGAGACCCAGCTCGAGTTTCGCGAAGATTTCGTGATCCCAAAACTCCTGCAAACCATCGCCACCTGGATTCCTGCAGCGGAGTTTGACTCCGAGGCTGAGCCCGAGCCATGTCAGTATTTTGATAATGATGGAGAGGAGGAGACTGAATCTGCTGGCGTTGCTCGGCTTCATCGGTCCAAGACCCAGAAGCGCAAAAAAAAATCATCGTTTCAGCGCAAAGCAAAGCAACGCCCAGAACCAGAGGAGCGCCCTGCCCCTCCCTATTCCAGCTATATCAAGAAGCGGCCCTAGCCTCCCTAGCCATGGCAGACCTATCCTCCCGTTCTCAGCAAGATTCCGTATCTGAGAGGAATATCAATTCTGCGATGGTCGACTCTCCTAACTATGACCTCATCATTCGCAACGGTCGTCTGCTAGACCTGAGCCATCTCGGGAACAGTGAATCTAGTCCAGATGAGCAGAACTGCGATACTCGACCCGAGCTGACTGATATTGCCATTGGCGATCGCCGCATCCTTGCCCTTGGTCCCAACCTGCCGGGTCATGCCCAGCAAATCATCGATGCCCAGGGCCATCTCGTCGGTCCACCTTTCGTGGAATCTCACATTCACCTCGACTCCGTGCTCACTGCTGGTGAGCCCCGCTGGAACCAGAGCGGCACTCTATTTGAAGGCATTGAGATTTGGGGCGATCGCAAGCGAGCCCTCACCACCGCTGATGTTAAAGCTAGAGCCCTAGCTGCCCTCAAGCTCCAGGCGAGTCATGGAGTCCTCCATGTACGCAGTCATGTGGATGTCAGCGAGCCTCAGCTGATCGCACTCCAAGCTTTGCTGGAACTTCGAGAAGAAGTCCGCCCTTGGCTCAATCTTCAACTTGTCGCCTTTCCCCAGGACGGATTGTACGGTGCCCCCCGAAATGCCGAGCTTTTGGAAGAAGCTCTCAAGCTTGGAGCGGATGTGGTGGGTGGCATTCCCCACTACGAATTTACTCGTGAAGACGGTGTGCGCTCAGTCCATTACCTCTTTGACTTGGCCACACAATACGATCGCCCCCTAGACTTCCACTGCGACGAAATTGATGATCCCCAATCTCGATTTCTTGAAGTGGTTGCCGCCTGTGCATTGCGTCGAGACATGGGCGATCGCACTACCGCCAGCCACACCACTGCCTTCGCGAGCTATGACAACAGCTATGCCACCAAGCTCATGGGTCTACTGCGTCGTGCCCAGCTTAATTTCGTCGCCAATCCCCTGATTAATATCACCCTTCAAGGCCGGGGGGATAGCTATCCCAAACGGCGGGGGATCACCCGAGTGAAAGAGCTGTGGCGAGCTGGTCTCAACGTCAGCCTAGGCCATGACTGTATTCAAGATCCCTGGTATGGCCTAGGCAATGGCAATCCATTGGACGTTGCCCATATGGCAATCCATTGTTGCCAGATGACGGGACAGCGTGAGATCGCAGCCTGCTATGCCATGGTGACGAAAAATGGCGCTCAAACCCTGGGAATCGACCCGGCCGACTATGGAGTGGCTGTGGGAAAACCGGCAAATCTCGTTGTTCTGGCAGGCCAAACTTTGCGAGATCTCATTAGCCATCGAGGGATTGTCACGACTGTGGTGAGCCAGGGGCAATATCTTGCCCAAACCTCCTTACCCACCACTCAGTGGCAGCCATAATCACTCATTCCAGAAACCTGTGGGGCCTCGTCGTTGAGAATAAATCCATCGCTGCGATCCGCTTGTCTGGGAGCTTTGCTGGTTTTTAAATTTGGAGACAGCAGTCGATTATGGTTATTGCAATGTTCTGAAACTATGAAGCTGTTGGCAAAATACTCCTCTCCATAGAGCGCTGTTTGGCCAACGTGACGAGCCAATAACCGGTCTCAGCCCCCATTGCACCGCGCCTGTGTTGAACTCCCACCCCTAAATCTAAAGATTGTCTGTAACAAAGTTTTCTTTCCAATAAATAAGTTGTACGATTTATATAGAGTCTTGCCGCTTCGATACATAATCTACCAATGCCTCCCACATTCATGGTTCCATCGGCTTCAAGCCGCTACAAGCCATGCTTTGGTAGTTTCGAAGCATTATTCCGGCAAGTCAGGTTGTTCTGACTCGTCGGATTCCTGGGCGTATAAACTGTGAAATGGCGATCTTCGGAGCTTGGCCTAGCCATTGCTCTGTTTGCTTATTATCTCTGTTTGCCTTGTGATACTTAGCTGGCATTGGAAAGAAAGGTAAATGTCTCGCGAATTCTCCAAGGGGTAGCCGTAAATCGAGTGTGTTATTACTCACTCGATTCCCTTGGATGTGACGGATTCGATTGAGACCCACCCGTCTAAATGAAAGGGTTGAAACCTGAGTTGGCTTCACCGCGTCATAGCTGTTAAGACTCTTCCAACTGTCTTAACAGTTTTGGGATGTCATAAAATCCGACATTTGGCTGTCACGTCAATGACCTGCGATATGTAAGGATTATTTTTAGACACCCTTTGTTTGTACTGTTCAATTGTCCTACTACTCAGGGTGTTGGGATGAGTATCCAGTCTGAGCAATTTGCCAAAAACGGATTGAAAAAGCTTCTGTTCGTCGCAGGGAGTGGTCTGCTCGCTGTGTCAGCGGCGGCGGCCCTTACCTACGGCTATCTTCAGGGTAAAGCCTATCGTCAAGAGCGCTCCCAATGGGTTGCACTCCAGGGTCTGGCGGCATTAGAGGATTATGAGGCTTGTCGTAGCCAAGGGAATGCCCTCCCTTCCCAGTCTCGCTTTTACAGCGAGGCCCAGACTTTGGTGCAGCAGTGCAGTATGGGTCTTGCTCGTCAGCAAGCTAATGACCAGGAGCTTTCTCAAGCCATTACTACGGCTCTCTCTATCACCACACCCGATGGGCAGCTACAAAATGAAGCTCAGGCCCTTGTGACCCAATGGTCAGGCCAAATTGTGAAGCAGGGGGAACAGCTTCTGCAAGGGGGGGACTTAGACCAGGCCATTGCTGTCTTACGAGAGCTCCCTCCAGAATCCCCAACGATGAGTTCTATTGAAGCGACGATTCAGGGCTGGCAAAAGCAATGGAGTCAGAGTGAAGCTGCCATTCAAGGCGCTAGTAATTTATTAGAAAAGGGCCAGTGGTTGGCTGCTAAAGGGCAGCTAGAGAGCGTTGCTTCCATTGCGCACTGGCAACAGAAGAAAAAGCCGCTCTTAGAACGAGCGGAAGCTGGAATCGCCGAGGTGGCTCGTTATGAAGCTGAGCAGGCTAGGCAGAAGGCGATCGCTGCTGCCCCCCGTTATAACTACCAGCCTCCTAGGCAAGGTAGACCGGCATCTGCTCCTGCTCAGCCTCCTGTCACGGCCTATGTTCCACCTGCGGCTGTACCCAGTCTCAGTAGCTTTGACCTCCAGGTAGAAAGCCTTTACAGAAGCTATGTTGCCCAGGGGCAAAATAGCTGGGATGCTTGGATTCAAGCCTGTCAAGCCTCCGGTGGCTATGTCATAGACCAAGGGCCCCAGTCTGGCTGTCAGCCTTAGAGCCGAAGATTGACTTAGTCTAGGGCGAACTTACAGCTATTCCCACAAACGTTGATTCTTGTGCTTACAACAAAGCCTACGCAGAAGCTTCTGCGTAGGCTTTGTTGACTTATGACGTGGTTATATCCGTCGCCTCATGGGGTAGTAATAAGGTTGGGCAATCTAGAGCACCGTCTGCCATCTCTAAGTTTGAGCATTGATGGATGTATTGCATCCAGCCTAGATGTCTAATCGATTAAAAATCGTATCTAGGTTGCGAAGATGGTGCTGGGCTTCAAAGCAACCCTCAAGCTCCTCGCTAGAGAGTGTTGAAGTGACATCAGCATCCTGCTTGAGTAAGCCTTTAAAGTCTCCCCCTTCCTTGTTCCAAGCCTCATGGGCACAGCGTTGAACAATGCGATAGGCATCTTCACGGGCCATCCCTTTTTCCACCATTGTCAGCATCACTCGCTGACTGAAAACCACACCGCCGTAGCAGTTTAGGTTGCGTAGCATGTTGTCGGGATAGACCAAGAGGTTCTTCACTAGCTTGGTATATTCCGTCAGCATGAAGTGGGTGGTGGCTGAAATGTCCGGCAGCATCATCCGCTCGACGGAGCTGTGAGAAATATCCCGCTCATGCCATAGGGCAATGTTTTCCAAGGCTGCGATGCTGTAGCCTCGCACCACTCGAGCCATGCCACTGATGCGCTCCGATTTAATCGGATTGCGTTTGTGGGGCATGGCAGAAGAGCCTTTCTGCTTTTTGGAGAAGAACTCTTCCACTTCCAGGACGTCGGTACGCTGGAGGTTGCGAATTTCAACGGCAAAGCGCTCTAGAGAGGCTGTGACAATGGCTAGAGCACTCACATAGTCCGCATGGCGATCGCGGGAAACCACCTGGGTGGAAGCAGTATCTGGCACCAGACCTAACAGTTCACAGGTCTTTGCTTCGACCTGGGGATCAATGTTGGCGTAGGTTCCTACAGCTCCGGAAATTTTACCGACTGCGACTTGCTTGCGAGCCTGAACCAGACGATCGCGGCCCCGCAACAGCTCTGCTAACCAGCCCGCTAATTTAAACCCAAAGGTAATAGGCTCAGCATGGATGCCGTGGGAACGACCTGCCATGACAGTGTATTTATGCTCTCGGGCGCGCTCACGAGTAACGGCGATCGCCTCATCTAGCTGCTCTAGCAATACATCGGCACTGGCGGTAATTTGCAATGCTAGGGCTGTGTCCAGCATGTCTGAGCTGGTCATGCCCAAGTGGATGTAACGACCCGCATCGCCCACGTACTCATTCACATTCGTTAAGAATGCGATGACATCATGTTTTACCTCCGCCTCGATCTCCAGGACCCGCTTGGGGTCAAACTTGGCCTTTGCCTTAATTTCTTCAACGGCGTCTTTGGGGATATAGCCCAGCTCCGCTTGAGCTTCGCAGACTGCAATTTCTACCTGGAGCCAGGTTTGCAGCTTATATTGATCAGTCCAGAGATCGCCCATGGCGGGCAGGGTATAGCGCTCAATCAAAGTCCGTGGGGGCAATACAACCTTTCTATTTTACTGCTAAGCTCCCCGTTCACTCCTTGGTATTGTTCGTTGCTCGTGCTACCAGTGGTTTGTTTTGCTCCTTCCGCTCATAAATTGCGATCGCTTTCGACAGAAAACCAGATTACCAAAAGGGATGGACTCATTGAGCCCATCCCTTTTTCTTAAACCGTTAGATTAGGCAACACCAAAGGCATTAACCTCAGCAGCACCAAACTAGTTGACGGTGATGCTACCCACCATGCCAGCGCCACGGTGAGGCTCGCAGTAGAAGGTGTATTCGCCAGGAGTCTCGAAGGTTGCAGAGAAGGTCTCACCAGGGCTGAAGGCCAAGGCTTTGTGGCTTAGCTTTTCAGCATCTTCGCCAGCGGGTGCCTTCTCAAAAACAACGTTATGGGGAGCAAGCTTGTTGTTTTCCCACTTCACGGTGTCACCAGCGCTGATTTCAACCTTATTGGGCTGGAATGCCAGCATTCCGTTATCTGCACCCATTTTGATGGTTGCTTCATCTGCCATTGCGGGGCTCGCGGACAGAAATAAAGGGCTGAGAATCAGCATCGCTGCGGGGACCAAAAGCGCAATGCGCTTCAAAGCTTTGGCAAAAAAGTTCATGAGTATTCCTGCAAAAATAGACGGCTTGTCAAATCACCCTACTATTCTACGCATTTTCTGGACGGGTGAAACAACCGGGAAACCCGAAAAAAAGGAACGGTTTTCGGAACCCCGAGGTAGAAACCCTGACTTACCCACAAAGCTCGAACGTTCCCAAGCACCCTCGGAAGCTTTATGGAGCAGCCTGTAAATTCAAAGTATGGGTGAGGTTGGCGCGGCGACTGCGGTTGTGATCTAGATAACTGGATTAAAGGGAATATGATATATAGATCAATCTTCTCTGTTCTAAGCCTTTCTACTGAATAAGTAGATTGGTCTCTTTCGCAAGTAACGTCCTTAGAGTTAATGTCCTGAGGGTTTATAGGCTAGGAGAGGTTTTGGGCAAACTGAGAAAGTCACATTCCTTAATAGGAACGGGCGATAGCAGTTGCTCTTCTGTGAGTAGCTGTTCACATAATCTGAGGGAGATTCAGCTAATTCAGTCTCTGAGGAATCTCTTTGCTGCAGAAAAGCTCATGAGCAATCACAATCGCGGAATATTGGCGGCTAACCTGCTTAAAACTATCAAAATCTCTAATATTAAAGATGATTGAATCTTTACTTACTGGTTACAAACTCAATGGCTTCTGCTAACTTCTTTTTGTAATATTACGAAATGTGATTGACGCTCCAAGCTGACTCCCAACGATTAAAGTTTCTGCGCTGAGTTCTTGAAATCCGTCAGTCTCCCTTGCCGTTAGAACTCGACAGAGTCGCCCATGCCACCCTCTTCAAATTTCATGGGGGCAGGCTTATTCCTATTGCTTAGAACGGTCATACTCTATGCCACAGCTCACTCAAACTCAGACTCCTCACCACGTTGTTATTGTGGGTGGCGGCTTCGCCGGTCTCTACGCTGCCAAATCCCTCGGCAAGTCGCCTGTCAAAGTGACTATCGTTGATAAGCGCAATTTCCATCTATTCCAGCCATTGCTGTACCAAGTGGCCACGGGGAGTGTTTCTCCCGCAGATATCTCTTCACCGCTGCGAGGCATTCTCAACCGCCAGTCTAATACCAAGGTGCTGCTGGATGAGGTTATTGACCTAGATCCTAAGAGCAAGAACATTGTTCTTAAGGGGGGAGTTGTTTCCTACGATTCCCTGATCATGGCGACAGGGGTCAGTCACCACTACTTTGGTAATGACCAATGGAAGGACATTGCCCCTGGCCTCAAGACCTTGGAAGATGCCTTGGAAATGCGCCGTCGTATTTTTGCTGCCTTTGAGGCCGCTGAGCAGGAAACTGATCCGGTCAAGCGCCAGGCTTGGTTGACCTTTGTGATTGTGGGTGGCGGTCCCACCGGTGTTGAATTGGCTGGGGCGATCGCTGAGTTGGCCAACCAAACCCTTAAACAAGACTTCCGTAATATCGACACCACCACTGCAAAGGTGCTGTTGATTGAGGGCCTAGACCGAGTCTTGCCTCCCTTTGCACCTGAGCTTTCTGTGGATGCTCAAAAGTCATTGGAAGAGCTTGGTGTAACGGTCTTGACGAAACGAATGGTCACCAATATTGATGAGACCAGTGTCACCATTCGCAATGGCGATGAGAGCGAGGTTATTCCTGCTCGCACTGCCCTGTGGGCGGCTGGGGTCAAGGCTTCTCGCATGGGGGCTGTCTTGGCAGAACGCACCGGAGCTGAGTTAGATCGCTCGGGCCGCGTCACTGTTGAACCAGACTTCTCCATCCAGGGCAATCCCGACATCTTTGTTGTGGGTGATCTGGCCTGTTATCTGGAAGAAGGTGCTGAGCGGCCTTTGCCCGGTGTTGCGCCAGTGGCGATGCAGCAAGGTAACTATGTCGCAAAGTTGATTCGCGATCGCCTCAATGGTGCCACCACTAAACCCTTCAGCTACTCCAATATGGGCAGCATGGCTGTCATTGGTCAGAACAAAGCGGTGGTTGACCTCAATTTTATTAAGTTTGCAGGTCCCCTGGCTTGGTTCGTCTGGATCTTTGCGCACATCTATTACCTCATTGAGTTCGATAACAAGCTTGTGGTCATGATCCAATGGGCTTGGAACTACTTCACCCGCAATCGGGGAGCTCGCATCATCACTGGTCTAGAAGGTAATCCGATCCAGGCGAGACAACAGCAGTCTGAACAGGCCAAGACTACGACTAAGGTGTAGCGACTTGCTCGCTTAACCCAAGCGGAGCTGTCGCTACTGCTTGGTTTGATGGGGCAAAGTCTCCCCACATCCAAATCCAAATGGACAGCTCCTAATTTTTTGCCAGGTGCTGTCAATTTGGGTTGACCTGTAAGGCCTAGGTTGCCCCTTTGTGGATGGCTCGATAGGGGGTATACCACCATTGTTTTTGGTCTGGGGAGAGGCGATCGCTATACAGCGTCATGACAAAGGCCTCACCGCTATAGCCCGGCTCCAAAATTTCCACACTGTAGGAGGGGGCTTTTTTCACCGAAATATCGGGTGTAAACCGTCTTCCAATCCGTCGCCAACTCGGCTCTTTGCCCCGCCAATTTAAGCGACAGCAAGGCCAAGGCAGGGTCTCCCGATCAAATAAACGGCAGCAAGGACCAATGATGCGATAGGTGTAATGGCCCCCTAAGCTAGAGGTTATGTATCCGCTGGGAAGTGGATGAACCAAGGGGAATACCTCAGCCTCTAGGGACTGGGTTAGGGGAGATGAAGACGTCATCGGTAGCGTAGCCACAGTAACAAAACGCTACATCTATGCTCCCATGGAAATAGGGCTCTGGGCAAGGTCCTGAACCGGCATCAGCTTGGTGCTGTCTAAGAGCCGTTATGTCTTGGGCAAGGAGCGGGGCTGAAATGTTCCTTTTCCAGAAAAGCTTTCCGGTGGGCTGACGGACTGTTGCAGGATGGGCTGATCGGAACTCCCTTCCAAGCCAGCATTAGAGCGAATGCGATTGAGCTGCTTCAAGGCCCAGCGTGCGGTGTCTTGCACCTCAGGCTCAGGATCTTCCAGCGCAGACTGTAGCAAATGACTAATTTGGGCGACGAGGTCATAGATGCGCGTCAGGTCGCGAATCGCGTTTTTGCGAACTTCAGCGTTCTCGTCTTGGAGAGAAATGGCCAGAGCTTGCTTCATTGGCTTCAGGGTCTGGGTGCCAATCTCGGACAGGGTTGCCAAAATTAAGCTGCGCTGGCGGGAATCAGAATTGGTCATCATGTTGACCAGGGGCTGAATCGCTCGGGAGTCACAACGCTGGCCCAGCTCCCAAATGGCTTTCCGCCGTTTGGTTGGGTCAGCCCCTTGCAAATCAGTGATCAGCGTTTCCACAATGTCGACCCGTCCCTGGAGGGGAGTTGTAGCCAATTCGGGCTGTTCAATGGCCCCTGTTGAAGCAGTACGGACAATTTCTGATGGAGCTGGAGGAGGGGGAGGGGGCGTTGGGGAAACGCGTCTTGCCTTCTTTCTGCCAGGCTTAGCGCTGCGAGTTTTGGAGAGATTGGAAGACTGTCCCTGGTTCGTTGCCTTTGCCGGTCTGGATTGGCTTTGAGCAGAGGCGACCTTCTTGCCCTTGGCGGTTTTGGGTTGAGCTGCCGGTGTGGTTGTTCGGGCAGTTGAGCTCTGGCTAAGAGCAGCAGCCCTGGCAGTCTGGGTAGCGATCTCTACTGCTGTATCTGTTTGGGATTCTTCCTGCTGCTTTTGCTTTAATGCTTTAAATTGGGCCTCTGCAAAACGTTGTTCTGCGGCTTCCTCTATGTCATTGCGGATTGGCTTCGCAGGTTTTTTGACAGGGAGATTTTCTGACGGCTTCGCGCGCGCTAGCGATCGCGTTGGGCTTGTTTCGCCCTCTGGAGATTCCTCCGCGGCAGACTTCTTCCCGATGTCCGGGATTTGTCCCGTTGCTTCCGGCAAATTAACCTCTTCCAAAGCTGAGAAGTCAGTCATCTCCTCCTCAAAATCCTGAGCGCTTTGGCTCATTGGCTGCAACGCTTTGGAAGATTGGACTGCTAAAGCAGCAGGGATTGTGATGGGAGAAACATCGTGGGAATCGACGTCTCCGCGTCTAGGTTCCGTTGCTTGGGAGAGGTAGCTTTTTCCTCCGGGAAAATCATCATCCATATAGTCATCGTCTTCATCCCTTGCATCGGGATAAGCCAATGGCTGGGGAACCGCTACAGAGAGCATCTTCCAGAGACCAAATCCACCCGCTCCCAGGCCGACTAGCGCAGCCACTGCGATCAGCAAGCGCAATTTACTGTCAGGAGCTGAATTGCTTGATTCAGCTTCTAAGGCTGACGTCTCTGTCTCGGCAGCCGCTGTGTTGGGCGTTTCAAGCTCTCCAGTCAAAGGCCCCCAAGTCGAATTATCCACCGAGCCAGTAGGCTCTAAGCCCTGGCCCGTTTGAAAGTCCTTAACCGCTTTAACGGTCTCTGTATTGAAATCACCATTAATGGTGCCCCTGTACAGACCTTGCTCCTGGAGTAAAATTTGCACCTGAATGACTAAGGGGCCATTACTGCCTAGGCCTAAAGTGGGTCTATCCACAGCCTTCCTTGCCGCTTTCCCTGGCTCGCCAGATGAGTCCGTTGCTTGACTGAGGAGTAACTCACCCTGAAGCGAAGTTTCATGAGACCCATGGCCATCTTTCCCGGAGGCAGCTAAAGCCATCGTAGAAAAGCCTTGACTCAATAGAGCGCAGCTTACAAGCAGCATCCACATTGGACGGCGAGAAATCATGGGCATGGGCTCAGGCGTAGAAGAATACAGATATCAGCTTGGTGCTCAGGACCAACCCATTCACAAAAAATCCAACTCTCTAAAATCACACAGGTCTTCGTAGATCGACACAAATAGTCGCCAAATTAATGGGGATGGAAGTCAACCCGAGCCAGTGAATTTGAGAGAGGGCCAAATGACCCAGGTCATCCCTTACACCATACGTAGCAAAAGACCAACAAACAGGGATCTTATATACGTATGTTTGTGCGTGATCTGGGAGAGACACATCACCTCTATAGCAATAGCCATGCAGATGGGACTGGAAGAAACAAAGCCCTAAGACCCAGGCAATGGTCACTGTTCTTTTCAGAATGCCCGCCTCGGCTTGAAGAATAAGCCCCATGGGGCTTTATTTTTTTGATGCAGTAATTCTAGATTGGGGTCTTTCAGCACATCGACTGTGGCTTGTTAGCCATGTCCAGAGCAACTCTCGGAAGATCGGTTCTGTTTGCTGATGAGTTGTTACTGGGGCTGTAATCTATCGCCATGGTCACATCATGTTGGACATTCATTGTTTATTCAAGCTATGCATTACAGACGGTGAGGTGAATTGCAGCTCTAACAACTAAAGCCGTTGCGATAAATGAACCAGGCTTCTGCTTCCAATTACGTTCTCTCGTGATTAGAATTTGTTTTTGCTGTAACCGAGGCCGGTTGATCTGGGGCGATAGCATCGATAGTCTTTGGGCTATTTGCCGGATCAGGATTGTTGGAGAGGCGCTGAGCGATCGCCTCCCGCTGATTGATTAAGTAAATACTGACCAAAGTTAGGGCAACCCCAAACATCTGTAGCTGACTCAATACCTCCTGGAGAAACAAACTGCCAAATAGCAATGCGAACACGGGGGTTAGGAAGGTTAATGCGCTTAAGCTTGTCAAACTGCCACTGGCCGCAAAATAAAAGAACAAACCATAGGCAATGGCACTGCCAAAGACAGAGGCATAACCCAACGCCAACCAATCCACTGCTGTTAAGCTCGCCGTCGCCCCGGTTTCCCATTGCCAGGACAGCAATGCGACCGGCAATCCCCCTAGGATCATGTGCCAACCTGTGGCCATGATGGGGTCAGCCTGGCGGGAAACATAGCGACTCAAGATCGTCCCTACCGCCATGGAGAGCGAAGCCAATAGCATGAGCCATTCGCCATTTTGGAATAGAGCGGCCCACAAATTTTTGCTCGGTAGGAGGGTGGCTAGACTGATCGCTTCAGCAGGCGCGAAACCACTCCAAGATTGCAGCATCTGCCAGAGGGACTGACTAGCCTGGATGATCCACTCATCAGGTAGTCCCAATAGGCTAATGCCGACAATCCCAAAAGCCATCCCTAACCATCCCCAGAGGCCAATCTGTTCCCCAAAGAGCCAACTGGCCAACAGGGCTACGGCTAGGGGTTGGGAGTCAATCATGACGGAACCTAGTCCAGCCCCTGTGCGCTGTAGACCCTCCGCCAGGAGGGTTTGAAATAGGGTGGCATCCACCCCGGCAAAGGCGAGAATCCAAGCCCAGCTACGCCAGCCCTTGGGCTGGGGTTTACCCATGATCATACCCACAGCCAAAACCAATAGCCCCGCTGGCAAGAGGCGTATGCTCGCTAGAAACAAGGGAGACGTGTGGCCCAAGCTACCCTTCATGGCGACCATTGCTGTACCCCATAAAAAGAAGGGAGCAATGAGGAGTGGGACGGGGAAGCTAGAGCGCGGCTGGGGAGAGACGGTCATGAAAAGGGCGTAACCGGAAGAAAAAGGATGCGATCGCAAATCCAAAACCCAGATCAACCCACAGCAATGAAGAATTTCCGCAGACAGGCCTGGGAAAACTTGTTGCGATAGGCCGAAGCGGATCATAGAAATCCTGTCTACTAATTCTAAGGGAGGGTTGCTTTTGAAACTGCTGGATTTAGAACATTTCCAGCCCCTTTTGAAAGTCCTGTCAACTTCAGCAAGGCCAAGCTCAGAGACAAGGTTAGAGCTAAACAACCTTCGCTGCATCAGCTTGGATTCTTCACCACAGGGAGCCAGCTACATCACTCGCGATGTCGGTTCGATCGCTTTCTCTAAGACTCGAACTTGCTAAATTGTTTCACTCATCTTTTTTAGGGGATGTTGGGATAACGCTACCTTGAGCCCATCTTATGGATTATCTCTAGGCCGTCATACTGGAATTGCCCTATCGACGTAGCATCTGAGCAGAGATGAGGCCTGACCGCCACACCTCAGCGGCCCAGCTAAAATCGTCCCCCGAAAGCCCAAGCCCCAAAATCTATGATCTGGCCGTTCAAACCCCGCCCCCGCAAAAAACTTGCCCGCATTGAAGTCTCTGGCGCGATCGCTAGCGGTACCCGAGAGCGTCTTCTAAAAGCTCTCAAAATCGTTGAAGAAAAGCGTTACCCCGGCTTGCTCCTCCGCATCGATAGCCCCGGCGGCACGGTTGGAGACTCCCAAGAAATCTACGATGCCCTGCGGCGGCTCCAGGCCAAAACGAAAATTGTGGCGAGCTTTGGTAACATCTCCGCCTCCGGTGGGGTTTACATCGCCATGGGCTGTCACCACATCGTTTCTAACCCGGGGGCTATCACGGGCAGCATTGGTGTGATTTTGCGAGGTAATAACCTAGAACGCCTGTTAGATAAAGTGGGTGTGTCCTTCAAGGTCGTCAAATCTGGCCCCTATAAAGACATCTTGGCCTTTGACCGCGAACTAACTGGGGAAGAAGAAACCATTCTCCAAGCCCTGATCGACAGCAGTTACGAGCAATTTGTCAAAGCAGTTTCAGATGCTCGACAGCTAGAGCCTGAGGCCGTTAGAGGCTTTGCAGATGGACGTGTTTTCACGGGTGAGCAAGCCTTGAAATTGGGCCTCGTCGATCGCCTCGGCAGCGAGGAAGATGCCAAGCGCTGGCTCGCTGAGCTGGTTGATCTCGACCCTGAGAAAGTTGAAGTGGACAGCATGGAAGAACCCAAGCCCTTTTGGAATCGCTTCCTACCCGGTAGTAGCCGTGCGGAACTCAACAATATGGGCCTTGCACAACTCAACTTCGATCTCAAAACCAGTGGCTTACCGCTTTGGCTCTACCGACCTTAAGTTGGCATCTTGAGTCTGTTCGTTGATCAGCCTCAAGGCTGAGCCTGTTATCCAAAGTTCCTGGTACTTTGTAATTCGCGCCTACCAGGGGCAATTCCATGGTTTCGCAAACAAGCTTGTTTGATACCCTAGACCTCGGGCAGGATATCCTTAGGCACTCATGGTCCTCAACTGGCCCAGGGTCACCCTAGACCTTAAACCCTACTAAGTGATACCGGGAGGATCTGACTGTGGAATGGCGTGCATGTGCAATTCGAGGGGCTACAACAGTGCCGGAGAATTCAGCAGCAGCAATTGAGCTGGCTGTCACTGAGCTACTCGATGAGCTGGAGGCAAAGAATGCCATTCCAACGCAGGATATGGTTAGCGTCACATTTTCAGTGACCAACGACCTGGATGCTATTTTCCCAGCCTCCGTGGCGCGCCGTCGTCCTGGTTGGCAAAGCGTTCCGTTGCTGGATGTTCAGCAAATGGCTGTGCAAGGTAGCTTAGAGCGCTGTATACGCCTCCTGCTCCACTTCAATTGTTCAAGGCCTCAGCAGCAGGTGTTCCACACTTATCTGCGTAACGCAAAGAACCTACGGCCAGATCTCGCTCAACCTGAGGCAATTCCGTCCTAGTCGTTTCGCTGAACGATTGCTGACAATCGCAAAGGCTGGCCTGATTATTTCGTCATTTACTGATTTGCAATCTAGTTTAAAAGAAAAGGCCGCTGCGGTTTACGCAGCGGCCTTTCGACTATGGATCAAAATTGCTCTTCTAAGAAAAGGAAGCGCTATTAAAGACTACTCACCTTAACGGGCTCCGGAGCAGCTACAGTTTCAGCATCCGCTATTGCATTAGACCGACGCTTCATGGGTTTAACTACAGAACCCACAACAGATCCGTGGTGATTCAGGTCTTGGCTGGCCAAAGTGTAAGCATCAACCAAATCAGATTCAGTGATTTTTGCCTTAGCGAGTTCCTGTTCAAGAGAAGGGGCTAGGTCAGCACCATGGTCACCATGTCCACCCCAGCGAATTCCACAGAATATGTCATAGACCACTCCCCAAAAGTCCTGCTTCGTTTGGAATATTCCCATTTTTTGGGGAGAGCCCTTCGCATCCAAAATGTGGCGGGTTGCGAAGTAGGCGCTCTGGTACTTGTACCAGGGGATCTTTGGCCAGAGATGGTGGATCAGATGGTAGTTCTGACCCATGATCAAAATGTTGAGTAGCTTGCCGGGGTAAACGCGGGCATTTTTCCAGCGATCGCGCTCGGCAAAAGGTCGATGGGGCAAGTAATCAAAGAACAAGCCCAAAGCCATTCCCACAATCAAAGCAGGAGTGAACCAGTAGTTCATCAAGTAGGGCATGAAATCGAAGCGTACCGCAGCTGTCACAATTGCGGCTACTGCAAGACGTCCCAAGAACCATTCCAGCAGCTCGTAGTTGCGCCATAGCTTGCGCCGGAAGAAATAAATCTCGTGGTAGAAGAAGCGCGGTGCAATGAGCAGCAGCGGTCCTCCTGTGGAGACGAAGTGATCGGGGTCGTTCTTTGGATCATTCACATTGGCGTGGTGCTGCATGTGAACGCGGGTGAACACCGGGAATGAGAAACCCAATAGCAGCGCACTCGCATGACCCATGGCCGCGTTGAAGCGTCTATCGGGATGAGCCGCATGGTGAGATGCGTCATGGATGACTGTCCCTGCAAGGTGCAAGGCAATTACGTTCATCGAAAAACAGCACCAATTCATCCAACCCCAGCAGAAGTGGCCGGCAGTTGCCAGCGCCACAAGGGCAAATGCACCGAGAATCATCCAAACATTGGGATTGAACTTACCCGGCGGACGCACAAACGCCCTTGGTACCGTCAGGGGCAATGAAGCCTCCGACATTGGTTCACACTCCTTACCACTCGCTACTCGCTAGGGCCCTAAAGACTGAAAAGCGTTCGCCCGAAGATAACACGTGCGAACGGCTTAGCTGCCAAATTCCAAGGCTGCCTGGCTTTCTTTCGGTAGTATAAGCCAGTTATTACGAACAATAAAGTTTCCTGACAGGATTCTGATAATTTTGCCGCATCCCTCTAATGGGAGAATCCAGCTCACAGGGCTATTTCCCTGGATCTCACCCTTTAAACCTAGAAGAACCTGCTTGAATCATTGTCAATGCACTTTATCTGGGGCCCTAGGGCTGATGCCTGCTTACAAAGAAGTCCAGGTCGCTCTGGCTTTTCCTCCTCCCCAAAAACCAAAGGGCGTCGCAGAGATTGCAACGCCCTTTGGTTTTCTATCCCCTAGAGACTTGCTAGGAGTAGATGTTTCTAACGGAACCTGATGCGGATGAAGGGACTTGAACCCCCACGCCTTGCGGCACTAGTACCTAAAACTAGCGCGTCTACCAATTCCGCCACATCCGCAGGTCGGAATCCATACTAACAAAATTCAGCACAAACATTTCCCACGCTCGAAATTTATCTGAGTCTCATGTCTGTTCGAAAGGCCGAATGGCCTTCACCTAGGCTCTTCGCAGCACAAATAAACTGCCTGCATTACCGCGATTAATCCGCAGTTCCTGGTCCAAGTAGGTCACATCAATCCAGCCCGGCCGTTCTCGGGGTTTGATCTGAATATCCACAGCAGGTAACCGCTTGCCTGAGTCTAATGTCTCAATCCAAGAGCCGGGGGCTTTGTAGCCCGCTAAGCCTTGGAGCCCGAAGACAGCCCGCTCAAAGTTGACGTTGAGCCGTTGTGCTGAGACCACTTCAAACTTCGCGACCACACTGACTAAGCCATTCAGGGCCAGAGGGCTTTGGGTTTCAGCGATGTTGTAAACGCGGCTGCCATCCAGGCGAATACATTGGTAAATCTGTCCTAAGTCCAGCAGAGGAAAGCGGTTGATGCCCAGTAGCTCGGTGCTGGTCGTGTAGAGCAAACGCCAATTTCCATTGAGGAGTTCCCCTGCCGCAGTTGGCTCAGGGGTGGGATTACGTTCTTCTAGGCGGGTTGCTGCGGCCATGATGGCGCTGCGCTGTTCCGGGGATGCCAGGATGCCACGATTGGTGGGGGCGATCGCAGCGAGTAAATCTTCCTTACCGAGCATGGGCGTCTCCAAAGATATCAGGGGGAGTTTGCGAGAATGGTGGAACCATCCGAATTGTCATGGCGTAATCAACTCAAGTGACATCCTCAAAAGCTGAAAGCGCAAGGGCTGAGGTTTTCAACTATGATGGGGGACGCTATACCGTCAGATTGGCAAGTGATTGGTCTGACACCAGACACCGCAAGGTGAACTACGGATGGGGAATCTAGCCCAATATAAGGGCTTAGGTTTACAGGCTAGCGAATCCTGCCCCAACCTCACTTCCCCCTGTGATTGAACCGTTGAGTTTCGAAGGAATCCCCCGACGATGGAAAATCCGTCTTTAAGAGGAGAGCCCCGCTATCAGCAGGCTCCTCTACTCCCCTCCGCTGGCGAGCCCTCTATTTTGGAATGGCTAGAAAAGAGTGGCCGTCTGATCGCTCGTGAAAGTGATGACACGAAAAAACTAGATGCTGAAGAGGAAGAAATTGCAGCATTGATGGGTGGCGATGACGCTAAGTTTGAAGAGGAGGAGGATGACGATTTTGATGATGAGGATTAGTCTACTGCCCATGGCGAAGACGGTTTGATGGTTCCAATGATCTAGAATTGCAGGTCAATTTGGGGTCATTGCAATCGATTTGTACCCAAAAGGGAGTCACTGCGATCGCGGTGACTCCCTTTTTGATTGAGCTAAGTGGCGACGCTGGCGGCAAGGCGGCCGAGAACTCTCCGTCGATGCTGATTTTAACGAAGTCCTCACAGCCGAAAGACGGCTTTGAGCGAGGCTAAAGTCTAAGTAAGATCAGCAAGATAGCCTGAAGCCAGTTTTCATATTGACCCCATATATCAGTAATCATCTCTCGATTCAAGTAGGAGCCTCTTCGCTGGCAGCTCTTGGTCTGTCCCTCTTCTCGTTGAATCTTTGAGCAGCCTCGTTGAGCATGACACAGCGATTTTACGCGACAAATCATACTGACGAAATGAGCTAACTCATTACAGTCAAACTGCCAACGGTATGAAAAGCCACACCAAGGAATGTCAGCTCCAAAGCTGACAAAGCGGGGGTTTTGCGATAATTTTGGTCAAGCTAGAGGATAGGTTTGTTTACAAGCCCAATCCCTGATTTGTGTTGTGGTGATTGAGGAACCGATTGAGTGGTGGATGCAAAATATTTGTCAGTTCCAGAAATAGGTTTAACCGGTAGCAAGTTGCTCTGGAGTCTGACGGGTTGCCTCAGCTTGTCTGCTCTACTGCTTGACTTGGCTGCGGGTCGTTCTCCTGCTAGCCTCTCCAGTCTCTTTCTGCCCCTAGTGGCCTGCACGCTGTTGTCTGGCCTTCTAGGCTATTGGGTTATTCCCGTTCTCCGTAACCTCAAGGCGGGGCAGTTCATTCGGGAAGATGGTCCCCAGGCTCACCTCAAGAAAGCTGGCACGCCTACCATGGGCGGCATTTTTGTTGTTCCTGTGGCTGTGATTTTTTCCCTGTTGGCGACGGGCTTTGCTCCGGCAGCCGTCGCAGCTTCGGGCTTGACCCTCGCTTTTGGTTTCATTGGTTGGGTTGATGACTGGCAGATTCTGCGTTATCGCTCTAACAAGGGAATCTCTCCCCGCATGAAACTGTTGCTTCAGGTGGCCTTTGGCGCTCTGTTTTGTTTCTGGCTTTCTTCTAGTGCTGGCATTGAGAATGTCACCAGCGTGTCCCTGCCCCTGGGCATCATTATTCCTTTCGGTCTTCTGTTTTGGCCTTTAGCGCTGTTTGTCATGATGGCTGAGAGCAATGCAACCAACCTCACCGATGGCGTGGATGGTTTGGCGGCTGGGACTGGGGCGATCGCCCTTCTCGGCCTTGGCGCTTTCGTTGGCTCCCCCACTTTGGATGGATTGGTTCAATTCCCTGAGCTGATGACCTTTGCGGCTGCCACCAGCGGTAGTTACCTGGGCTTTCTCATCCATAATCGCAATCCTGCTCGCGTATTCATGGGAGATACGGGTTCCCTAGCACTGGGAGGGGCACTGGCTGCGATCGCCCTCATCGGTAATCTACTCTGGGTGCTTCTTGTCATTGGTGGTTTGTTCTTGGCTGAGTCGCTCTCCGTGATTGCCCAAGTCGGCTATTACAAATCCACCAAAGGCCCCGATGGTGTGGGCAAGCGCCTTTTCAAGATGGCTCCCTTGCACCATCACTTAGAACTGAGCGGCTGGCATGAAACCCGTGTTGTCGCGACTTTCTATGTCATTGCGGTGGGCTTAGCTGGGCTCTGCTACCTCATCCACTAACGAGATTTCTCCTCCTCCCTCGATTCATCCACCAGCGAACTTACCCAAAGCGAAGCCCTGAAGAGAATTCTCTTCAGGGCTTCGCTTTTTAACGGTTGCACACCACTTAACTTGGGCATACCACCGTCGGAACATGTTTTATAAGGCCCTTACTAGGCCAAGACACCGTTCAAAAATACATCAGATAGACCCACTGCCATATCTTGAAGAATCTGGGGAGACGGGTTGGCTTCCATGACCGTGACCTCACTGAAGCCTGCCACCATGAACATGCCCAGGAAAATGCGAGCAATGACCTTAGGATTCATGGGCCGATAAATACCTCGATCAATTGCAGTCTGAAAAAAGGCTTCAGATACAACCATCATCTTATCTAGCACTTCTCGCTGGATCCGTTCTTGAAGTTCCGGATGGAACTGCGTTTCCATGAAGCAAACCCGTAACTGATCTGTGTTCTCACTCAGGTGCTTGATGCGCTTGCGCATCACCTCTTCCACTGCTTTGTAGCTGCTCATTTCGCTCAGCTCCGTCAGCAGATCCGTCAGAATCTCAATCCATCCCTCGGTGGAAAGCTCAACCAAAATGGCTTTTTTGTTAGGGAAATGTCGAAATAGTGTTCCTTCGGCTACCCCCGCAGCCTGAGCTAGGTCGCGAGTTGTTGTGCCGTCATAGCCATAGCGGGAAAATAGCTGCTGGGCTGCTTTCAAGATGCGAGTCTTGGTTTCAGCTTCGGGAGGGGCAGTACGGCGGGCAAGTCTCATGGCTAAGCAGCCTCAGTAGCGGTCAGGGTAAGCGCACAATCAAGTCTTAGAAGGCGCCTGTTAATCTGAAACTGTCAGAATTACAGGCTTAGATCTCTCTAGCTCCATCACCGAAGGACTTGGGTCAGTCAGTCGCAGCCATATGAGGACTGTTAATGAGGAGCCCGCAAGTGTCCTAACCCAAAGAGTAGCTAGGCTATTGCGATACTTGTGGGGTTGCTCAGCCCTTATAGCCCACGCCAAGCCACCCTTGTGATGCATCCATTGTTGCCTACCCCTCGGAGTACCATCCCTTTGAGTTCATAGAACCTTACACTTATACCGATTCCTGCACATTCGGCTTGTTTAGGTTTACGAAGGCTTGTGTTCTTGACAATTATTGGGGCGCTTTTGTTCAAAAAAATAGAGCTAAGTATTGCTTTCACAGGAATACTACGAAGCACTTTTTTCCAAATTTTGCTTGGGTTTATAGACTTTAAGGCTGTACTTTGCCAAATCCTATAGCAAAGCTTTGGATGGACGATTCGTTGATACTTGTTATCAGTTATAGAGAGACCGAGTGATATCCCTCTGCAAATTTTGATGCAGTAGGGGGAGCGCGATGGCGGGATTCTCCCGCCCCAAAGACAATCGTAATTTTCGCTGTCAAAACTTCTAGCTTCCTATCCTGCGGCATTTCCCCCTAAAACACCTACTTGTAACTGTTCGAAGCGTTTGAAAGTCAGAGACTGAAACCCCTGATTCTCCGTGGCTGAGATAGACCCCGCCGAGGGGCAAACAATCATCCTGCCGTGGCCAATCAAAAACGGTTCGGAGTATCGCCACAGCGTTGCTCCTGTGGATTGACTATGCATCTGAAAGCTAGAACTGTCTTGCTGAATGATTGCAGCAGCAGTGCGGTAGAGAACCGCCATAAATGCTGTTAAATTTTCCACTACTTGAGAGTCTGCTTGGGCAGTTGGGGAACCTTAAGGACGTGCTCTGCTGGTTGGACTTCGTAATCATGATGATGACACCGCTATGGAAACGCAGCCTCTTCACGCAAGGGAGTCGCTAGACCTTGAGCTCAGCCAATACTTCGATTTACTTCGTCGTAAATGGCTTGTGCTTGCCCTCATTTGGGGGGGGGCCTTCGGCCTTGCGGTAGGAGCAGCTTTACTCAAAGCTCCCAGCTACCAAGCATCCTCGAAGGTTTTAGTGAAGGTCGACCAAACCGCTTCCCTCACCGGAATTGGTAAAGGGGTGGGAGATATAAATTCCATCGCGAAGAACCCCCTCAGTACGGAAATTGAAATTATCCTGGCTGCACCCACCCTAGATCGGGTGATTGGCACATTAGATCTGAAAAATGACGAAGGGGAGTCCCTCACAGCCAAAGATCTGCGAAAGAATCTTGATGTCAGCGTTGCAGGTGGTGCTGATGTGATTGAGATGAGTTATGAAGCTAAGGATGCTCAACTGGCCGCTAATATCGTGGATGAGCTCTCCCGCGTCTACATCGAAAGCAATATTCTTGAAAATCAGCTCCAGACCTCTAAGGCTAGGCTCCTCACAGAAAAGCAGCTACCCGAAAGCGAACGTTTTGTTCAGCAATCAGAAGCTTCCTTGCGAGACTTTAAGGAAAGTAATGGCATTGTTTCCCTCCAGGATGAAGCAAAGTCCGTTGTGATTGCTTTACAGGATATAGATAGCCAGGTTCTACAGGTGAGATCTTCTCTGGATGAGGTGGTGAGCACGGCGACTCAGTTGCGCGAAACCTTGGGATTAAATCTATCCCAGGCGATGCTTGCTAGTGATCTCAGCCAGTCCCCAGCGATCCAAGGAGTGATGCTAGATCTTCAGGCCCTAGAGCGCCAGAAAGCGATTAAGTTGGGCACTTATACGGGCCAGAGCCCTGTTATTCAGGTTTCCAGTGCCGAGGAGGAATCCCTCAAGCAGCTACTGTGGGAGGAAATGATCACGGTGGTCGGCAATCGCACTGAAGTCCCCGAGCGCTATTTACAAATGGGGGCGATGCGCCAGGAGCTGATTGCTCAGTTTGCCCAAGCTGAGGTCCAACGTCTAGGACTGGAAAATCGACTGCAAACTTTGGCAGAATATCGCGATCGCTATGTGAGCCGTGCGAACAGTCTTCCCAGTCTGGAGCAGCAAGAAAAGGAGTTGGAGCGTACTCAAGAAGTTGCCCGTCAACGTTATCAAGAGAATCTGCGTCGTCTGCGGGATTTGCAAGTGGCGGAGGAACAGTCCATTGGTAATGCGACTTTGCTGGAGCCTGCTGCGTTGCCTGATGAGCCCAACCGAACCAGTCAGCAAATCATTGTGGGTTTTGGAGGATTAGCGGGGGCGCTTCTGGCGGCAGGGGCGGCAGCGCTGATGGCCTTTGATGAGAGTAATCGCGATCGCCGTCATGCCCAAGGTGGCGTTGTCGTGCCGTCGCCTGGACCCTCAAGTCAAGTGATTCCCCGAGGTAATGTTGCTCCCCCTGAAGGTGCTAATCCTGAAGGTGCATTCTAAGCTCTGTATGGGTTGCTTGATGTCAGATGGTGGTGATTTCGAGGCTGTCTGTCGGAGTTCAAAAGCCCCAGTGCATTGCACTGGGGCTTTGGTTGTGTCTCTCGCATTGTTCCCTGGGTTCGAGTCAAGCCCACCTGGACTTTAGGTGGGGGGCTTGGGTTTTGGGGTATTGCGGGAGTGGATAGATGCTCTCTAATGGTTGTTAGAGAGCGTCTCAATGGGAAGAGCGATCTCGCGCTAAAATATCCTGTAGCTGCTGCACCAGCAACGCCACTTGGGGTAAGCCAAATGCTTCATCAATCAACTGGTGTCGCTGTGCTTTTTCCGGGTCTGTGAGACTTTCAGAGAAGCAATCCAGCACTCGACTTGCGAAGGATGGGGCATCTGAAGCTAGGTAAAACAGAGATTTGACGGAGTCTGGCAGTCCATAGATGCCCTTGTCGAGGGATACGATGGGCTTATGGGTGGCCAGCATATCAATGGATTTGATACTGACTCCTCCTCCCACCGCGATGGGATTGACTAAAACCTGACCAGAGTTGTAGATTTCTGCCGCAGACTCTGGGTTGATGTGGAGGGTAACACCGTCAATGCGATCGCAGAGTTCTCGAATGCTCTGGCGCGGCTTAGAGCCCGCAATCAGGACCGACAGATCTGGTTTCTGGGCTTGAATCAGGGGAACAACATCGGTCAAGAACCAGCGAATGCCTTCTACGTTGTTATCCGTGTACAGATTGCCGAGGAATACGAGATCAAAGGTCTCAGAATCAACCTTGGATTGAGGTGCTTGACTGGCTAAATGGGCTAAGGGAGGGAGAAAATAGCCGTTTTCAAAGCCCTCCTCCTTCCAGAATGCTAAGTCATCCACGGAGATGTCAAAAAAAGCTAAGGCATTTTGCAAGGTTGAGAACTCTAGTGCCTTCAGATTTCTAACAGTCAAGAAAGCAGATAACTTCTGTTTGCCTGTGGCCGCTCTGAATAGTGCATCTCGATGTTGATGCTCAATATTATGGGAGCGCACAATGTATGGAATATTGAGCTTCACTGAGAGCTGTTGGGCTAGGACCGCAGCATGGATACCATCGATCAGTAGCAGGTCTGGCTGAAAGCACCGGACATCGTCACTGAGTTGGTCAAAGGCTTCCTGGGTGAGCCTGCGTGATGTAATACCTAGGGGATTTTGCAATAAATCCACGCCACGGCGTAGGAAAGAAGAGAATGTTTTTCCTGTGAAATCTAGAAGTTGGAGATCGTTGACGGAATCCTGGAGCTTGACTAAATCACTGGCCTTGGGCTCTTCCGCTTTCCAGCAGACTAATTGTGTTTCCACTCCCAGCATCTTGAAGGCTTCTATGCGTCTCCAAATATCTACCCTTCCTCCATGGATGGGAGGATAGGGGATTTCCATGGCGATGATCGTAAGCTTCATAGCTGCCTAAAGCTGTTTTCCTTTGCAATAGATAAAAGATCAACCCGCGATGGCTTATCGCTGTGATGAAGGTGGTGCTTTCAGAGTTGAGCTATGGAAGATGCAGCTAACGGGAGTAGGACATTATTCGATGAATGTGTCAGTCATCCTAGGCTTAGTATTCCCGTGGCAATGATGGAACAGCCAGCCTAGTTGATGCCATAGAGGGCGATCGCAGGCTAGGATTATTTGTTGGTAAGGCTACAAGTCTTTGGATGATTTTTTCGTTTTTCTGAGTGAATAATGTGATCTATTTTGATGGATTAACTAGGATTAGAACGCTAATTAAAATGGAGTATTATATAGGGGGCTGATCGTTTGTAAAATCTGTCTATGTTAGGCAATGATATCTGTACATATTAGGTTGTAGTCTAAAAAGTAGAATTAATAACTAGCGCATTTTTCTTGCTTTTCCAGATATTGAGTCGAGCTGAATAATTCCTTGATTCTGTCTTTTGAGAAGGAATAAACTAACTTTATATATCCATCTCTTGTAGGTTCTACTGAATTTTTGAAATCTTCTGTTAGCAAGTAATTCAAACTCCGCTAGATCCGATAAAAATCAAATAAAGTATCAGTAATTTACTGTACATCTAATTCTGGAAGCGAGTAGCTTAGGCATATGAGTTCAACATGAACATTTTAGGTGTAAGCCACGCCTATATACGAGAATCTAGCCGATTGACCCTAGCTCTTCTCGTGATGGATGCTTGATTACATCAATGAGCGAGCTATCAGACTTTGAGTCATTGAGAAGCGGTGTATTTACCAAGCCATTTCTTCTCCTTAGGCTTCACTCCATGAGATTCTTACTGGCCTGTACTTCCGGCGGCCACTTTTCCACAATGAAATCCCTTGAGGATTTTTGGTCTAGCCATGACCGGGTTTGGGTCACTGACTACAAGCAAGATACCCATGCACTTAAGGAGCGGGGAGAGGCAGTGGATTGGATGCCTTACCAAGCCCCTCGAGATTTGCTAACTCTCATTTTTAACTTGCCTAGGACGTTTGCATTGTTGCGTCAGCATAAGCCTGATGTGGTGATCTCTACGGGAGCCAGTATGGCTATTAATTTTGCGATTGCAGCTCGAATATTAGGGATTCGCTTTCTATTTATTGAAAGCATTTCTCGCTCAGAAGAATTGAGTATTTCAGGCAAGCTGGTCTATCCCTTGGCAAGTGAATTTTATGTGCAGTGGCCTCAGCTTTGCAAGCGCTACCCTAAAGCTATTTTTCAAGGCACTGTGACCTAGGTCTAGGAATAATTAGGTGATGAATAAATGCCAATTTCTAATTATCTAATTCTCCTGTCGGCGATCGCTTAAAACAGCCTACCCCGGCCCTATCTTTTCTCCTGGCTGATTCACTAAAGACGTGCGAGATTGATGAATGATCACAGTAACCTTAGGTACAATTCCTTACCGCTTCAACCGTTCTATCGTTTGGCTCAAAGCTTTGTTGGATAGTGGTGTTATTGATGAACCTGTTTTCATTCAATACGGCACTAGTGATATTTCTGCGCTGATCAATCATCCTCTCGTCACGGCTGAGGTCGCTGTTACCCAGGCCAAGCTCAAGGCTATGGTAGAGCGCTCTCGATTTGTCATCTCCCATGCTGGACAAGGCTCCACTCGCCTGATTGCTGCATCCCAGACCCGTTTTGTTCTTCTACCTCGTCTAGCTCTGTATGATGAGCATGTGGATGACCATCAGTTGATGTTTGCCCGTAGTGTTGCCAGTCGTGGGGTTCACCACTGCACTACATTTGAGGCTTTAGAGCAGGCCATTCTCAACCCTCCGGCATTATGCCCGCCCAGCTTATTTGAAGGTCCTAAGTTAACTGCATATTTGCTCAAGTGCTACCCGGAACGGTCTATCGTCAATAGTTCCGCCCCCTGGTACAGCCACCTATTGCTGCGTCAAGCTAGGCGCTCTTATTTTGATTGCAGCATCGTGGTTCGTCATGACAAGTCTGGCATGGTCACCCACGATTTCTAGCCATCGCAATCGTAGGTGTAATTCTGAAATACCGCCGGAGCATTGAGTCGCTCCTGGGTTATGAAATCAGAGGATTGACCATTTTATTGACTTTTGGGCTTGATCCACGCTTGGGTCTACCAACATGCTCCTTGGGTATCAGGACGAATAGTTTTGGTTACTTCATTTTCAACTAAGAAGAATAAAGCCCCTGTGATCGGAACGGTGTGCAGCAATGTCACGAACCTGGTTGTCCAAGCTGAACAGCAGCTAGATGGGCTCTATATTCCCACGACCCAGCCAGTTTCATTGCTCTCGAAAAATCCGTTTTTGAGCATTATCATCAATAACTATAATTATGCAGCTTTCCTCCGCCAAGCTATTGATAGTTGTCTCGCTCAGTGCTATGAGAACTTTGAGATCATTGTGGTGGACGATGGCTCTGACGATGATTCCGCGCAGATTATTCGCAGCTATGGCGATTCCATCATCCCAGTGCTTAAGTCTAACGGGGGGCAAGCTTCTGCCATTAATGCTGGCTTCGCGGTGAGTCAAGGTGAGATTATTGTTCTCCTGGATGCGGATGATTACCTGTTTGAACATGCACTTCGCACCATTGCAGCAGCTTGGTGCTCAGATAGCGCTGGGCCTGAAACGGTTCAAATTCAATGTCGTTTAACGCTCGTCGATCCTAAGGGTGAGGCCATCGATCTATATCCAGCACCGGAGATTACTTTTGATCAAGGGGATGTGCGATCGCTCCTTCGCCAGCGTGGCCGTTACAGCACCACGGTCACCAGTGGAATTAGTTTTCATCGTCGTGTTCTGACGGAAATTTTGCCCATTCCGGAATCAGATTTTCGTATTTCTGCCGATGGCTATTTGGTTACGGTGGCTCCTTTCTACGGCGCAGTGGGAGCCGTAGAGATTGCGGTAGGGGCTCGTCGCAAACATCAGAACAATTTCTGGGCACCCTTAGGCAATGCGGTGTGCTTATCCCATCTCCATCGTTCGATTCAGCATGACTTCCTCCGCTACCAGTATTTGAGTCAGATCATTGGAGAAGTAATCTCTCTAGAGCAGTTTGGTCTGGGTGATCACTTCCACTTAATGTCCCGCCTGCCCTCTAGTCGTCTATCTCCCCAACAGCACCCCTGTCCCGGGGATCAACCGGAGCAGCTTGCTCTGCGCGGTCTTGTATCGCTGTGGCATTTGCGCTCCTACAAGGCGCGGCGCAAGCTCATTCTCAGTGCTTGGTTCCTCTGGGTTGGCTTTGCGCCTAAGGCTTGGGTTCGTCCAGTGGTGGACTGGCTTCTCGTCAGTGGCTCTCGCCCCCAGCCCATTGACCGTTTGTCCAAGCTGCTACGACGCATCACGCGATAGCAATGGCTTCACAAGGTGGAATCAGTTTGCCTTGGTGGGCTGTGCCCAGGTCTTTATCTATCTTTGCTGTGACGCTCCTTTAGCTCCTCTATTTGCATTTCTCCGCCGCCATGGTTACCCAAGCAGCACCCAAACCTAAAATCCAACCGCCCCCCTCCCATCAGGCTGAAGATGCGGTCAATGCGCCCCAGCAGCTATTTCTCGCCTGGGTGCCATTTCAACGGCGGGCAGTGACGATGCAGTCCTACTTTGGCTATGAGTTGCACCATATCAGCCTTCGCTTTAAGCCAAAGTTTTTGCGCCCCTTCGAATATGTGATGAAAGCCTGGCAGAGTCTTTGGCTCATGCTGCATCAACGGCCAGAGATTATCTGGGTGCAAATGCCTCCGGCTCCCCTACTGTATTTGGTCTTTGCCTACAAGTTGCTGGTTAATCCCCAGGTCAAGCTGGTTGCGGATTGCCATAATGCAACGTTCCGCGCTCCCTGGATTAAATTTCCTGCTGTTGTGGCCTTGCTCAACCGCTGTGATGCCGTCATCGTTCACAACCAGATGGTGGCTTTGCAGGCCAAAGAGCTGGGGATTTCTCCGACCCATACCCAAGTTTTGCTGGATCGAGTTCAGCCTTTAAATTGTGGTGAGGGTTTGGCTGAATTGGCCCAGGGCTTGGGGCTAAAGACCCCCTGGTTTCTGATTCCCTGCTCCTTTAACGCTGATGAGCCCATTGCCGAAATTCTGGAGGCAGCCCGCCAGGCACCAGATCTGACCTTTGTTCTCACAGGCAATCCAGCCCGAGCCCAGGGTCGTCATGACTTGAGCAAGGCTACTACCAATGTCAAGTTTCCGGGCTTCCTTCCCGAGGGAGAGTTTAATACTTTGGTTTACAACGCGACGGCAGTGGTGGGTCTAACCAAGCTAGATGGCATTCAGCTGAGCGTTGCCAATGAGGCTTTGGGTTGCGATCGCCCCATGGTCCTGGCCCATACGAGCTTGCTCCAGCAACTGTTCCCTCGGGGGGCTGTTTATGTGGACCCCATGGATGCCAGGGATTTAGTGGCCGGTTGTCGACAGGCCCAAGCGGAAAGCGATCGCCTCACGACCGAAGTGATTTCGCTTAAGGCTGAGCGAGCTGCGCAATGGTTTCTCTCTGCTGCCCCCATTCGCCAGATCCTGTTTGACCAGTCTTAGCTGCTAGGTCTTGGGACTTGGATTGAATGTTTGGAGGACTGAAATGGGGAGCCTTTCCCCTTGCCAAAACTCAATCCCATTCCACCCATGACTGAGCCCAGTCTTCAAGGCTGGGTGTGAGCTTGCTGTGGGCTTTTTGAGACTAGGGCGGAGAGACTTTGCGCCTACCGAGACTTGTTTTTGAGAGGCATCTACCAAAATCCCTTCATTGCGATCTCCACTATGAAACGTCGCGTTCTTGCCCTGGGTCTAGATGCTGCTGACCCCACCTTAATGGAACCTTGGATGGACCAGGGCCTGCTGCCGAATCTCAACTTCCTGCGTCAAAACGGTGCCTACGGCCATCTTCGTACCCAAATCGGTCACCAGGGCCAGCATGAGAACTTCTCCAATACGGAGCCTCTCTGGGTTATGGCCATGACGGGCTGCCTTCCCCACAAGACAGGCTTTTGGGACACGATTGAGTATGACCCTAACCATTACAGTATCAAGTTGGATTCGGTTTATGGGGGCTATGACTATGGGGAATATAAGCCCTTTTACGCTCTGGATAATTCCTGCACAGGCTCGCCTCGCGATCGCCTCAATGCAACCGTTTTTGACATTCCCGTCACTCGCGTTATCGAAGGCATTCGAGGCACCCAAATTACAGGCTGGGGTGGCCACCATCCCTTCTATCCCAGTGAATCTAATCCCCCCGAAGCCCTGGAAATGATTCTACAAAAATTTGGTCCCAACCCGGTCTACCGTAAGGACAACGGCAAATGGTGGGATCAAAAATATGGTGCTTGGATTCAACAGGCCCTACCCGCTAGCATTACCGCCCGTACTGCCATTGGCAAAGCTCTGGTCAAACGTCAGGACTGGGACCTCTGCATGATCGGCTTTGGGGAAACCCATACCGCTGGTCATGATCTCTATGATCAAAGTCAGCCTGACCACCCCTTCTACCCATTTCGTCAACCTAAAAACGGTGCTGACCCTCTACTCAAGGTCTATCAGCAAGTGGACGAAGCTTTGGGCAAAATCTTCTCAGCGGCCCCTGGAGATACCTACATCGTTAGCTATTCCCTCCATGGCATTGGCCCCAACCATACGGATTTGCTGAGCCTATTCTTTTTGGGTGAAGTGATGTATCGCTGGAATTTTCCTGGCCAAATCGGCTTTACCGATGGCGAGCTTTCCCAGCCTCCCGCTGAGCCCATTCGCCAACCCCAGCGCGGTGGCTGGAGCGATGAAATTTGGTGCCAGCTCGCTGATGATAACGAGCTGAGACGCTGGTGGCGGCGGCATTGTCCCACTCGCTTCTGGCCCACCCAAGACAATGGCCTCACTTCTCCAGTTGGACTCAAACGTCAAGGCCAATCCCAAAGCTGGATGCCGATCCTGGCCTATCGACATTGCTGGCCTAATATGCGTGCCTTTGCGCTCCCCGGCTTTGCTGATGGTCAAATCCGCATCAATCTGCAGGGTCGCGAAGCCAATGGTCAGGTTGCCCCAGAAGACTACAATGCCACCTGTCATGAACTCATTGAAATGCTTCATGGGCTCAAGGACAGCCGCAGCGGCTTACCCCTCGTCAAAGCAGTTCAGCGTACGCGCGCTGGAGCTGATGATGAGAGCCATCGCCATCCCCATGCCGATCTCATGGTGATCTGGAATGACTGTCCAACGGATGTGATTGAAAGCCCCCAGCTCGGTCGTATTGGCCCGGTCACCTACAACCGTCCCGGTGGCCATAGAGCCCGAGGTCATTTCATGGTCCAAGGTCCTGGAATAAAACCGGGCAGTCGCTTGCCAACGGGACAGGCCGTTGATGTTGCTGCCACGCTCCTGCACCTCTTGGGTGAAGATCAACCGGAGAATTTTGATGGGCAACCTCTGCTCAGTCTAGATCCTAGCCACATCCCCGAACTGTCTCTCTCCGATGCCTAGTCGGGCAACCTAGGGGCAACGGTCCCTGTTAGGTACGGTATTACATGGTATTACACAGTATTGCAACGACTGTTTGAGTCATTCATCGCATTGCCATCACACCCCTGTCTGGGTTTGCCATGACCTTGCCTCTCATTTTTGTGCGCCTGGAAAAGGCCTTTACTGTTTCGGTGCTAATTCTGTATTCTGGTGGACCTTTCACGGTCTTCCTCTCCGGAGGATATAGCCAGGGTGAGCCTGGAAATG
Organism: uncultured Pseudanabaenaceae cyanobacterium; assembly: GCA_938021205.1. Classification (GTDB taxonomy): domain Bacteria; phylum Cyanobacteriota; class Cyanobacteriia; order PCC-9006; family JAAUQQ01; genus JAAUQQ01. The sequence goes on from CALIGI010000058.1 coordinate 56,686, forward strand.
CTCCGGCGGATTATCCCATCATGAAGTTGGTGTTCATTTGCACTTACTGTATCTTTGCTGCTTTGCTGACTTGCCGTTGGCGACAGACCCTAGAGACGCTATTGCGCGATCGCTTCACCCTTCTCTTGGTCGCCCTGGCCGCAGGTTCCTTTGCTTGGTCTTCGACCCCTGACGAAACCTTCGCGAAGAGTATTGCCTTTATTGGTACAACGCTGTTTGGCCTTTATCTCGCGGGACGCTACTCCCAGGAGGAGCAACTCCGACTCCTGGCGTGGGCCTTTGGGGGGATTGTCTGTCTCAGCTTTTTCTATGCTATTGCCTTGCCCAAGTATGGAATTATGGGCGGTACCCACACGGGAGACTGGCGCGGGATTTACACCCATAAAAATACCTTGGGTAAGTTGATGGTCTTTAGTGTCGCGGTTTTTTTATTGCGATCGCTTCAGCCCAAACGGCCTCGTTCCCACGCCCGCTTTTGGTCCTTGATGGGCTTGATGGGGTCCGTAATGCTGATTGGTCTCTGCACCTCAAAGGGGGCCTTAATTAATGCGAGTGTTGTTATTGCGGCGATCGTGGCCTGCCTCGCCCTAAGTCGTTGGTCCATCTCCTTTCTGCTGCCCTGCCTCATCGGCAGCTTTGCCTTCACCCTGGGCAGCGGCATTTGGATTTCTCAACATCTCGCTGTCATCGCGAACCTGCTCAATAAAGACGTCACCCTGACGGGTCGCACAAAAATCTGGGCTCTGACCTTCGACAAGCTCGTCGAGCAGCCTTGGTTTGGCTATGGCTATTACGGCTTCTGGCAAGGACTCGATAGCGAAGCCGGTGATATTTGGCGCATCTATCTCTGGGAGACGCCCAATGCTCACAACGGCTTCCTCGATATTGCCATTCAGCTTGGCTTCATCGGTCTTTCTCTCTTCTTCGTCAGTCTCCTCTACCATGCCATTCTCAGTCTTATCCAGCTCCGCCAAAGTCAATCCGTCACCCATATCTGGCCTCTGGCCTTCATGGTTTACATGCTCATGGGTAACCTTGCGGAGAGTAGCCTTTTAGTGCCTAATGACCTGTTTTGGGTGTTCTATGTCGCCCTGAGTCTCCAGCCTTACCAGCTGACCCAGACGCAACTTCAGCCCCGTGATCTGCCAGCCCCTGCAACCCAACAAAATTCTTTGGAGGGCTACAGTTCATGAAATCCCTCCTCGGTAAGCTCAATAAATTGCGGAATAACAGCACTGCCCAGAGCACCCTCTGGATTCTAGGGGCTCGCCTGCTGCGAACTTTGCTTCAATCTGCCTACTTCTTGCTTGTGGCTCGTGCCCTAGGAGCCCAGCAATACGGCACCTTTATTGGCGTGATGGCTCTGACGAAGGTCTTACTTCCCTTTGCAGCCTGGGGGGCTGCCCAGGTGCTGACCAAGCAAGTGGCGCGTAATCGAGAACATTTTCCCCAAGCCTGGGGCAATGCCCTTTATCTGGTTACCACCTTTTCCCTCTTGAGCTTTGCCTTGCTCATCCCTGCCGGGGAAATCATCTTGCCCAACGTTGCCCATCTTGGCCTTTGGGTCAGCATTGGTATTGCCGATCTTTTCTTCTCCCGTGTCCTCGATGTAGCCCTTAAGGTTTTTTTGGCCGTAGAGCTGGCTCACAGAAATGCTCAGCTCCATGTTCTACTCAGTATTAACAGTGTTCTCGCGGCCCTCTGCCTAAGCTTGTTCATTCCTGAACCCACGGCTTTAATTTGGGGACAGTTTTATCTCCTCAGCCGCATTGCGACTGCTGCGGTGGCCCTCTTTCTCGTCTGGCGCGATATCGGTCCACCTCGCCTGGCTCTCAAGCAAATCCACCCCGAACTCACCCAGGGCTTTTACTTTGCTGTAGACCTCTCCGCTCAAAGCTTCTCTACCGATCTAGATAAAACGATGCTGGCTCGCATGGCCACTCTGCAGGCCACCGGTATCTATGCTGCGGCCTATCGCATTCTTGATGTGGCCATGGCCCCAGTCTTATCTGTCATGTCTGTGTCCTATGCCAAGTTCTTTAAAGAAGGAGCCGCTGGTATCCAAGGCAGTTTTAGCGTTGCCAAGCGACTAGTTCCCCTCGCAGGCACTTATGGTGCCATCGCGACGGTCGGTCTTTGGTTCGTAGCACCGCTGGTTCCCTCTGTTTTGGGACCGGAATATGAGCCTGCGATCGCGGCCTTACGTTGGCTTTCCCCCATTCTGCTGTTTAAATCCTTGCAATACTTCGCCGCTGATACGCTCACAGGTGCGGGCCTGCAGGGTTACCGCACGTTTTTGCAAGTGGTCATGGCCATCTTGAACGGTCTAGGAAATGCCTGGCTTATCCCACTGTATTCATGGAAGGGAGCCGCCTGGGCTAGCCTCGCGACAGATGGAGTCCTAACCTTAAGCCTCTGGGTATTAGTCGCCTTTTTCCACCATCGAGCTCGCAGTACTCGGCCTGTAAAGGCTTAATAAGCCGTCGCTTCCCCCCTGAAACGGGGGATTTGAATACCATCTCTAGGGAGAAGGGGGGGAAGCCTGAACCGATAACGCTATTGTCGTCTGTCTGATATTCAAGCTCTTAAGGAGCCGTGCGCCTTACACCGTAGAGCGTCTTTACGAGGCGGCGATAACCCGCTTCCCCAAAGAACTTCATCATGTTAATGGCTAAACTAAGTCGCCAGTATTCCTTGGTTTGCCACAGACCAGGGTTGTATTCCACAGCCTGAGCCCGCATCTCCTTGGCGGCAGCGATATCCTTCTCAACACATTGAAGTGGCTTCCAGGCTAGATCCAAATAAACATTGCCGTAGGCACGCTTTTTTAATGCCTCTAGGTTGGGCACTTTCGCTTCCTCAGCGGCGTTAAAAGCTTTATCCAGCACAATATTGAAACTACGTTCCATTTGACGCCAATTCCGAGAGGCACTGTTCTCATGTTGACGGTAGCCTACTAGGGGTTGGGGCACAGCCACAAAGGGATGATGCAGTGCCAGGCGTAGCCACATATCCCAGTCCTCTACAGAGGAACCTAGATTCTGGTCAAACATGCCGAGGGAATCGAAATAACAGCGCTTCACCACTGGCGTGCTGCCGCAACCCACAAAATTGAACAAAACTAAGTCTGACCAAACTTCTCCTTCTGCTTCGCCTTTGAAGATGCGTCCCGTTGGAACGCCTTGGGCATCGACTAGGGCAGACCAGGTATAGGCCAAGGCAGCCTCTGGCGATCGCAACAATGCTGCCATTTGTAGTTCTAGCTTCGCTGAATCCCAAAGGTCATCGGCATCCAAAAAAGCGACATAATCAGCTCGAGACTCGCGAATTCCGGTATTGCGAGCCCCAGCCAAGCCTCGATTTTCCTGGGATACCAGCCGAAAGCGAGGGTCATCTTGAGACTGGGCCCAATCTCGAATATGGTCCGTGCTGCCATCATCCACAACGATCACTTCAAAATCTGTGAAAGTCTGTTGCCACAAAGATTTTAAGGTCTCAGGTAAATAGACCATCGCGTTGTAAGCAGGAATCACTATTGAAACAGCAGGTTTCGCGATCGCAGACTGAACCATTGGGTTAGAACTTTTTTCCGACATTTAAACAAAGACCAGCGCAGACTTCATATGGGTCGTATAACGACTCCCTGACGAGTAGACCTCTTGTACGGGCTTTATTTCAAGGGCTGCAACTCTCTTCAATACATTGGATTGTCCGAGCTATGTCGGTACTCTAATGATGTACCCGCATAAATCAGAGAAACCCCAACGGTCAGTTAAAGGCTATTGTGCCTCACTTTGTAGGAGACAGCCGCAAGATCATCCCATGAATAGCGTTCCCGTAAGCTTTTGAATAAAGTCTACAGCGGTGGCAAAACTCAGCAGATTATTTGGGAATGATAAGCACTGAGTCTAGGGACCCACTCATTCAGCGGGACAAATCGTGTTCCAAGGCTGTATTTCAATAAAAATACAAGCTGAGAATCAATACTGATTGATTATCTATGAGCTAGTGTTAAACATGGCTTTTTCTCTGAGTATAGTCAAAGTGCGCCTACCAGATTTGCTTACGTCCCAGCCACTTGGACTCCTCCCTCGCTGTTCATGCTAATTGATCGCTTAAAAACCTTTGCTTCTAGCCGATACGCATCCAATATTGGTTGGCTTGGCGGTGCGGAATTAGTCCAGCGAATTTTTCGCCTTGGGGCCACAGTCGTATTGGCTCGCCTCTTTAGTAAGACTGACTATGGCATGGTCTCAGCCGTATATAGCGTTTTTGAATTTGCTAATGTCATTAGTGTCCGAGGAGGAATCTCAGCCAAGGTTGTTCAGACAGATGACGATGAACTTGAGGAAGTCTGCCAGACAGCCTACTCCCTCAACTGGATCATTATGGGGGCCCTGTTTGTTATCCAATGCCTGTTGGCCTATCCCATTGCTTTGTATTACAAGAATACGAGCTTAGTCTTGCCGATTTGTGCACTGGGCTTGAGTTATCTAATTATCCCAGCCTACATTGTTCAGGGGGCGCTATTAGATCGACGTAACCTACTTCAGGTAAGAGCTTGGTGCATGTCGGCCCAAGCCATTGTCAGTAACCTTATCATCATGGCCATGGCCTTCCTGGGTTATGGCGTCTGGTCCGTTGTTTGGGCTATCGTGATTAGCTATCTTGTCTGGTATCCAATCGTGGCTCATTTCAGCGATTGGAAGCCTAAGAAATTCCCTTACTTCAGAGCTTGGCGCAGTATTTTGAACTTCGGTGGTAAGCGTCTTGGAGTGGATTTACTCAATCGTTTCCGTCAAGATGCCGATTACTTGATCGTGGCTCGTTTTCTTGGACTTAGCGATTTGGGCGTCTATTTCTTTGCCTATAGTGCTGGAATTGGTATTAGCCAAAGTATTATCAATTCTTTTGCTAGTGCTTGGTATCCCTATTTTTGTGAGGCTCGCCGCGATCGCGCCCAGCTGCGAGAACGTTTCCTGCGTAGCCTTAAGACGATTGCTCTGACCATTGCCCCACTCGTGATTCTTCAGTCTTGCCTCGCTCCGTTCTACGTACCCATTGTCTTTGGCGATAAGTGGGTTGATGCAATTCCTATTTTGATCATCATTTGCATCTCGGCAGTGCCTATGGCGCTTGCCCAGGCGACTTCAAAGCTCCTCCAGTCGATGGATGAGATTGGTCTAGATATTGCTTGGAATACCGCTTTCACATTGATTTTTATTACTGCACTCGTGATCGCAGTTCCCCACGGGATTTTGCCGCTAGCTATCACTGTGCTAGTGGTCCGCTGGATGTTTATTCCGGTATTTACCTTGTTTATACTGAAGCGAAAATTATCTATTCCTACAGATATACAAGCTATGTAAAAGACTTTTGAATACAGCTTGAGGACTTGCGACTTTCGCAAGCCTAGATCGACAGCATTATATCCAACCTGACTTTCAATGTGATGCTGCTAAGCTGCATTCACTGAGAGGAGGTTTGGAAAGTGTCTTTGCTTCAGGCTAATATGATACGGTTATTTACTGCAAAGAATACAAAAATAAAGCTCGAATTGAGGATCTTTGCAAAGTCGAAAAAGTAACTTTGTGGCTTTGCAAAGATCCTCCTTTTAGATCGTTTATTTTGCAAGCTAGACCTCGCATATTCATCACAAAAAATCGAATAGACTTATCCTTGGAGAACCAAACGACGTAAGCGGTAAATCAACGCTAGCAATTGCCCATAAGTCTGGTCACCTAACAACTTCATTACTATCGCTGTCGCCTTCAAACGCCAATAATCTCGTGAAAAACGAAGAGAGGGATCATGGTTTAAAGCAGCCTGCACAAGCTCCTTCGACTTCGCAAAATTTTTGGTTGTACTCAATAATGGCTGCCAAGCGAGGGACAGTTTGATCCGTCCATAGCCTTGCTCTTTAATCTGTTCCAGCTCTTCTGCTTTAATATCCTCTGGAGGATTTTTAAAGGCTTTCTCGAACAAGATCTCTGCACTACGAAGCATCGCATCCCAGTTTTTAGATGCGCTATTAGGGAGCTGTCGATAGCCAACTAAGGGATGCTTAATGACCCTAAATTCATAATTCAGGGCAAGCCGGAGCCACATGTCCAGATCTTCCATGTAGGAGCCCAGGTTCTCATCAAAGCAACCTGCCTGTTCAAAACAAGCTCGACGAATGAGAGGCGTACTGCCACAGCCAACAAAATTTCGGTGAATCAAGTCTCTCCAAACCCACCCCTCTTCGGTACTTTCTAGAAAACGACCTGTGGGCTTACCCGCTTGATCAATTAGAGCTAGCCAAGTATAAACCAGACCAACAGTAGAGCTTTCATCGAGAACAGTAACTTGGCGACTGAGCTTGTCAACCTCCCATAAATCATCAGCATCAAGCAAGGCTAAGTACTCGCCCTTCGCTTCTGCGATCGCCGTATTACGGGCTCCAGCTAACCCGCGATTGACCTGGGAAACTAGACGCACTCGCTGATCTGTGACCTCAGTGCGATACCAGTCTTTGATCTGATCGGAGCTACCATCGTCGACAATGATGACTTCATAATCCGTGAAGTCTTGGGCTAGAACACTTGCCAATGTCTGAGGCAAATAATCCATCGCGTTGTAGGCAGGGATTAATACCGATACCTTCGGAAGCAGCTCAGCCATAAAGGATCAACTTAAAGTAGAAATTTCTAAAATATTGGTTCCCAACTAAAAGAATTAGCCGTTAGATAAACCCACTATCCATTTGGATAGTCATAGAACTCCTTGACCACTCTTCAAATATAAGGGGATTCCCCATCAGCTAGAGTAATAAAAGCAACTAGCCTCGAAGACCTCGCTTTGGTGAATGTCTTCAAACTAGTATTGCCTGGTGGAAATATCCAGACCATCTCTTCTCGTAAAGAGCATACCCAGCAAGGAGCCAGGAAAAGAATTGGTCGAAGAACTTACGCTGTCAGGTACTAGACCACATTAACCCTTTCGTCAGAGCAAAGGAAGGAGAATATTGGAGATAGGCTTTATTTGATACGGAAGCAAAGAAAAATCAAAAATTAGCAGTTCACATCTGTTCGCGATATTGGATTATAAGCAGATGTGAACTGCAGTCACAAAGTTAGCCTTAGACCGCTTCTAGCTATTCAGGCTTGACTGCGAGCTAATACCTCTGCTAGCGAGTCGCGAGCGCGGCGGCGGGCACAGCCTGCAAGAGGCTGTGCCCTTCCAAATGGTTTGGCTTTGGAGCGTTCATTAAGTCCAAAATAGTAGGAGCTAAATCCAGAGCATGAGCCTTAACTACATCAGAACCCGGCTGGATGCGATCGTCTTTCAAAAACACAAATCCCCGAGGTGTATGACTGCCGGCACGCTGATAGGGAGCAGGGCCTATTTGACCCAAAGAATCGCTTTCAACGCAGTCTGTCAGCTCAGTTTCATTCCACATCACAATCAAATCTGCATCGGGCATTCCTAGCGCATTTAAATTTTCAGTGGTACGTGTCCGGATGATGTGGTCCACGATTGGTTTTCCTGTCTTCACACTTCGCAAAGATTCAATTTGAGTGATAACCTCATCGCATACTGAATCGTAATCTTCCCGTGCAACACAGCCATTTGGCTCGCGGCCCTGAAGGTTAATACGAATGTAGCCCTCTGAAAAGCTAGGCAGGGCAAAGGCTTTCATCTTGTGCCAGGCCGGCGCGTACCAGCTTACGGGCTGCCAGTCAAAACTCCCACCCTGATTTTGCAATTGATAAGGCGAGACAAAATCCCCTTTTGAGGACAGCCCTAGGCGATCTAAAAGACCTGCATAAATGCGGTGGAGCTTGGTTGGAGCTACAGATCGTATCCAGCGAGTGACTGGATTGGGATCATGTTTTTGGGCCCACAGATCTCGATAGGAACGCTGCTGTTGACGCCAAGCCGACTGACTTGAGGCTGCTCCAAATCCCACCTTGCCGGGGAAATTCCACCGGTACATCGCCTCACCTAGGAAAAAAGTACTAGTTAAGTCTAGATTGTTGGCCTGCATTCCATGGGCAGAAAAGACAATGACCGAAGCATTCTCAGGGGCAGCAGCCAAAATCTCTCCAATAGATTCATCAATTTTCTTATAGGTCTCTAACAGATAATTTGTTGAAGTATCTCCTTCGCGGCGATGTACAGGATGCTCTGGGTCACCCAAGTGTAAGAGACAGTGCCCCGCAGAATGGGTCTCGCTGAAAATGGTCAGAAAGAGATTCCAATCATCTTGTTGGAGCAGATCTCTGCAAATTGCAGAACGTCGGCGAATCCCCTCTTGCAATTCTCCATGGAGGCGAGTTACCTGGGCTGGACTATAGATATTGGCATGGTCATGGCCAAAAGCCGGATGTTCACCGTGGCGTTGAATGATCTCTTGAAGCTTAGTTGCAGGCAAAGAATGACTTGGGGTTTGAGGAGAATGAGCCCCCCAGCCTAAAACTTGTATACCATTAGCATCAGGGGCTAGAGGTGCCTGGGGTATATCGAAAACGGAAACCTTATAATCCTTGCCTAGGTCATAAAAAGGACCATAATCGCAAAAATCATAAGCACCAACCGCATCAACTCGGTAGGTACCTTCTTTTAGCTTGACAGGTCCCCAGTACCCAGTAGTACTGGGGGAGCAGCCTGTCAAAAAAGTCGTCCAAGGTGTCTCAGCGCGATAGGAAGAATAATTGTTGAGGCGTCCATACGCTCCAGATTGCTTTAGTGCAGCTAAGTTCTTAAGTAGACCTTGCTCAATGCATTCTTCTATGAACTGAGGCTCAGCTGCATCCAAGCCAATAGCAATAACAGTTTTTGTCATAGTAGCCCCAACGGTTAGTTCGACTAGCAATAATGTAACGGCATCATCTCTTCTCTAAATCGTCTCAGCTTCTACTAAGAACTCATTCTTGGAGATAAATCAACAAGCTTGATGGATCTACAAGGGGAAGCAGTACGATTCCCAGTGCTTTTAAGACTATTCGGGATAAATTTTACACTAGTTGATGCTAGTACACTGATCTAACATCAACTCGTGAGCTGTGGGTTTAGCCTAAGTCTCTCGACTGAAGTAGATGCAATATGTATGCTTCCCTATTATCCATCCTACAAACAGAGATGCCCTCTCAGGCTTTGTAGGCTTTACAATCTCTTTGTAGAAGGGATGAAAGCTTAAAGAAGTCACCATTACGCTGCCTACATGACATTCTGAGACCTAGATCTCTTTCAAGATTTGGCAATATGCACCATCTCTGAAGCTTCTTGGGTATTTTGCCAATCCCAACCTGCCACTGCAAATAGGACCCACCAGTAGAAAAACAACATTGTGTGGTCCCAAATATTCTCTGTTAACATTCCGAATAGCAAGGCCAGTAGCATAACTATCATTACATAGCAGAGATTCTTTTGAGGAGTCGTGGAGTTGGGGGAGCGGAGCAGGCTGCTTAAGCGATAGAACTGAGCTATAAAAAACACCATTATTCCGCTAAAGCCAACAATTCCCTGCTCGAAAATCCAACGGACATAATCATTGTGAGGCTCTAAATCATTGGAGCTTAGTGAAGCGCTAAGCCCTATGCCATGTCCAAACCACCGGGCCTGCTGCCATCGAGTTAGGTAGTCTGTCCATTGGGCAATACGCCAGTTGAAACTGTTGTAGTCACTCTTCGACAAAATAATAGCTCTGGATGCATCGATGTCAGGATTGAGGAGCGGTGTCTGTGCAATTGAGGCCAAGCGTTCTTGTCCAAACTCAGAACTGCCAAACAGCGCCACAACCACGCCAAACAATAGGAGCCCAAGGAAGAACTTAGAAAAAGAAATATTGCGCATCGCCATGCCAAGGATCAGGATTGCCAACATCCCTAAACTAAATAGCGCCTTCGTTGTGACGTAGAACAAACCCAGAACTGCGAGTATGCCAATCCAAACCCAGCGCTTGCCGCGACTCGCTAGAAGCTTCCAGTAGGTCAAACCGATAAAAAAGAACAGGAATGTCGCAAAGCTATTCGGGTGACCAATCGTTCCTCGAATTCTAAGTCCAACGTCAGGTCCGGGCCCCCGTAAGGTGCTAACGAGAGGAGATATTTCAGTGGGAAGCGCAGTAGGGATAACCATCTGCAGCAAAGCCACAATCAAAGGGCATAGCAGTGAAAGCAGTAGAAGAGTAGCCAGTTTCTCAGGCCTTATAAGCCCTTTGAATTGCATGATCAGGATATAGACCAAAAACCAAGAGCCTAAACGTACGAACTCACGAATAGATTCTCCAGACAAAGCACTACTCCCCCCCAGTCCCCCCAGCATGAGCAGAACAACCCAAACTCCTTGAAAGGCACACCAACCGGCAAAGAAGAAGAGGAATGGATCGGTATGGATTGTCTCCCGACGCAGCAGCTTGATAACCACATATCCGATCGCCAAGGCATCAAGCCCTACAGCAAAGAGAGCAGGCAACTGGATTGCAGAGAACGCGTCTATGGTGCTCCGCAAAATGAGAAGCGCCACAATGAAATAATCAAAACGACGGATACAAGCGATCGCGCCGACCACTCCTAAGGACAAAACCACGGCCCCAAATGGGTCAAGACCCGCCACAAGCCCAGTGACTAAGCCAATCAGACAGAACAGCACCGTCACAAGCCCAGCAATCGCGAAATTCTTAAACTTCAGTGTTTGTAAGGCCATAGGGCAGTGGCATTCTCCAGATTCAGGTTCATTTCACAGTTTTTACCGCAATCATTTATCAGCCGAATGAGCTGATTCCCGCATCAAAGAACTCTAAGAAACTTCCTTTGAATCACTTCTCACCGACAACAATAGCTCCCAAAAGGAATCTTCCAGGCAAACTCCGTCCTACAAGCTTACGCAATTTCAAGGGAGCAGCATCTAAAAACTTTTCAATCGTTTCTACAACAAAGACAGGAAATCTCAAATAAATACCCTTACCACCAACATAAGTTTGGACTCGTGAAAACCCAGCTGTGAGAAAAGCAGCTCTTAAGTCAGTATAGGTATACTCTTTAAGATGAAAGCCAGTCGCAACTGGATCAAAGTACTGGGAGACATCATGGGGTCCTGAAAGACGGTTTGGAGTAATGCAAACGTACTTTCCGCCCATTTTGAGAATACGTTGAATTTCCTGTAACTGAGTGTCTGCATCTTCTGGATGGAGATGCTCCATCAATTGGTTGCTATAAACCAAGTCCACATTCTCGTCACCTAGAGGAATTGAACAACCATCAAATAGAACGAGTTCAAAATTCTCTGGTAGGTCATTGCGCTGGGTAATTTCACTGGAGACGTCCAAAGCTTTTACAGCTTTAACCTTAGAGCAAGCTTCAATGGAAAAGTTACAATCTCCAGGTCCAATTTCAGCAAAAGAAGTCTCTGGCTTTAAGAACCGAGAAACTAGTCGCATTTTACGATCCACTTCTCGCTTCGAATCGTTTAGATCCTTCTTGCGCGTAATCTGAGGGTGGAATGGAATCTCCTGAAACATTTGATCATACAGAGAACTATAAAGTGTCTTTCGCTCTTCACGGTTCGAATTTTTTAGCTTAGATGCCAGACGCTTTTCTAACTCATAGTGAGTTTGAATTTGCTCGAAAGTTTGATAAGGCGCTTTCATAGGATTCCTTTGTTAAGAAAATTAAGTGAGATTAAATATGGTCAAACTGAAATGAACAAAGCCGTTCTTCATTCAAAGTTTTTGTTTATGCACCTCCTCCCACTAAAAAGAGAGTCTTCTTACTCCTCTGAAGGATGAGGTAATAGAGCAAAAATGAGCTTGTCGTTCCAATAAAAGTTGAAAATATACCTGGTAGAGCCAGAGTGAGGAAAAGCATTTTCATCAGCAGTGTAAAAGCGCGTGTAAAGTAGCCATGAAAAATATAGATAGTCAGGCTCTGCTTGCCAATATATGAAATCACTTTGCGAAAGCCAATTGCTTTGGCATCATCACCAGAATTTCCCCTGCTAAGTAACTTAACACAAGCTATTATACCCATCAACTATCAGAAAAATGTAGGTAAACCGAATACCAATCGAGAAATCTCAAAGCCTAGTATTTGGGGGGGGCAACGAGCAACAACAGGCAAAAGCTAGTGCCAAAGGAGAAGACAGTGCGAGTAATATGAAAGGTTTCTTATCCCATAGTCTAAAACGATCTTCTTCTAACTGGTGCCAAATTAAAGGGAAGAAATGCCCCAAGATTAATCCAACTGCATAAAATAAATTCCAATAGCCATTGCGCAAAATCTGGTTGTTGGTATTCATACCAATCACAAAGAATGCAATGGATATGGTGCCATACAGAATCAAAGAACTTTGATCGCGAAAATACAAAAATGTAAACAGAGTGATCAAAATGAGAGCATGGAGAAACCCAAAAATCTGATAAGGCGAGGTCATTGAATTGAGTAGGTCAAGCCAGGAAAGCCCATTGCCTTTATAGAAATTCTGAAAAAAAAGAAGTAGAGTAGGGCGCAGACTATTAGTGGAACAAGAAGATGAGATAATTTCTTCGAAAAAAAAGATTACGGTAACTTCTTTTTCGATTACTGAAAGCGGAAAAGATAAGATCTAAAATCGCAAAGAAAACAGGCATATGGATTGAATTAGCTCGATCCGAAATCTAGCCTAAGAGCGGAAGATCTGATCGAGCTCTCGCATTCCATGATCTGAAGTAAAGCCAATCATGTGGCTAATTGCGATCAATATAATAATGGCGACACCAAAAAATCAATACAGCTCGGTCGGAAGTCGTTATCTAAATCGTTGTTTTGAGGTCTCACCACCCATCATTATCCTATTCTTTTCAATATGCTTTTATACATGGCGAATATTTGTTTTAAGCAACAATTGGAAAGATTGAATAGGGCTAAGATCTAGTCAATTGAGTGACTCCCTGGTGTCGCAGAAGCTTAAATATTAGTCTGCTGATACGCAAGTCAAAATTTTTCATGCCAGCGCGATGTCTCTTACTTAATCAGGCAGTAGCTCTAATTCTTTTTCAACTCCCCTCGGAGTATTGTTCATATTTTTGAAACTCTCATAACGAGGCAAGGATTGAGATTCATTGACTACAACACCTAGTACGGGCGTATTGTTGCTTTCAATCTCTGCCATGGACTTGAACATTGCTTCTCGTACCGTCAAATTAGGACGCACAACGAAGACTAAACCATCGGCATACTGACTTAACGTCAAAGCATCTGCAGATGTGGTGACAGGAGCTGCATCTACAAAAACAAAGTCATAGCCCTTGGAAGCCTCGCGGATCGCTATTTCCATTGCAGCAGATTCAGTCACTGTGGAGGGGCGGCTAATAAACTCACCATTCGAGAGAACATCCAAGTTCTCAAATCCACTGGGCTGAATTGCTTCCCGTAGGGAGGCCTGGCCTGATACAACATGGGTTAGTCCCACTGTTGAAGGAAGAGCAAATACTTCTTGTTGTTCGGGACGGCTCAAGTTTGCGTCGATAATCAAGGTTTTGCGGGACAGCATTGCAGAAACAGAAGCTAGGCGTGCAATGACGTCGGATTTACCTTCGTTTTCCACGGTGCTGCTCATGACAATTACTCTAGGCTTGTCTTTAATGCGAAGCTCTAGGGTTTTGAGTAGACTGCGGTAGGGCTCCACTACGCCGGGACTATCTAGGAAACGCTCTAGCTTGCTGGTGCGTGATGCAGAGAGTAGTAACTGACCAGACGGTTTTGGCAAGACTGCTAAAACAGGCACTTCGCTAGAGGCTTCAATTTCATTCGCATTGCGCAGAGTGCCGTTGAAGGCTTCGAGTAGCAGCACAATTCCAGTCGCTAATACGCCGCCAGCCGCTGTGGCGATCGCTAAGATTACCGGAACTTGAGGTGCTGCAGCTACGGTAGGTACATAGGCCCAGGAGACAATGCGAATATTACTCAATAGCTGAGCTTCTGCAATGCGGGCTTCTTGTAGCTTGCCCTGAAGTAAGGCCAGATTCGACTTGACTTCATCTCGTTTTCGTTCAAGCGTTGACAGGTCCTGTTTTCGTTGTGGTACAGTCGCCAACTGGTCTTGCAAAAAAGATTGGTTCTGTTTAAGCAAGTTGAGATGATTATTTAGCGCTGCCGTTTCAACTGTGGTTAGCACATAGCGGGAGATCAAGTCTTGGCTGAGGTTGTCCTGGGCAACTGAGCCAGCGGATAGAGACTGAGAATCTGGTATGAGCTGTCCCAGGCGTTGACTATAGAGGCTCCTTAAATCACCCTGCTGCTGGGCCAGGGCTAAAACCTGGGGGTGATTATCTTGATATGTTGCCCGTGCCTCAATAATTTGAGATCCCAGGTTGATCAGCTTGGTCTTTAAATCTGCCAGCTCTTGATCTTGACCAATACGAGAAGCAACATAGGCTCGTTCAGGAGAATCAAACCCAGTCATTTCCCGAAGCATCCCTGTGCGGGTCTGAGCCTCTTGGAGTTGACCTGCAACCACTCGTTGCTGTTCTTGCAACTGAGAAAGGTTTGTCAACAGGGTATTGGTTTGTGCGTTTACATCCACTACTCCATTGGCTTGGCGATATTGAGTTTCAATCGTCTCAGCTTGGGTCAGCTTCTCTGCTTCCTGGGGAACTTGGCTCTCTAGAAACTGGCGAATAGAAGACGCTTCTAGACGGATATTCTCACTGCTTTGATTGATCACTTCAGCAGCAATTCGATTAAGGAGTTGAGCTGTTAAATCAGGATCTAACCCCTCATAGCCGATCTGTAAAATATTGGTGGCAGGAATAACCTTGACTTGTAGCGATCGCTGGACTTGTCCAACTGTCGGCAAGGGAACTCCCTGCGCTTCGAAAGCCGGAGCTTCTTGTTGGAGCGCTCTCTCTAATACACGCTGAGACTTCACTAACTCTGCTTGGGTTGCCATAGGATCTGCGCTACCCGCTCTGCCAGGAGGCCGAGTTAAGCCCTGGCCAAGAGTGGATACACTACTTGCTTGGGGATCTTCGACTGAGACTCGAACGGCAGAAAAATAAGACTTTTCTGCCACAGATATATAAAAACCAGCTCCAATAATGGCAGCTGAGAAGGTCAAGAGCGCTGGCAGCCAGTTGCGCTTGATCGGAGGCAAAATCGAAGAGAGCTTATCCATAGTTGCTTTTCTAATATCGCCAAGACTGGAGGTAGACTGGCTGGCCGGAGGCCTATCGCCACGCACTCACTGGGGGATTATCCCTGAGAAACGGACATCTTACTTTTCTTCGTAATTATTCCCTGGGGAGGAGACACAGTAACAGGTATTGCCTCGGAAGCGCTACCTAAAAGCGTAAAGTGCAAGTGATTTGCATCTCTTACAACCCTCTCCCAGTTGTAATTTTGGCGAACGTAGCTTTGGGCGATGTTGGACATGACCTTCATTTCTTCAGGATGTTCCATTGCCCAAGTCAATTTATCAACGCAATCATCCAAGTCTAACGACCGGAACATTACGCCTCGATCATTTCCTAAAAGCTGATGATGAGGCGGTATGTCGCTCGCTACGATCGGCAGGCCTTCTTGCATCGCTTCCAACATCGCTAAAGGCAGTCCCTCAACTTCAGAAGGCAAGACAAAAATGCCTGCTCCTCGAACAACTTCTGCAAGATAGCGTCCCCGAAGCACACCGGTAAAGATGACTCTAGGGTCGCCTTTCACGAGACCTGAGAGCCTCTCTTGAAAAGCTGACGTGTCACTATTGCCGCCAACGATCGCCAGTTTCCAGCCGCGCTGCTTCAGTTTGAGGAAAGCCTCAATTAACAGGTCAGGACATTTTTCAGGAACAAGACGACCTAAAAATACTAAATACTTACCGGCTTCTAGGCCGAGGCGTTTGCCAAAGCTAAAATCCTGATCTGACGGGGCATATTGGGCTGGTCCATTGGGAATATAGACTGTCTCGCGACCATGGGTCTCCCAGAAATAACGACGCAGTTCTTGGGATACCACCACCATCTCATTGGAATATCGAACCGCCAGTTTCTCGCCAAGGTGAATGAGGAAGCTCGAAAACTTGCCCCACTTCACCCGTTGCCAATCCAGTCCGTGACAATAAACTACGACTTTAGAGGACGAAAGCAGAAAAGGTAGCCAGCAAAATAAAGCAGGGCCTAACGCATGGATGTGAATAACATCGTAGCGTCGCAGGAATGTCGCGATGAATGTGCCAATCCCAGAACTGAGAATTGCATCAGCTCCTTTTATCTTTGGCACAGCAGGGATAGAGAACACCCGAACCCCAGAAAAATCACAGGGCTCTGACCAGGGCATACCTGTGTAAGAGGTACGCCCATAGATATCAACCTCATGCCCAGCTGCGGCCATGCGGGGATAAACTTGAGCACAATAATGCTCGATACCACCCTGGCCTGGCGGCAAGCCCTTCGCACCGATTACGGCTATCCTCACGTTAGACACCTCATCACTCAATAAATATCCGTATCAGGCGACAGCAGGCTCAGTCTTGGCTTTCCAGCGACTGAACATTTGGCCATACAGTTCACTGATGACTTGCCTTGCTTCGTAAGGCTGAGCATCTTGAGTGCAGGCTGAAACCGGATATTGCTCCGGATTGGCAAGAACCCTTTCCATGGCTGTTGCAACTGCCTCAGGAGAGCGTTCATCGCAGACTAAACCACTCTTTTCAGAGAGCAATTTAGGGGTTTCCCCGCAACGGGTTGTGACCACGGGAGTTCCACAGGCCAGGGCCTCTAGAACAACCAAGGGTAATCCTTCATAACGACTGCTTAAGACGCAAACAGAGGCGCACTGATGCAGACGAATGAGCTCTGACTGTTGTACGGGACCTAGCAAAGAGACTGAAGTTGTAATACCAAGGTGGCTTAATTCATCCCGCAATGGTTCCATCAATTCCCCATCTCCTGCGACCAATAGATGGGGGCTAAGCTCGGTATTTTGCTGCTTCAACTGGGCAAATGCTTGGGCTAGCAACAGAGGATCCTTCTGGGGATGTAGACGACCTGCGAACAGAATAAACTTGGTGTCTGGCTCCAATCCCAATTCTTTGGCCAAATTAGCTTGCTCAGTTGCCAGACTATCGTCTGTTAGCGGGTGAAACAGCTCGCCGTCAACAGTATTGCGAACTAAAGAAACGCGATCTGCCATATCTGCATAGTTCGCCTTGTAGAAATCTCGTGAATCAGAGTTACAAGAGAGAATCTGAGAAAACCGCTTCAGCAATCTACGCTCCAGCGCCAAATAGAGTTTTGGAACACGACTCCAAAGCATCCCACCTTGTTTGGCGGAGCCACCCTCCTTCAACATCTGACTGTGGATATCATTATGAACAAACAAGGTTTGTTCTCCGGGCCATCTAGAAGTCGCCAAACTTGGCTCTAAACGATGGAAATGCATGAAATCGGAGGAAAGGTGCTTACCTAGCAGAGACCAGGTATACCTCAGTGTTGTGGGAATGAGTTTGCGTCGATTGTCATCTTCCATGAAGAAGAGAGGCATAAACATCACATCGCGCCCCTTCAAGGACAAACTATGCCAGCGCCTTAACTTTAAGCTAGGGTCACTTGTGATGCCGACGAATCGTATACGGAAGCTATCCGGTGCATATTTTATAAAAGAACTAATGATCGTTTGAATGCCACCGATAGTTGCATTCCAAGGATCGTATTGATAGAAAATCGTTAGAACAGGCTTTCGCATTATGTGGACTGCATTGCAGAGGACGTATGCACTACTAATTCGATTCCTTAACTCATAAAATTACTATTCCCGGAGGGACTGAATTTCACTCATTGGAGACGCCTACACATGAATAAACTAGTCTTTGGAAGAGACTAGTCGGTCTTTTGGAGCAGGAGCGCGTTCCATGACAATCTAAATCGCTTGAGCCTGAGAACGGCTTAGAGACGATTCTCGTGCAAAATCTTAAGGTACGAAACAATTGTATAGATAGTTGTTCGGGCTTAACCTTTGTAAAAGGTCGGCTTGACCTCTTCTTGAAGAGGTGGCAGAGAAGCATGATTTTTGTATAAAGTATTGCTCTGGATAGGGAAAAACAGCATTAGCAGCTCCGGGTTGTCTGAAGACTTGGATTCTCAATCAATGTCTGTCTGTAACTCTTCGCGAAGCTATCCATCTCAGCTTGATAGAGTCACCAATTTTAGATGAATGTACGAGTATTTACTGGTGTCTGTAAATAGACTTAAGGGAGGGGTGCCATCGTCTCCCCTCATGTGATTGCGCGTATTGGCTATTCCTCGTGGTCTTTTCCTCGCGGTCTTTGTTCTCTCCTTAATTGTGCCGTGTCGGTTGGGCAGGCTAAGGCTTTGAATATTCAATTTCTACTCCTTCGTGATCTGCTAATTGGCGGTTTAGAGGCTGAATATGCTTTTGAGTACTGGTCAATGTTTGCTAGTACTGGTCAATGCTTGGCAGAGCATGATGGAATTGTCTGTTCTTAGAGTTAGGGCTGTCATTGCGCTAAGCCGATACAGTAAGAAGGGTTTTTCCATTGAAGGTCCAGGGCGCTATGACCATCGCAGAAACAGCCATCGCAGAAATAGCTGTATTTAATCAGTTTTTTGAGGCCTGCGTGGGGGCTTGGAGAACTGAACGGACCTATCACTATTTGCAACATAACGAAGTGGAGCGATCGCGAACGGAATTCGCGGTAAAGCCTGTGAGCATTGACCTGAAGCGTAAGGTCTTGAGCGACAACGCTTACAGTGAGCCTGCTGATGTCGATTCATTGCCGGGGTTTGAGTTGGGCTTCCACACGGTGTCGGAAACTGGTGATGAAGTGAGTCAAGAACTGCGGATGCTGTTTGTGATTCACCGTTGCGAAGACGGTTTGCTCTATGGGGATTATTTGCGCGATCGTGCCTATACCGAAGTCCGCCCGATTATTTCTGACTTTCGCTTTGATCCCACAACTCGCGAGTTGTTGATGACGACTCGTTATACCAAGAGTGTCTCGGTGGATTCCATCACGCTGGTGAATCCTGAACTGCGTATTCGTAAAATCTTGAATTATTTACGCCCACCGGAAGGTCAGCCTCTGAAGGATGTGGCGCTGGTTGGGTTTGGTGTGGAGCAGAAGGTTTAGTGGCGGTGGTAACCCGTCGTTATCCCTGAAGGGCCAAGCTAATTGCTCATTGAGTCGTGCTCGGATTGCGAAACGTTATAGTCTGCAAGTCCTCGCTAGATTGCAGCGAGCCTCAACTAGGCCTCTGGGACTGAAGCGCTATGCTAGAGGAGTATTCCTAATTTAAGCCTGGCCCGTACGAGCGATCGTGCCTTCCGCGAGCTCACTTTTAGGTTGCTGATTTCCATCGAATTTGCCTATGTCTCTCTTTTCCCACAGACCCAAAACCCTTTCTCTGGGGCCATTGGAAACGGAAATTCTAGAAATTATTTGGCAGTACAACGGTGCCACTGCCAAACAAATTCATGAGCAAATTTTGGATAATCCTGACCGAGAGCTTGCCTATGCTTCGGTGAGTACTGTGCTGAATCGTCTTGTCGCGAAGGGGTGGCTGAGTCGCAAGAAGTATCGGCGGGCCTTTGTCTGGCAGCCGCGTTTGTCCCAGCGAGAGGCTCAGGTACTCCAGGCCCATCATCAGGTTAAGCAGCTCCTGGCTGTGGGGGATGCGGAGATTGTGGCAGCGTTTGCCGATGAGCTAGATAACGCTAGCCTGGACCGATTTGAGGCGATGGCCCAACGTCTTAAGGCTGCGAGGTTGCAGCGAGATAGTCAGTCTGACTTAGCTGCTGAGGAGAATGGCCCCTATGCATAGTCTTCTGATGCTGCTGAGTTTGGCGGGGGCTTTGGCTCTGCGGTTTATCTATGGTGCTATGTCTGAGCACTTTTTTTGGTTAGCAGGGCATGAAGCTTCTTGGTCTCGTCGCTGGTCTGTGGCCTTGGGGGCTTTTTTGCTGCCGCCGCTGTTGGTTTTCGCGATGGCGATCGCGATTCTAACGATGGGTATCCATGGTTCTATGTTGGGCCATAGTGTTGGCCATCTGGGCTATGGATTTGCGCTAGCCACATTGCTTTGGTTTGCTGGGGTGCTGACCTGGCAAGCTATGCATTCCTTGCGTTCTCACCTGCGGATTCGCCGCTTGCCTCGCACACAGATTCAAGGATTTGTGGCTCGAAGGTTAGAGAGCAGTCTGCCTTTTGCTGCTCGGGTGGGCTTTTGGCGTCCTGTGCTGGTGGTGAGTCAAGGCTTGCAGAATTTGCTGAATGAGCCTGAGGTTGCTGCGGTATTACACCATGAGCAGGCTCACTTGACCTACCGCGATACCTTTTGGTTTTTCTGGTTAGGCTGGTTGCGGACTGCGACGGCTGGCTTGCCCGGCACAGCTTCCCTATGGGCTGAACTCTTGCTATTGCGGGAGATGCGGGCGGATCGCTGGGCCGCCCAAAGCCACGATCCCCTGCTACTGGCAGAGTCGCTGTTAAAGATGGCTCAGGCTGCGATTCCTGTGGAGCCGGGGTGGGTGATGTTTTCTGAAGCTCATGAGACCAATCGTTTGGAGCAGCGCATTGAGGCTTTGTTAGTGCCTGCTCAACAGGCTCAACAGTATGACTCTGCTGTTTTATGGGTCATGGTGAGCTTGGCGATCGCGACATTACCGTTGTTGACCCATTTGTTTCACAGCGCTTCTTAGGCTTGGAAATCGTTTGGCTTCACTGGTGCGAGCGCTGCCTGAGCAAAGTAATTCGCATGACACAGAAGACTCGGTTAATTTTACGGCTGGGCTGGAAAAGATCTCAGAATTTTTCCCAGCATTGCCAAGAAAGAAAAGAGACTGAACTTAAGTTCAGTCTCTACCGAAGGATATGAACAACGATCGCTCTAAGCCATATAGAGGGGGCGATCGCTAGGCCATTACCACGCTGTTTAAGCGACCAAGCGGAGTTCGGGATAGTCTTCCATCACCTCATCTGCTGTCAGTACATCGCCTTCAGCCTGGGGCTCCCAGAGCAGCTCAACACCGTAGAGTTCTTCACTGGAGATGGCTCCGGCAGTGCGCAAGGCAGTGCGTAGGTCGCTGGCATTGTTGATTTGGGGGATGCTGAGCTTGCCTTTTGAGGCAATGATCAGAGTTGCAACGATGTATTCGTTCTCTCCGGCAATATCTGCTAAGGTGCCGCCTTCGCCTAGGGGCTTAGCATCGTCGTCGCGCAATTGACCTTTGACGTTGGAGAGGGTTTCAGCAGCCAGTTTGCTCCGGGCCTGGAGGGTGTAGCGATTGAAGGCTGTTTCCGCTTGGGTCAGCTTGGTGACTTCGCCGTCGGTGCTGCCGTAGGCCCAGAATTCTGGGTGACGTAGTAGGGCGAGGACAGACTCTTGCAGTAGACCCGCCAGGCCTTCGTTGGTGCTGGTGTCGGAGGTGCGGGCCACGCGGTTGAGGTCCGTTTGCAGGTCGCGGGCGGATGCCAGCAAGCCGATTTGGACTTTGGCTACGGTAACGGTGGGGTTGGCCGTGCTGGAGAGTCCAGGAGTTGTGCCGTCGCCACCGCCAGCAGCCAGGCTACGGAAGGTATTGACCAGGAAGCTGGCGATCGCAAAGAAGATCAGCAACGAGAACAATCCACCGCCGCCGCCAAACATAAAGGGCAGCATGAAAAATCCACCGCCAAACCCACCGCCGCCGCGATATCCACCGCCATAGCCGCCCCCGTAGGAACCGCCGCCGCCCCGAGGCAGGGTGCGAGTGGGAGAAGGTGCACGGAAACCACCGGCACGACCGCCGCTGCGCGCTGCAAAAGCAGGACTCGCTTGGCTAAAGACTAGACCCGTGACTAGGGCCAGCACCAATGCTCGTTTGGTGAACATTTTGAGGAACCTCTTAATTCCAGATTTAATCCGCTCAGACTGAATTTGCATGGTTACGTCTTTGGCCGCGCAGACAGCGGACTGTTTGATTGAAACGTTGTTGTATGCCCTCCATTTTAGCGGGTTGTGATGGCTAGGCCAGTTGAGCACCCTACTTCTGGGCATCGGTTCTCCACACTAGGAGGCGATGATCTGTTGAGCGGAATAGGAATTGGTCTCGGTTCTTAAAACAAGATAAAAATTCTGTGACTGGATCAAAAAAGCTCGCTCGAGCAAGGCGCTGGGTCATTGCTTCGGGCGAGTCTTAGTAAATCGATGGTGGAATTTCGAAGGGATGACTTACCCTCCGCCCACGATGGTGACGACTTCGAGGTTGTCCTCATTGGCGATGACGGTGCTGTCCCAATGTTGCCGATGCAAGATTTGACCGTTGTATTCCACTGCTACCAGTTTGGGGTTCATGCCCTGTAGTTCTAAAAATTGAGGCAGTGTGGTGGCGGTCGGGCATTGTTTCTCTTCGCCGTTGACCATGAGGATCAAAGGTGTCACAGATTGGGAGTCAGCCATGGCATTGCAAATCAAGACGTCAGATTCTCAACGTAACCCAGGGTGGGCCTCTATAAAGGTCCAGGTCATAACCCGAAACGCTTTTTTAGAGACCGACCCTGATTCGGTGTTGTATTTGCTGGGTGGACTTATGGGCTGTACGTCCCTACCTGTTTGTTTTCCTTAGATGGCGTCTACGGTGTGAACGGCTTGGCTAGCGCGTTTAGGCATGTTGGGCTGGTTGAGCTGGGCCAGGAAGTACTGAGTGGTGAGGGTGGGTTGCTCCGCTTGCATCAGCGATCGCACCACGGCCACCCGTCTTGCCCCAGCATCCACTACAGAATTTACATTTTCAGCATCAATGCCACCGATAGCGAACCAAGGCACGGGGCAATTTGCCGCTGCATGGCGCACGTAGTCCAGACCCGCTGCTGCTTTGCCGGGTTTTGTTGGGGTCTCATTGACCGGGCCAACGCCGACATAATCTGCACCCTCTTGGATGGCGAGGGATAGTTCCTCTGGATTGGTGGTGGAGCGGCCAATGATGCGGTTGGGGCCAAGAATCTGACGGGCCAGGCTGATGGGGATGTCCTGTTGGCCGAGGTGAACGCCATCGGCATTGACGGCCAGGGCGAGGTCCACGCGATCGTTCATGAGGAACAGGGCACCGTAGTCATGGCAAAGCTCGGAGAGCTTGGCCGCGGTTTGCAGGCGTACCGTGTCTTCAGATTCTTTGTCGCGGTATTGCACGAGTTGGAGACCCCCTTGGAGGGCAGCTTCTACTGTATTGAAGATGTTGTTAGCGGGGCTGGTGACGAGATAGAGCGTGGCAGATTGCAGTTTGTTGTGGCGATCGTGGGCCAATAGAGAGCTTTCTAGAGAGTAGACCCGGTAACGCATCTGCTTACAGGCTTCGCCCATGGCAGGGTCCTGAACCTTGCCATACTCTTCCAAGACGCGTAGGGCCTCTTGAACCCGGCAGAAGTTAGCTTGGAGCACGTCACCGATATCGCCGCGTAGGGCTTCTTTCTCATGGGTGAGGCCGGTGCCGACATCGCCGACGGTGTTGCGGGCGCTGCGGTATTCTGCCCGGTGCCAGCCCGCCAGTTCCTGGCGTAGGGACTTACATTCGTCGGTGAATTCAGGATGGTCGAGGCCGAAGCGGCACCATTCTTCGATGATGCGTAGGCCTTCACGGACGCGGTCAAGGTTGGCATCGAGGATGCGATAGAGCGCGGGTTGTACGAGTTGTTGCTGCCAGGTGGAGTCGCCCATGGTTTGTTGTGTGGGGTGGGATTGCAAGTGTTTGATTGAGAGTTGGGGGAGGATGAGTCCCATTATCTAAGGAATTCTTAGGGCTGGGCAGCAGCGACAAGATAATTAAGCCGCATAACTTAAGCTGCACCTGCACCCGATGGATCGCAGATTTGAGTAATCTGACGAAGAAACTCGTTAGAAGTAGATGCCCCCATTGCTGACCCCACCGTTGAGATTGCGTTGGGAAGAGAAGGAGTTGACCCAGAACCGCTAGGTTCCAGCCTCGCCGATTTCCGCTTGAGTCGATGCAAGGTGTCCAGTCTTGTTGATGACTCAGCTGGGATGGTGGGCTTAGGTTGTATCCAAGAAAACAAATCCCCCAAGCGATCGCCCATGGCCCACCCACCCACAAATATATGGGGACAAGATCGCGGTAGAGCTGGAGTGGCTGGAGTGAGGGTTTATCGCCCCTGGAGGGTCTGATGCGTAAAAAGATGTAGGGGATCGCCCCCTAACGATCAATCACTCGCGCTGAGGCTCTGAGTCAACTTATGACTTGTGCTTCCCCGTAATTTGCCTTGCCAAAGCTTTTGATTTACCTAAAGAGATTACGAACTTTCACGCAGGGAATGCCGTCTGGGAGACTGTTAGAACGGAACTCAAGTGCCCTAAACGCTTCTTTGCCCCCGTTCCCGTTCCCGTTCCTTTGGCTATGAAAAGTTGTTTTGACGGTTTATTGAATGGTGCCATCGCAGTCCAAGGGAGTTGGCCAGGCTCTGGTCGTTCAGCTCTCGCCGGGGCTGTACTGTTCTTGGCTGCTGGCTTTGGCTGGGAGGTTCAGGCTGCGATTGCCCAACCCGGCTCTGTCATGCAAATTCCGGTGCCCGCACCTCAGATGAGGAGAGCCGCCGTGGAAGGCAGTGGTGCGGAATTTGTCCAGAATGCCCAGAATGCGGTGACCGGAGAAGTCTTGGTGGGTGAGCCGTTGGCGATGCCAGAAGCAACGGTTCCGGTAGGGAGTTGGGCGGGGCGAGCCGGAGTGAAGGAAATTGCCTTAGCAGAGATGCCTTGGATAGGCGGAGTGGGCTATGCCATCGCTGTGGCTCCTCAATTTCAGGCGTTGGTACCAGCGCAATATCGTGTGGTGGTGGCAACGCCCAATGAGGTGCATTCTGAGGCGTTGAAACAGGTGATACCAGAGGCGATCGCATTAGCAGGCGGAAAAATGATGCAGGCCGGAGCCTTTGCAGATTGGCGTCGGGCCAATGCCCTACGGCGAGCCCTAGGGGCCTATGGGTTTACCGTTGAAGTTCAAGGTTTGTAGGAATGGTAGGGGAGAAACATTGGGGATTTGAGTGACGGTGCGATCGCCCCAAAATTCATGTCCAATGCTTCGCCCTGCTGTTCCGACTAAGCCTCACCTGAGTTCGACAGCCAAACAGCCGACCTCTTTCCCTAGCCCTTACTCCTAAAGGAGCAAGGGAACCGAACGCAAAATCGAGGGTTTTCAACTTGTCTCGGTTCCCCGTGACCTTAGGAGAGGGGCTAGGGGAGAGGATGTATTGCCTCTTGTCGAACTCAGGTAAGCCTCCTATGTTTCAGCCTTTGTGGGACCCTGTGGGAACCGGCTGCTGCGGCTTCTCATCAGGACCCAAACTGCGAAAATAAAGACTCCCCACCGTTGCAATAAATGCCAGATATCCCACTGCCTGCAACCCATACAAATGGTCGCGGTAGCCAAGGAGCGTTTTAAAAATCAGCCCCGGAAACTGCTTGTCTGGTATGACAGTGCTGGTGTCCCATAGCAGCGGCCCCATTACGCAGGAAGCTTGGCTCCAGCAGAGGTTGGCGAGATGGAGCTGCTGAAGCGCGATCGCTGCCCCATCCAAATTTTTAATCAACGACGTGACCAGCCCAGCCACAATCAGCAATAGCAACAGCCCCATGACCTGAAAGAATCGCTTGAGGTTGATGCGGATGCCGAATTTGAACAGGGCAGTACCGATGAGTGTGGCTCCGACAAGCCCTGCGATGGCTCCTACGGTAGCTGTCGTGCCTCGCTCAAGATTGGCCAAGATAAAGATGACCGTTTCAAACCCTTCCCGCAGCACCGCAATAAAGATGAGGCTGAAGATTCCCCAGCCTGCGGATTGCTCCATAGCAGATTGATCAGATGCTACTTGGCCCAACATCTGATCAACAGAGCCTTGAATTTCGCCCTTGAGCGATCGCGCTTGCCTTGTCATCCAAATCAACATCCAGCTCAGCAGGGCGATCGCGACCGCACAAAGCACTGTCTTCAGGCTGGGCTCCAACAGCGCTTCCCAGCGACTGTCCAAGCGGTGAATCTGTTGAAAGCTCCAGTTCAGAAACAATCCGACGATGAGGCTTGCTCCCAGTCCCGCACCAATGCCGCTGTAGACCCAGCGATTGAGCTGAGTTTGGTTAGCCTTGCCCAGGCAGGCGAGGACAATACCCACCACCAGAGCTGCTTCGACGCCTTCACGGAGGGTAATGACAAAAGTTGGTAGGGCCGCAGAAAAATCCATGGGCGGGCAAGGGAGAGTGGGAGCTTACGTTTAACTTAACCTGTCTCTATGTTTCTTAAATCTTAAAATAGCTTGCGGAATTCTCTACGTTCATTGACCTGATGAACAGGCTAAAAAACCATGCTTATCATGACGTTTAGCCTGTTCCTCTGTCTCCCAATTTTTTCTGCGGCTTCGCCTCTTCCGCGAGGAAAACCTCAACTGATGCCCTAGGGTTTTGGTAAGAGTTCTCAATAAGCTCAGCTTCTTGCAAGTTGAGGCCATTTCGCGATAAGCTGTCAATAAGGTCGTGTTCTTGAGAGGTTCAGCCCATGGTCGCCTATAGCCCAGCCGCACTCAAGGCCGAGCTTAACGAGCGCGGATGGCGAATGACGCCCCAGCGAGAGATAATGCTGGAGACGTTCCAAACTTTACCCAAGGGTGAACACCTGAGCGCGGAAGACCTTTGCCTGCGTTTAGAAGAGCATGGCGAGAAGGTCAGCCTTTCGACGGTTTATCGTAACGTCAAGCTCTTAGCTCGCATGGGGATTCTTCGGGAATTAGAGCTTGCCGAAGGACACAAGCGCTATGAGATCAATCAGCCTGCCCCCCATCACCATCACCACCTAATTTGTGTACGTTGCAATAAGACGGTGGAATTCAAGAATGATTCTGTCCTGAAAGCAGGGGCGAAGATGGCCGAAAAGTCGGGTTATCACCTGCTGGATTGTCAATTATTGATCCATGCTGTTTGTCCGACTTGCCAGCGATCGCTAACGGCGGTGTAGGCTAGCCACAGCCTTTCTCGGACTTAAGAATTTAACTCATGTCTGCTGCATCTTCGGGCCGGATGTTTCTGTCCCATAATTTCACGCTCCCTAATACGGTTTTGCCAGCTTTGAGCCGGGCAGAATTTGTTCAGGTTTTCATTGATGGTTTCGTGGACCAAGCCGCCGTCCATTGCCGTCCCTTGGATAATCCCCATTGGGTTGTCGCGGTGACGTTTGATAGCAGTCTTACTCCTCAGTCCGTGGGTCAGCTATGCGTCGCAGCCCTGGCCAAAGCTCGTGCTCCTCAGCTGGATGAAGGGGAGCAAACTCGGCCTCGGATTTTGGCTCTGGGAGGTGCAAAGTCGACGCCAGCTACAAGTGATTCTCCCGATACGCTCCAACTAGGAGATTGGGGAGTTGATGTGGTGGAGACTTTGGAGCCAGAGAGTTTCCTCGCAGGGATTCAATGGGATAGCATCAGCGCATCTAAGCCTGCTGGTTCTATTTTTAAGATTGAAGGGCAAGTTTAGGGCTTCGAAGCATCTTCATATTGTGCGCCTGAATTCCAGGAGCGCCGTTTCATCTAGGGCTTCAGCCCAAAAGAGTGGTCGAACTCAGGTTGACATTTGTTTTGCTTGCGATTGCTGGTCTCGCCTGGTTGTTGGCTGAAGCCGTTCTTAGCCGTGTTTTGTATTCAATTAATCCTGGCAATCGACACGGAAATTGACTAAATGTCTCATTTCGTATCGTTACCTCCCCTGAATAGGGCATCCAGCTGCGAATTGTGGAATGATTAGATGACTGAATGTCTCAGTTCTTTGATAATTATTTTCTAAAATTGCCATGCAGCCAGAGGCCACTCTAAATCAGCTTAAGGCCTCATCTCCCGATGGACGGCTGCCCAGTAGTTATGGTGTTTATTTCAAGAATACGCTTGTTGCTTTATGCCATGCCCTGGAAGATCACATTCTAGAGGGGGACCCCGAGGATGAAGCTGCAAAACCCCTAGTCCTGGTGGCTTTTCAGCAGGGTAAGTGGTACCTCCAGGAAGCGGATCGTTATTTTGATCTCTCTCTTAAGTCTAGGGAGGTGGCGATCGCCGCTGTGTCCGATAGCGGCTTTGCGAGCCACCGCACCAGCAAACTAGATCAGGTTGATTTGGTGGACCTGGACCCCGGCGACGCCATGGTGCAGGAGTGGAACCTCGTAATTCTTGCACCAGGCTATTCTGCGATGGTTCTCTGTCATGAATTAGATGAAGAGGATTATCGCGGCGGCGGACAGCCCGACGTGGATATTGAGCGAAAGTTCTATGGCCTCTGGACTTTTGATCGAGCGCTCGTGTCTCGTGCTGCGGAAATTATCATTGACCGTATGCGCCCCTATGATGAGACTCTCGCTAATCGGCTGACTGCTCACTATCAAGCTGTGTCTGAGGCTGAAGTAAATCAGGCGACTGACCTGAGTGGCGTGGTGTCTCGCATCGTTAATTATCTCCAGAGCAGTCAGCAGCAATTGGTGACTGTGGGCCGTCAGACGCGAGAGCTGTGGGAGTTGGAAGGCCAGGCCCAGCGCCTCAACCGTAATCTCACTGCCAATAAGCTCCAAGCCTTTCTACGTATGGCTCAAAGGGTAGATGAACGTGACTCTGCTAACCCTGCTGCCTCTGTTCGAGTTTCAGCTTTAGCTGAAACGATTGGTCAAGTGTTGGACTTGCCGACGCTGAAGCTACGCCGTTTGCGCCTAGCGGGTCTATTGTTCCGCATTGGTTTGGCCGAGGCTCCCAGTGAGGTCTTTGCTGAGACGTCTGAGAAGTTGGAGGCCGCTAGTGAGATGTTCTGGCGCGATCGCTCCCTCCTAGGTGCTCAACTGCTCGATTCCATGCCAGAACTCAAGCCCATTAGCAATATTGTTCGGCATCAGTTGGAGCATTGGGATGGGACTGGTAAGCCCGAGGGTCTCCGAGAAGAGGATATTTCCTTGGAATCGCGCATCCTTGGATTGGTTGCCTATTTCCAGGAGTTAACTGAAGCCCGTAGCGATCGTCCAGCTCTCTCCTTGGGAGACGCTCTAGAGCGTTGCCGGGACTTAAGCGGAAAGCGTTTTGACCCATCTTTAGTCGAGTCTTTGGGAACGGTTGTGCGCCTGACAGAGATGGGGCTAATGAAGCTCCCTGACCAGCCCAGCCGTCCTCCCAATGTTTGGCTCGAAGAGACAGAGTTAGCCAAAGCTTCAAGCAATTGATGATGTGTGAAGAGTCGTTGATTGGTGTTTAAGGTGGGCTTTGCTTTTGCGATTGCCCTGATGGAGCAGTTGGGGGGATTGTTTGGCTTTGCTTCTCTGCTATCAAGATCGGTAGGTGGTGGTGGCTCAGGGTTGTAATATCCAATAACTGGGTGTGATTTGCCATTTCGTTATGGCATTGAGATTATTCACCTGGTTGCGAAACGTTTTAGGGCAGGGATTAAGGTCATGGCAGAGCTCAGCACCCAGGGTATAAATCAGGATTGGGCAGATATTCGCCAGGGGCTGGTTCGGGACTTTGCGGGGCGTGACCTCTGTGGGGCTAATTTAGAAGGTGCAAAGCTGGCCCAAAAGGATCTGTCCCAGGCCCAATGTCGAGGGACTTGTTTCGTTGGAGCCAATCTGCAGGGAGCCAATCTTCGAGGTACCTTGCGAGGGGCAGATTTTGCCGGGGCAAATTTGCAAGGGGCGGATTGCCGCAATGGAGATTTACGAGCGACGACTTGGCGGGATGCTCAAGTGGGGCAAATTAGCTTGGCGGGTACTTTTTTGGCTGGGGCTGTGATGAGCCAGTTGGATTTGCAGGATGTGGATTTGCGAGGTGCGGATCTTAGAGGAGCGAATCTGGCTGGAGCCAATTTGGCTCATTGTGACTTCTCTAGTGCCAATCTGGCTGGCGCGGATCTATCCGGGGTCAATTTGGAAGAGGCGAATTTGGCCGGAGCTGTGTTGCGTGGCGCAGATTTGACCGGTGCTAATTTGCTCTGTGCTTATGTGGAGGGGGCTCAGTGGGACGGTGCAGTTTTAGTGCAGGCTTGTTTGGAAGGCACACCTTTGATGAATGCTTAGGAACGAGAATTGATTAAGACCTTCATTCAATCGTCCATGTTCTCGGCTGCGTAGAGCCCGGCACCGATGAGTCCCACTTGCTGGTTGAGGATGACTTGGACAGGCATGCGTTTAAGCAGTGGCTCCATGCGCCCCTTGTCGACGAAGGCTTTAATAAAACCACCATTGCTGAGGCGCTCCACATTCTTAGCAGCGATGCCACCTGCTAGGTAAACGCCGCCGTAGGACAGTAGCTTCAGGGCTAGGTTGCCGGTCTCTGCGCCATAGGCTTCGCAGAACATTGTCATGGCGCGCTCACAGAGGGAATTGGTGGGGGCTGACTGGGCGATCGCAGCTCCAGGGTCGGCTCGGTCGTCACTATAGTGCTCTGCACTCTCCCAGTCGCGAATGATCTTTGCAACGCTGGGGTCTTCTGACATAGATTCGCGATCGCGTAAAAACTGATAAAACGCCACCACGCCCTGACCAGAGACAATGCGCTCTGCTGAAACATGGGCCAGCTCACGGCTCTTTTGGATGTACTCCAGTAAGCGGAACTCCAATGCCGTTCGAGGTGCAAAGTCTGCATGGCCTCCCTCAGTGGCAAACACCCGAGAGCGGCCATCGCTTTGGGGGATGACAAAGCATTGCCCCAGGCCGGTTCCTGCTCCAATGACGGCGATGGGCGAGGTGGGAACAGCTTCGCCAGTTTGGAGGCACTTGAGATCTTGGGGCGCTAGGCCGGAGATGCCGTAACCAATGGCGGCAAAATCATTGATCAGCTTAACTTGCTGAAGCTTCAAGTCTTGGCTCAGTCGAGATTCGGAGAGCTGCCAGCCCAGGTTGGTCAATGCGGAGCTGCCATCCACGACGGGGCCAGCAATGGCAAAACAGGCTTTCTGTGGTGCAGGCCGTTCCCCGCTGTTTTGTTGGGCTTCCTGGAGGAAGCGATTCACCATGGGAATCAGGTCTTTGTACTGCTGACTGGGATATTCCATCTCATGACGCACGGTCAGCCGGTCGTTTTTGCTGGCTTCCAACCAGCGCAGGATGGTCTTCGTTCCACCGATGTCTCCGGCCAACAGTTGAGTCACGGCAATGTTCCTTCAGCGGGTGGGGTGAGGCTTGGCAGAGTCTCTATGTTAGAGATTTCCAAGAGCCAGCCAGAGCTAGTCTCCCATGGATTTACAGGGATTGAGAGGTGGAGTGCGATCTCCAAAGGGCGGTTTAAAACCAACATTTGGATCAATAGACGTAGCTCTTTCTACATCTGGGCAAACCTGGGATTGTGAAATCCCCTAAAGGCTTGTTGTTGAACGATTTTGGGCGAGATGGCCAAAGCCTTCGTTGTTTACGTCAGGACAGCGGCCTCACCGCGTGTATAATGCGATGGTGGAAAATTGAAATTGCTTCAGCAACATTGCTTTGCTTGATGTGAGTCATTTTTCAGAGCTGTCGGGATGTAGCGCAGCTTGGTAGCGCGCCTGCTTTGGGAGCAGGATGCCGCAGGTTCGAATCCTGTCATCCCGACTTAAAGGGGGCCAAGTCCATTGGCCCCCTTTTTATTTTTGATTCTTTGCCAGACAATGCAGCAGACGGTTGGGGGATTTCCCTCTGGGGTGAAAATGACTTCGCTCCCGCTTCGGTGCAAGACTTTGCCCTGATTACAGGCTGCGATTCATGAATAGAGGATGGAGCGTTATGTCCTCTGCTGTGGGGACTTGGGATTCCAGTCTTGGGTCGGGAACTATTTCCCGGTTAGATCCGTCCCTTGAACGGGTGCTCTAAGATGCTTTCAACGAAAGTATTTCATTGCCTTGGCTTCAGCCTGGACTTTTACACCGTCAGTTTCTGGGCTGAGATGGCCCCGTGGATTGCTACATTGAGCCCCGGCCCCAGATGTTTGTTTAAATTATTTCCTAGCGATTCAGGAGCACCTATGAGACAGCTTGGCCATTGGACGAAAAACCTCGCGCTTGCTGCAGGTGTCACCTTCACAACCTTGATGGGCACCTTGGCGATGGATATTGCGCCTGCCATGGCACTGAGCGAAGAGGAGATCGCCCGTAAGCTTAATAATGTGCCAGTATTTACGCTGTTCAATGCTCAGTTGAACAAGTTTGCGGTTGCCTCCCTCTCCTTGGATGGCAAGACCGTTGCACTGGTGCCGAGTTATGTAGACCGCACTGATGCGGAGCGTTTGCTCCAGGAGCAGCGTCAGAATAATGCCAGTCTGGCCAAGGAAGTGGAGGTGCGCACCATTCCCATGTCCCTGGTGTATTTGGAGTCTCGTTCGACGAAGCGTCAGACCACGGATCCTGCTTTCCAGGTGGTGCCTGATGAGCAGGAAGTTCAGGCCGCTGTGGCGGTGCGTCAGAAGGCCGGGGAAGAGGTTAAGAGCTGGAGCGGAATCCCCCTTTTCTATGCGCCGAATCTGGGCATTACCCTAGCAGATGAAAATGGTAACGATAAGCAGATCTTGCCGATGTATTTCAGCCGTGCTGATCTAGATAGCTATTTGGCTGAGGCCAAGAAAGAAACGCAAGACTTGCAGAACACGGAGATCCCCATTCGTGTCACAACGTTAGATCAGGTGTTGCGGACTTTGAGTGAGAGTGACGACCCTGCCATGGAGCAGGTGGAGTTTATTCCGCCGAAGGCGAGTTTGGAATATGTTATTCGTAGCCAGCGGAGTCAGCAGAATTAGTCGGGCTTAGACCTGTCTGTTTTTTGTCTTGTTTTTGCAACCCAGCCTCGTTGAGAGGCTGGGTTTTGCTGTCTGAGAGACGTGGCTGGCTGGGTGAGTTCGTTCTGTTGTGTACTGCGAATCATTAGGCTGGGTGGTAGGACAATTCTGATTTTTATGGCACAGCAGGTCGTTACGACACAGCAGCTCCGGGATTGGCGAGAGGCGGCATTGGTATTGGCTCCTGAGCTGTCGCTAGAGCTGGATTGGTTGCTGCGAGAGGCAGCTGGGGTGGATATTCGAGCCCTGTCCTATGCTGCTGCGGATCTGCGATGGGAGTTGCCAGGAGGGCTGACTGGTGGCCTAGGCGGGTTGACGAAGCTGTGGCAACGGCATTGGCAGGGGCATGAGCCGTTGCAGTATTTGGTGGGGCGATCGCCCTGGCGGCGGTTTGAGCTCAAGGTGGGGCCGGGGGTTCTCGTTCCTCGACCTGAGACGGAGCTAATTGTGGAAATTGCGGCTCAGCGGGTCGTAGAGGTGCGGGAGCAACTGGGGATTGATTTGGGGATAGGGACTTGGGTGGATCTGGGGACAGGCTCGGGGGCGATCGCCTTGGGACTCGCGGAGCTATTACCTGAAATCGCCATCCATGCTGTGGATTGTAGCGAAGCTGCTTTGGCGATCGCGGCGGAGAATCTGCGAACTGTCCAAGATGGACTGTTGCACAAGCGTATTCAGTTACACCATGGAGCGTGGTTTGAACCACTTCAGCCGTTGCTTGAAGCGGGCCCGAAGCTCTCGGGCATGGTCTCTAATCCGCCTTATATCCCAACGGCTATGCTAGACAAACTACAGCCAGAAGTGTGCCTTTATGAACCCAGTTTGGCTCTCGATGGTGGAGAAGATGGCTTGGACTGTTTGCGCCATCTTGTGACAGCTGGGGCTCAATATTTACAGCCCGGTGGCCTGTGGTTGGTGGAGTTGATGGTGGGTCAGGCCGAGGATGTGAAAGCTTTGCTGGTGGCTGATGAAAGTTACCAGTCCATCACTGCACATTTAGACTTCTGTGGTGTGGAACGATTTGTATCCGCTGTACGATGTAATACGTAAATTCTTAACGCTATCTGTTGCATTGCTGGAGGGGGTATCTAATAGCGCATAATAAAGCTCTAATTTCATCAAATGGGCTAGATTCGCGCCAATTTAGCCTGCTCTGCCTGTTATAAAACATGCTTAAAGTTTCGTTACCTCAGCTTGTAGATGCCGCTCGGGCCGGACAGGTTGTGAGTTTTCCTACGGATACTCTGCCTGCTTTAGCTTCAAAGCCGGAGCAGGCCGCCGAAATCTATCGGCTTAAGCATCGCCAGGTTCACAAGCCGTTGATTCTCATGGCTGCAAAAGCATCTGAGCTGTGGCCCTATGTGCGAGGGACTGCTGATGAACAAGCCCAATGGCAGGCTATGGCAGAGCAGTACTGGCCCGGAGCAATGACCTTGGTTCTACCTGCCACGGGCCTTCATCCCATTGCAATGACCCCTGCGAACCCCCGCACTTTGGGGATTCGAGTGCCTAATCATGAATTAGCTTTAGATCTTTTGGCAGCGACAGGGCCATTGGCGACGACTAGTGCGAATCGCTCTGGTCAGCCACCGTTACGTAATTTGGATGATGTTGCGGAGCTATTCCCCCAGGTACAGGTGCTAGGAATGGGCCAGTCAGGTGAGGGCGATGAGGGGCGCACTGTTGCTCCTCAGCCTTCTACGGTGGTGGCTTGGAAGGGCTGTGATTGGCAGGTCTTGCGAGAGGGAGCGATCGCTTTTCCAGCCTAGTCTGGGCTGTTTGATTAGGGATTAATTGACTGGAGACTAATGGGTTTCGACTAGCCCTTTAACTGTCTTGGCTAAGACTTCGGCACTGTTCTCCACAGCAATGGATTTGGCATTGAGAGCCATTTTCTTAAGCTGATCGCTGCTGGGGGCGAGCAATTGCATTACTTTGTCTTGTAGCAATTTCTGGGTGAGTTCCTTTTGCTGAAAGACTAAAGCGGCATTGGCCGCTGCAAAGATGGCTGCATTAAAGGTTTGGTGATCTTCTGCCGCGAAGGGATAGGGAATCAAGATGGAGGGAGTGCCGGTGATGGCGAGCTCCGTCAGCGTTCCTGCACCAGCACGACTAATGGCTAGATTGGCCCGCTGGAACAGGGCTGCCATGTTGTCCCAGAAGGGCAAGGCGATGTAATGGGGATGGCTAAAGCTTTCCCGATCTGGGTCGAATTGGCCGGTGAGATGAACAATCCAGGCGCCTGCTTCTAGCCAGGTGGGAGCTGCTTCTCGCACCATTTGGTTGACTGCGACGGCACCTTGACTGCCTCCAGCCACCACGATTAAAGGCACATCAGTAGGAATGTTGAGGCCCAGATCGCTGTTGGTTGCTGCGAGGAAATTGCTCCGGACGGGTGTGCCAACGCATTCAGTCTTGGCCTTGGGTAAATGGGGAGCTGCTTCTTCAAAGCCGATCGCCACCAAGCTGCACAGGGGGCTCAGCCAGCGGGTAACTTTGCCAGGTAGGGCATTGGATTCGTGCAAAACCACTGGTAAACCTAGGCTTTTTGCCGCGACGATGCTTGGGCCAGAGATGTACCCCCCCGTGGTGAAGAGACCCTGGAACTCACCCTGCTTGAGAATCTTGCGGGCTTGGAAAATGCCTCCAATGAGCTTGCCGAGTGTTTTGAAGGTCCCCAGGCCGAGCCCACCCTGGAAGCCACCCACATTCATGGTGTGGAGGCGGTAGCGATCGCCCACCAGTTGGGTTTCCATGCGATTTGGCACGCCCAGCCATTCAATCTCATAGTCCGAAAGCTGTTCGGCTAGGGCTAGGGCGGGAAAGACATGGCCGCCGGTACCGCTGGCAGCAATTAGAAGGCGGGGGGAAGCCTGACTCACGGCTGGATTGCTCCTGAAAAAGGGGAAGTGGGGATGCGGGCTGAGGAGGGAACTGGGGCAGATGGTCTAGGCCGCTAGGCTGATGCCCTAGAAGCCGAGCTGGCTGGTTTGGCTGAACTGGAGCGTCGTGACCGAGCTGCGGAACTAGCCTAGGGATCGTTCCGTCCATAGGGACCATAGGGCTAATCTGACCCATCTGACTCATGGGCCAGATTAGCCCCGAACGATCCGTGCGGAAATAGCCGGATTTTGCCATCTCTGGGGCGAAAAGCGCATTAGCCCAAAACGGGAGCTAGAACTGGGACAGTGCTCTGGCGATCATAAGGTGCTGTTAAGGCTGTCAGTCTAATGGATGGCTGGAGGCAAGACAATGGCTCTAATGCTGACTCTCAACCCTGATCTCTGGAATGGGCCCTGAGTCAAGCAAGGGGTATCGAAATTATCTTATGTCCCTCCATTAAGAGACTAAAATAATGATACCGTCTATGATTTGGCAGACTCTGCGCTGGTTTTAGCTGACGGCTCTGGCGATTCGATTGTTTTCTTTCGATTATTTTAGGTACTCGCTTCATGCTCCAACGGCAAGCTATTCCGAG
Organism: uncultured Pseudanabaenaceae cyanobacterium; assembly: GCA_938021205.1. Lineage (GTDB taxonomy): Bacteria > Cyanobacteriota > Cyanobacteriia > PCC-9006 > JAAUQQ01 > JAAUQQ01. Next base: position 92,924 of record CALIGI010000058.1, read on the forward strand.
CGCTCAACAACTACGGTCAGCCTGTCGTCTGTCTGTGAGGCCTGTTTTTCTGGGAGCCTGTGCCCTTTCCTTGGCTCTCGTTTTGGGCACAGCCAAACAAAGCTCAGCGCAGGATGTTGCCCTGGAAAAAACTTGGACATCACCGAGTCAAATCACGCTGAGTAAGACAGAAGCACCAGAATCTGTTCAGCAGGCCGTAGGCCAGTGGGAAAGTGCTGCTAATGCAAAAAATCTTCAGGCTCTATTGCGAGGCTATAGTGCCAATTTCCGTAATTCAGATGGCCTCAATCGCCGCGCTTTGGCGACTTCTATCAAAGGCTTTTGGAAGCAATATTCTGATGTGACCTACGAAACGGAAATCGTAGGCTGGGAGAAAACGAGGCGTGGGGGCATCGCAGAGGTCGTGACCCGGATTCAAGGTAGCCGTAGCGAATCACTACGCCAACTGAGCTTGATTGCCACTCTGAGGAGTCGTCAGACCTACGAAAAGGGCCAGTTGGTGCGGGAGGAAATTCTATCTGAACGCAGTGAAGTGACGACTGGGGATCGTCCTCCCACACTCCAATTTAATTTGCCAGCGCGAGTTTCTCCCGGTCAGAAGTACAACTTGGATGTGATTGTGGTGGAGCCTGTGGAGAAGGACCTTCTCCTCGGAGGACTACTGGATGAGCCGGTTTCTCCCAAGGGCTACGGTAGACCTTCCCAGGCTGAGCTAGCTCCCCTGGTGGATTCTCAAACTGGCACTGGGCCTGGCGGAATGTTTAAAATTGGTGAAGCACCTCGAGGAGGTAGCGATCGCTGGATTTCGGCGGTGGTGATGCGTAAAGACGGTATTACGATGGTGACCCAGCGCCTTAAGGTTGCGAATCGATAGGATGGGTCTAAACCGCTAACCGTTTGTCGCAGCCCTGTCCCACCCCACGACGAACCGGGCATTCTAAGGGCTAGTGTCACCGTCCTTTTTTGCGGAAACCTATGCAATCGAGCCCGACCTCTAGGCCGTCGCCCAGTCCTTGGTATGCCGTTAATCTCTCGCTACTGTTTCCCGGTGTTGGGCATGTTTATGGGGGCCAGGTTGGGCGGGGATTGCTCTGGTTTGGGCTCGGTTTCGGTCTCTTGCTGACGACAATTTGGGCTTTCCTGGGCCTCCATGGCAACGTGCAGCTAGGAGCGGGCTGCTTAGGCATGGGGGTTGTGCTATGGGTGTTTAGCGTGATCGATGCCTATGGTTGCCTGAGTCAGGAACCGAAGCCGGTGTTCCGTTCCTTTACCTCCCAAGAGTGCAAGGATGAGACGGTCAAAGATCTGTGGTTCTCGGTGTTCTTGTCTCAGTTGCTCCCTGGCTTGGGGCATTTATATGCCCAACGGTTGGTGGCTGGTGCTGTGTTTCTTCTGATGACGCTGCTGTGGCTTGTGGCGGTGTCCCTGTCTCGCTCGGTGATCATGGGCATGGGCCTGCTTTGGGCGACCGCTTGTGCTCAGTTGGCTTGGCAATTAAGCTTTCAGCCGTTACAACTAGCTGGGGCTTCTGAATTTGTGGCGACGGCCTCTTCTGTTGGAACTGTCGCCGATTCTCTGGGGCGTAATCGAGGTGGACTCCAGATGATTGACCCCCCTCTGAAGGTTTCCCCGGCCCCGGCTGTGGCCCAGGGGATTGTGCGTCGGGGATTTCTGTTGGCGATATTGCTTTTGCTCTCTCGCTCGTTGATGTTTGGCTCTGTGACCTTGGCTGAGCGTTGGGTGGAGCCCTTTTCTGTCCCCAGTGAATCCATGGTGCCGACGCTGCAAGTGGGCGATCGTATCCTAGTCTCAAAATCTGCTAGCTATCAGCCAAAACGAGGCGACATCGTCGTTTTTCGCAGTCACCATGTCATTGGTGAAGGCGGCAAGGTGGCGGAATCCCAGAAGAGTCACTTTTTTGTGAAACGGCTTGTGGCATTGGGAGGAGATCAAGTGGAGATTATTCAGGGGCAGTTATGGGTCAACGGTCAGCCCAGGGTTGAAGCCTATTTGCCGGAGTCCATTCGCTATGAGCTGGCTCCCCAGCAGGTACCACCGGGCGAATTATTTGTGCTGGGGGACAATCGTAATTTCAGTTTTGATTCCCATGTGTGGGGGACGCTGCCTACTCGGGATGTGGTAGGCCATGCCTATCGTATTAGCTGGCCTCCGGAACGGAATCAGCCCTTGGCCTAATGCCGAATGGAAAGAGGGATGATAGAAGTTTGGCTGGGAGTTGAAAAAAGCAAGGAGTGGCCCAGATCATGAGCCACTCCTTGCTTGTGCTTCAGCCGTTGATAGGGGCTGAGATTCTGCTAAAACTGCCAGCCTACACCGGTCTGGATTGAGACTGCGGGGTCACCATCTTTGTCACCTCCTTCATAGGCATCGAAGGCCACTAATGCATTGCCAAACACCACCCATTGAGTGTTGGGAATGGCATAGTCCACGCCGGGCTGAATCACAAAAGAAACACTGTCACCCACAATGCTGCCATTAGTGGCAAAGGCCACGCCAGCACCGATATAGGGCTCAAGCTGCCAAGACACCGGAATGTCGTAGGAGACTGTGGGTACTATCGCCACACTGTCTCGGTCCAAGAACAACTGTGCTCTTGCCGAGATGGGGGATTTCAAAAACTTATATCGAGCTGTGACAACGCCGGATGCATCCAGTTGTCCATCATCATCGCTCTCATGGCCAATGCCGAGGCCACCACCGATGTAGCTACCGTAAGCCGGTTGAGCTGCCGCCGGTTGAGAGAGGCCAACAGCCAGGGCGATCGCAGAGAAGCTGAGGATCGCTAGAGCCTTACGAAAAGGCATAGAAAGTCCCGCTGGGCAGCACTTCATCCGTTTCTCCAGTGACAGTTATGACTTGAACGGACAATACCTTAGCTTAAATTTTCTCGAATGGTCAGGATTTTGCTCAATTTTGGGTGGAGCAGTAATTAGAACAAAGCAACGCTCTAGAACAGCAAAGCCTAGTCCGGAGGGCGATGGCTAGACTTGAGTCGCTCAAGTCAGGTTCCAAATTTCGGGACAGTCTGGAAACAGACACAACGCCATCGGCAGAGTGAAAAAGCTGCGGCATCCTATAGATAAGTCAGCAATTTAGCTGACAGAATTGCGCCAATCAGATACCGTCACGGGCTTAATATTCGGCCTGAGACAGCCCCGCTGATTTGCCCTCATCTTCCATCAAGGTCTTGGGCATTCCTGTCTAAGCGATCTTTTAGAAAGATTAGCTAGCGTTGCAATTCGTTCACTGTTGAGGAGTTGGAACCATGGGTAAAAAAATGAATCGCTGGATGATCGGTGCAATGGCTGTCGTTCTAGGCAGTGCCACGGCGGCGGTGGCTGTACCGACTCGGCTTGTGACCCAGCTTAACCAGCCTATGAGCTTGCAGGGCATGTCCGGTGGCACCGTTGCGAGTGACTGTGGCAATATCTCTGCTCAGCCCAGTCAGCAGCTTCAGCTCACGGATGAATTTGCCGAAACGTCGGGCTATCTGCGTTTTGTCGTTGAAGGCGCTGGTGATCTTACTTTGCTTATTGAAGGCCCTGCGGGTCGCTTTTGCGTCTTGTCCGATTTGGCAATGTCTAAGGGACCTGAAGCTGTGGGTTACTGGCTGCCAGGAACGTACAACATCTATGTGGGCGATCGCGGTGCCCAAAGTTATCCCTACAACCTCTCGATTTGGTCCGAGTAGTCCGAATCTGCTGGGGCGATAGAGCCAGCCGAGCGGATGACATTGACAGTAGATTGGCGGCCAGGGGCATGACCGAATCGCAAACGAGTGATTCTTCTAGCCTTGGCGGTCGCTCTTTATATCCTTCTTTATTGGAGCGTGAGAGGGGCTGGGCTCATCTCTCAACCCGACCGATTCAGGTAGAGGATTGAAGAAGAAGGATACGTTTTTGTATTTAGACGTTACTTTTAAAATGCCTTTGGCAAACTAGAAGTAGCAGATTCAAGCTAGGGACCGTTGGCAATACTTTTCTTAGCGCAAATAGTTGCGATGTATTGAGTTTTGTCAGTTTGGATCGTCCCTAAAGATGCAAACCGCATGGCGATGGCACAGCTTTGGCAAAGCGTATCAAATGCTGCTGTCTCGGCTAAAAGACTTGTTTTAAGGTTGAGCTGCCACTGTTTCAGTTACCCTTTTGCCTCGCCTGATGGGCCTGTCGGTTGGACCAGCTTCGGTTTGTTGAGTCGGTTTCATTTTGTTAGCAACTCATCAATAGCACTATGGCTACAGCTGTCTCCTCACCCTATAGTTCCGTTCAGATGACTGCTTGGTTACGCGGTTTGATCAGCGTGGCTTGGGCCGATGGAAATTTCGACGAATTTGAGCGGGAACTAATTAGCGAATTGACCCGTGACGAGCTAGCCCCGGGTCTCAACGTTGAGCAGTTTGATCCCATCCCAGCCCAAGAGCTGGCTGAAGGCTTAGGAGAGGGCTCTAGCCTGCGGGAGAACTTTTTGCGTACCGCAGTTATGGTCGCAGTGGCGGATGGAATTTATTCAACGCCGGAAGACGAAATGCTTCAATCTTTCTGCCATGCTCTGGAGCTTGATGGCTCCGTGCTGGAATCCTTACGGGCAACTTTGCCCAATCAAGTTGGCGGGGAAGAAGATTTCCCCAACCCTCCCGCGACGGCCTCGGCTCTACCTGCGGACGGTCCTGCCAGTGGTCTTAAGCCCCCTGCCCAGGCGAGTGGCATTGATGTGCTCAAGCCTGCACGTACCTGGCTCGATGGTTTAGATATTGATGATCCCCGTGTGGCTCGCTTTCTGTGCAAGATGATCCCGGCCCAATGTCCCTTTGAGCGGGACGTGAAATTGTTTGGTAAGAAGGTGGTTCACATTCCCCCCATGTGCAAGCTCAATCCGCTTTATGAGCAACTGGTGGGTCTACGTTTCCGTTCGCTTTGCTATTTGGCCGATGACTGTGGTGAGGATGTGAGTCAGTTTTGCTAGGTCTGACTGTTTAACTCAACTATCGCTTCGCTCAATAGTAGTTCAGTATGATCGCTGCTCAGGTCCCACCCTGGGTAACCTTTCCGATATTCTCCATAGGGGGCTTGGTTGATGGCCAGGCCCTTCTTTTTTGCCAGATTTGTTTAGAGAATGGCTCGACGATGGAGTGCTTAGAAGCAGAGGTCTTGGTGGTGGGTGGCGGTACGGGGGGCACCGCTGCGGCAATTCAGGCGGCCAGGCGGGGGGCCCAGGTGACTTTGGTGAGCGAGTTTGGCTGGTTAGGTGGAATGCTGACCAGCGCTGGTGTGCCTGTCCCCGATGGTAATGAGCTGCGGCCTTGGCAAACGGGCCTATGGGGTGCGTTTATTGCGGAGTTGTACCAACGGCAACCTGGAGGGCTAGATCATAGCTGGGTGAGCTGTTTTAGCTATGAGCCTAAAGTGGGGGCTCAGATTTTTGCGGATTGGGTGGCAGCTTTGTCTAATCTGCACTGGATTTCAGGTCAGGTGCCCCAGGCTGTGAAGCGAGACGGCGATCGCATCACCGCTGTGGAGTTTGAGCGTTGCAGTATCACGGCTCAGATCATTGTTGATGCGACTGAGTTGGGAGACCTGCTTGCCCTGGGAGATGTGCCCCATCGTTGGGGCTGGGAGGCCCAAGAGCTGTGGCAGGAGCCTAGCGCTCCTGCCCAGGTTGATCTAGATGCTGATCCGTTCTATCAGCGTTATCCCGTCCAGTCACCGACTTGGGTTGTCATGTTGCGGGACTATGGCGCAGGGGCTGAGGCTCCGCTGATTTCAGCTCCAGATTTTAAGGCGATGGGGGATTTGGATCTGGCCTTTGCTGGAGCGGGCGATCGCTTTGGGCCGGAGCGTCTGCTCAGTTACGGTCAGCTTCCGCCGGATGGGACGGGCCAGCCCAGCTACATGATCAATTGGCCGATTAAAGGCAATGACTATGGCTATGGCTTAGAGCGCTTGCGGGGTAGCGAGGAAGCTTGGCAGGAATGGGCGAGGGAGGCGATCGCCTACTCCCAAGGGTTTGCTCACTATCTCCAGCAAGAATATGGTCGCCGCTATGGCCTGGATACGGATTGTTTTCCCCAGACCTCTGCTGACCAAGGCATAGGGGGCGGAGCCTTCGCGTTGCATCCCTACTATCGCGAAGGCAGGCGCGGTATTGGCCTCGCGACTGTGATTGAGCAAGACCTTTTGCCCCAAGCTGGGGGACAGGTGGCATGGTTACCTCGGGATTCAGCCGGGAATGTGACGGCGATCGCCCTGGGCAACTACCCCAACGATCACCACTACCCCGAGCGGGAAATCAAACTTGCCCCCAAGGCTCGGCGCTGGGGCGGTCGCTGGAGCGGTACCCCTTTCACCATTCCCTACGGTGCCTTGGTGCCTGGGAGCTTGGATGGGCTGCTGTTCTGTGACAAGAACATCTCCATCTCCCACATGGCTAACGGGGCGACTCGTCTTCAGCCCACAGTTTTGGGGACAGGACAGGCGGTGGGCATGGCCGCAGCGCTCTGTGTGGAGCAGGGCTGTCAGCCTCGCGAGCTAGCGGTGCGCGATGTGCAGGAGGCCCTGATTGAGGAGCCGACGGCCCCCAGTGCAGTGGTGCCTTTGTATAACTTGTCGCCAAATCACCCAGAATGGCGATCGCTCCAGCGCTTCTACCTGGATCATCCAGAGCAATATCCCAGCGATGGCGAGTATCCTGGCCTGGAGCTGAGCCAGTTGGAGCCAGAGGGCTTCGCGGAGAACTTCAGGCACAGTGGCAAAATTTGCCTCGCCGATGACAACGAAGGCTATCGCCTCAGCCATCCTGAGTTTGCTGAGGGTTTGCCGTTGATTACGCTGCGGCCCGAGGTTGAGCAAGGGATGCGATCGCTTCAGCTCGGCAACATCGTAGAAGTTTCAGGGACAATCAATCCAGCAGGTCCCTGGCTGCGGCTCATTACTCTTAAATTGCTGAGCCGAGCTTGATATTTCGCGGACCTTACAACCCTAGCGACTCCAGCAAAGTCTCAAACTCAGCCCAGCTCACTCCCCGGGCGATGTACTCAGGAGTCTGGGGTTGATAAGGTCCCCTTAAACGATCCACCGCCACAATTTCGGCTTCCATAGGCAGCACCGGTACATCAGGGTTGTAATCTGTTGCCCGCATTAACGAACTCGAAAATCCCTTAAATATCATCACTTGGTCCGGCTCACCCGCCACGGTGGCTTCCACCATTAAAACCTCATCAAGACAGCGCAAACTGTACTGCTCTAAACGTGTACCCGCCGAAAGACCATCACTCACCTGACAAACCTCTCTGAATCTGATTCACCTTGCCCCATTGAAGCTTAACCAAAAGCTCCATCACAAAACCCCGACCCTGCTAACCTCAGAGGCCAGCAAAATCGGGGCTATGCAATCAGAATTATGCAATCAGACAGCCCATGAACCGCTAGGCCATCAATTCCCAGTCGCAGAACGGCCCGTGCGTCCCAGCTTCACTATCACAAAATAAGCCAACACCAGCACATAAATAATCAAGCCCACAATCCCTAGAAAGCCCAGGAAGCCCGTTCCTGTATTGGCATGGAACATATTCTTATAGCCCCAAGGAGCCTCCAGCCACAGCGGGCAGGTGGCATCACTCAGCATTGCGGCCTTCGCCGTCACCGCGCAGCGCACAAACAGGAGGCTGAATACGCCACCCACGATGCCGTAAATCGTAATCGCCCAACGCCAAGCATTAAACGCCACTCGTAAAGGACGCCAAGCGGCCATATCAGCCACGTCTTCGTTAATGTCAGCCCAAAACCAGAGGCTCGCCACGATGAGTCCCATGGCCAGTGGTCCTGTTAGGAAGCTAATGGGCAACGAGGCAATCATGAGATACACCGTTATTGCCAGAAGGCTTGCAACTTTCCAGTAGATCGTCATCAGCCGCTGAATGGCCTCCATGCGCTGCATGACGGCCCAAACCATCAATACCAATGGCAATAGAACCAGGAAAATAAGGGCGAGACGGTAGTCCAACCAAATCAAGGGACGCAGGACAGCTTCTGACATGGGAGCGCAGTGATAGAACAGGGAGTGCGTTGCGGTCTGGGGGGATGCCGATCAACCAGTCTGAGCTGGATTGCGGGAACCCGTCGCATATTGTAAGCCCTCCATCGATATATCACCCAAAGCATTAGCCCCCCGAGCAGGCTCGGGGGGCTAATACCATTTAACAATTCCCAATTCAGGGACAGGCTATGAACTTTGTCTAGGAGTGATGATCGATGCAATCAGCTCTCTTGGAGAAGGCTCTAGTCTTCGTAAATGCGGCACTCAACAGCCTCAGGGTTATCGGAGCAATACTTCT
>CALIGI010000059.1 GCA_938021205.1 uncultured Pseudanabaenaceae cyanobacterium
CTACCCCGCCGCAATCGCGCTTACCGCATCCAGGCTGCCCTAGCCGATCGCAAAGCGAGTCTCAATGCAGCCGTGAGCGGCAGCGGTGACAATGAAACCGAGGCAGCTTTTCCCACGCTGTTGATTAAGCGTTCCATTGAACGCCTGCTCAACCTGGATACAATCTACGACGGCTATGTGCTGGAGAACCCCACGCCTGAGCGTTTTCTCGACAGCATGGCGCGGTTCCAGCGTGAGATTTTCCAAATTGACCAACCCCCTGCAAAGCGGCAGCGCCAGGCCAAGATGAAAATTGGGGAGCCGATTAACTTTGCCGATTATTTGGAAGCCTATCGCAGCGATCGCAACGGCACCATTGAGCAGCTTTGCAACCAGCTTCAGGCAACCATGCAGAGCAATTTAGATGTCATGGTTGAAGCCGCATCAGTCGCTCAGATCTAAGCAGCTCAGTCTTAAGCTTGCTCCAACCTATTCCAGCCCAAGCCTTGCCCGTTCTGCAAACGTGAATTGCTGCTATTTCCCTTGTCCTAGGTCGCGATGATTCCTATTCCAGCATCTCGGTTTTATTGGCTCCTCGGTTTAGGGAGTGTCGCGGCTTTGACGATCGCCGCATTCATTCCCCTCGCCTTCAATCTCCTGCTGGGAGCCATGCTGCTGTGGGATCTGGCTCTAGTGGCCCTAGCCGCGATCGATGCCCATCGTGTCAAAGCCCATCGCGTCACGGCAAAACGCAGCTTACCCGCTCGACTTTCCATTGGTCGTGCCAATCCCATTGAGCTAATTCTGGAAACAGATGAACTGCCAAAAGCCTTCTCCCCTGCCATTGTGCGCTGGGTGGATAGTATTCCAATCGAGCTGGAAACCGACTTGCCCAGTAACCTGCTGCGCTTAGCAGGTCAACGCAGCTTGCCAATCACCTACTCCGTTTTGCCCCGCCGTCGCTGTGAATTGCGCTGGGACAAGATTCAGCTACGGCAGTTGGGGCCCTGGCGCTTGGCCTGGCATGACTGGAAAGTGGCTCAGCCCCAAAAAACGAAGGTCTATCCCGATCTCGTCGGCCTGCGGGACCTGACGATTAAGCTTTCTCTCCAGTCCGCAGGCAATTTGCGCCAGCTTAAGCGTCAGGGCATGGGCACGGAGTTTTCGGAGCTACGAGAATACGGCAGCGGTGACGACTTGCGCTTTATCGATTGGAAAGCGACGGCTCGAAGAGGTCGCCCCCTCGTCAGGGTCCTAGAGCCCGAGCAGGAACAGACTGTGCTGATCTTGTTGGACCGGGGCCGCTTGATGACGGCCCAGGTGATGGAACAGCAGCGCTTTGACTGGGGCGTGAATGCGGCATTGTCTTTGGCTTTGGCTGCCTTGAATCGGGGCGATCGCGTCGGTCTCGGTGTCTTCGATAAGTCAATGCATTGTTGGATGCCCCCGGAGCAAGGCCCCAGCCACCTGCCCAAAATGCTAGAACGCCTCAGCACCATCCAGCCCGAGCTTGTTGAGCCGGACTACCTAGGGGCTGTCAGCACCGTCCTCAAACAGCAGACTCGTCGAGCCCTAGTGGTCATCATTACCGACATCGTTGATGAAACGGCCTCTGCTGAACTGCTCGGCGCGTTACTTCGCCTTAGTCCCCGCTACTTGCCTTTCTGTGTCGCCCTACGTGATCCCAAAATCGACGATCAGGCCCAGGCCCTCGATACCGACCTCGATAACGCTTATCGCCGCGCCGTCGCGCTCGATCTCCTACGTCAACGTCAGCTCGTCTTCGCCAAGCTCCAGCAACAGGGCGTTATGGTTCTTGATGCCCCTGCTGCCCAAATCAGTGACGACCTTGTCAATCGTTACCTCCGCCTCAAGGCCCGCAATCGTCTATAGGCATTCACATTTCACCGCTCCAGCGAATCTCGTAGGGTGCGCATCTCAGCAAACATCCGTGCCCACCGACCAGATCAAAAATGCGCACCACTGCTTTGGCATTTGCCTAGCGGTGGTGCGCATTTTTGATTTTGAGGGTGAGCAGCAACGTTTAGGTTTGATGCGCACCCTACGGATTAACGGTGGGCAGCTTTACAAACCTTCTAGGGGAACGTTCATAAATCTAGCCAATTCAGCGCCTTGGTTCTCGAGCTCTGCTAAAGAAACAGGCTGGCCCACGCGAGTCAAAGGAATATCACCGCGATCGCGCAAATTTAGATATAGCGCACGCTTTGGATTAATCCCCTCCTTCAAAGTTACGCGTACCGATTGAATATCTCCAATGGGATAGGTCAGCTCAACCTTGCGGTTCTTACCCGGATAGCCCCAACGAAAAATTGTTATTTGATCGGTCTCACGATTGAACTCGTTATAACCGCCGCCCACATCCCAGAGCAGCAGTGCCATTAAAAAGCTCCCGAGAATTAGAGCTGCGATACCGTAAAAGCCCATGGCAATGCCCTGGGGAATAAACAGTAGCTGGGTGGGGTTGCTAAAAGGCAGAAAATTAATCTTTGTATAGCTAGAAACGCTAGCCAACAAGAAGCCCAGGCCGCCGACCAAAACCACAACGGCCCAAAAATAATTGCTCAGGCGTCGTGAGCCTAAAACTTTCAGCTTAAGGACTCCAGTCTCTGATTTCACTTGGGCTGTCATAGGAAATATCGCGTTGATTAAACGTTCTTAAAAACTGGCTTAGCCATTCTGCATCAGAACGCTAGGGCTCACTCCTATGGTAGGGGAGAGGCTAGCCTGCCGGTCAAAAGCTTTCCTTATATTTCCGAGCCGTCCAGACATTTATGGCGATCGTCCGAGGGAAGTGGCGATCGCCTCAGGGACTGACATCCAGTCGAAAATTACTGTTTGATAAGTATTTCTGCTCGTTCCCTTGTCTTTCGCAGTAAAAGCTACAAATTGTTAACACAACTTTATGAGCCTCGACGGGGAGATTTCCGGCCTTGACCTTTATGAGAAACGCGATCTCCCACAATCGCCCTAACTTAGAGCGCAAGCGGCTTCCATCCTCAGAGACTTCAAAACCCTACGGTTCAATCATTTGAGCGATTTGAGTTTTCTTACCGCTAGTTGCAATTTCGCCCCAATCCCCCTTGCTTGCAACATTTTATTAAGGCCGTATCATGAATTAGGAACGACAACCTGCTGGTAACGCTTGCAATTTCTTTTAAGGCAAGAGGTTTTGATTCGATGACCATCGCAATGGGACGCGTGGGTCAGGATCGCGGCATCTTTGATGCTGTGGATGACTGGCTCAAGCGCGACAGATTTGTATTTGTGGGTTGGTCTGGTGTGCTGCTGTTCCCTTGTGCCTACATGGCACTGGGCGGC
>CALIGI010000060.1 GCA_938021205.1 uncultured Pseudanabaenaceae cyanobacterium
TGCAATTTGGTCATCATCCAGATTGATCACTGGAATCTGGAGCTGCCCCAGCTCATACATAAACTGAAGCTTCTTCATCCGACAGAACGCCGCAGCCTTCCCCAGAGAAAGACGACGCAGCTCAAACAGCTTGACCGCCAAGAGAAAAGCCAGCTCTGCCTCAAGCGCTTGAGGAGACTTACCAGACGTGATCAGTAAATCGTCGGGGTAGGAAAGAGAGAGTGTGTGCATGGTGAGATTCCTGTTTGATCGGTCAGGGATTCTTTAATGATATTCGAAGCGCAAAATGGCTTCTGCCATCACTACTGCTTAAGACCTCAGCTTTTCCAAAGCCCGCTTGCGATCGCTCTCCTGCTTCAGCAACGCCCCAATATGAGGCAGCTCCTCCAGCCTCTCCACCGGCATCTGCACCGCCTCCAAATAGCCCACCCAATCCAGCAACTCACTCAACCCAGGCCGCTTACTCAAATCCAGCTCCCGCAACTTCAAGATCACCTCAATCGCCTTCTGCCCCAGCACCTCATTCTTAATCCCCTGGGTCTGCAAAATTGCCTGCAACCGCTCCTGGCTCCCTGGAAACTCCAAATAATGAAAAATACAGCGCCGCAAAAACGCCGTCGGCAACGCCTTCTCATCGTTATGCGTCACAAACACAATTGGCCTCAATTCCGGCTTATCCTTCGGCACCGCAAAATGCATCTCCGGAGCCTCCGTCACCCGAAACTCCAACCGATCCAGCTCCCACAGCAAATCATTGGGAAAATCCAGATCCGCCTTATCAATCTCATCAATCAACACCACCGATCGCCGCCCATACTCAGCCCGTGCCAACGCCCGTCCCAGCGGCCCCAAACGAACATAGTTCTTCACCTCACGACTATCCTGCACTGCCTTCTCACCCAGCTGCGCATCATAAAGCCGATTCACCGCATCGTAGGTATACAGAAGATCTTGAGCCCGGCTCGTAGACTTAATATAGCTCTCCTCCAGCGGCAGCCCCAGCGCATAAGCCACCGCGTAAGCCAAGCGCGTCTTGCCGCAGCCCGGCTCACCTTGCAGCAGCAGCGGACGCCCCAAAGCAATGGCTAAATCCACCGCCTCCATTAACTTCGGATCAGGCAAGTAAAATTCTTTTTCAATACTTTTTTTCGGTGGTTTTATCTTTGGAACAGGCTCAATAGAAGGATCTTCAATCTTTTTTGATTGAGTCAATTCCGAGTAATCAACCTCAGAGAATCTAGTGCTCGAATCAACAGGTCGTCTCGACATAATCTAGAATCCTGACTTCAATTCTTGAATAAATTGTTCTGGTGATAATTGACGTTGCAACAACGACATTGAGACATCTAAATGCTCATAGGCCAAACGCACATCTAAAGGTCCCGCTGAATTACCAGAACAGCAGCATTCCATCATATGCTCCTGCCATTGCTCCCAAATATGCTCCTGCCAATCCATCGCTTCCGCCATACGAACCACCCAGCGAAAAACATGCACCGCCTCAAACTCTGGAGATCTGATCCGGCGAAGCCCTCTAGGAAAAACGGCATTCTCACGACCATACATGAATAAGATCAGGCGGCGTTTTGCCGTCGTCTGCTTAAAGATCTCTGAAAGCCTTCCCCATAGTTCATCAGGAATAGTTGAGTTAGGTTCAAAAATAGAGATCGGCATGGGACAAACAACATCGTGGTCTCGCAACAAATCCCTTTCATACTGATGAATCCTCGAAACCACCTGATCAATCGAAACAAAGGGATCAATCTGCAGCGGCTGCCGAATCTTGATGTTCTTACGCCCCAGCTCTTTCTTCAGCCGTTCACAGAATCGAACACGAAACGTTTCTTCCATGCAAGGAATCACGAAACCAACCAAGCCTTGCTTGCCATAGAGATGGGGTAAAGCATCCTCCATCAGCCCCGTCAGATCAAATTCACAGGGTTCGGGGAATCGAGGACGAGGACTAGCTGCACTGTGTTCTTGTTGAGCTGGTTGAAGGAATTGCTGAGCGATCGCTTGAAGCTCTGCATTGCCAGGCTTCATCTGACAAGCAACCTGAATCAACTCAAGATCTCGACCTTCAGCCTCAGCCCAACTAACCAACGCAAAGACGACATCGTTAGCGTCGTCGCCTCCTGCAATCTGCTCCAACTTCTGGTCAAGCTCACACCTCACCATCCGCCTAAGCCGTGGCATATCAAAAGCACTCAACAACGCATCGCACAGTTGTTTAACCTGCTGTCCAGTGAGCGCCATCAGCTAATCAACACAAAGAAAAGAGAACACTCTGACGTCGGCCACGCTCAACCAATCCTACGAGAAGCTATGGAGACCACCTTGTACAAAATAATAATGCATGAGACTCAAGCTGAATGATGCATGAACGAATAAGCAACATTCAGCCTTCCAAAGAATCCCAAAGCAACCCAGCATCGCAAATCTCTACAATCCGACCGCTACCGCTCACTCCACCATCGAAAGATCTTTCCACGATCGCGGAAAGATCTTTCGATGCATTAAAAATGCGAAGCCAAAAGCCGCTGGTTTCAGCTCCGCCCAACCAGCGGCTTTTGGCCTTGGACGCTTTATTTCTTGGAAATCCTTAAACAATCTCAGCCCTTGATATAGCCAAAGCAAGCTTTGCTGGAAGCAAATCCCAGGCGATCGCACCACAGATTAAACCGCCAAACTCTGCCCCGCCATGACCAACGCGATCGCCAGATTAGCCTGGGTCCACAGCAGCGGCGTCGAGTCATTTGGCCCATACTCCCCAGCCTCGGCGTAATACAGCTCAGGACATTTGCAAGACCCCACGAGGCAATCTGACGCCGTCACCTGACCTAGAGAACGCCCCAAATATTCCAACTGCTTCGCCAGATCTTTCACTGCACCGGACTGCTGATAGCGCTGGCCGTAGATCACCGAAATAATCGGATCAAAAATGCACCACTGGGCTTCGCCACCGGGAGTGAGCAAAGCATCGCGCCAACTGGAGTCGTCGCTGACATCTGCGGTGCGATCGCCCTCTCCCGCCTTGGCCTTATAGTCCGGTGCCCAAAAGGAATCGCCCAAATAGCGCTTAATGCCAAACGCCCCCTGGAGATTCCCAATCACATCATCCAAGATCTGCTGGGCCATCTCGGGCTGAACCACCTTGAGGGGATAGATCAAAAACAGCAATGCGCCATCGTACCGGCGTTGCAGCGGCTCCGGCTGCTTGCACTCCCCAGGCAGAATGTCCGCCAGGGCATCCTGGCCCTTCTCGATCAGCCGAGCAATCTGCCCTCGATCAAAATGCTCCAGATCCAAAGCAGACTCAAAATGAGCCGAACTGAAAATATTTGCAGTTCCATCTGTTAATATTTTCAGTTGCTCTAAACCGGCCACCACGGCTCCGATGCTGGAAGCCTCTATTTTGCGGGCTTCTTCCCAATGTCCGCTGTCCGCATCGGCCCAGTAGCGAATCACCTCCAGGTAGGCCACAAAGCAACCCAGCATTTCCCCCGCCGATTGGTCGGGCTTAATGGCACCGGCATTGGCCAGCAGGCAGTACAACCAGAGGAAATATCCCAGGGCGTCGTTTTGGGCATGGGCCCACTTTTGATCAAGCTCGGACAGATCTTTGCCATTGAAGCGAATGTGGGGCCGGTTCATCGGTTCATCGGCGTTGGCTTGACCGTTGATGATGGTGGTGAAGCGATCGCGGTGGCGCTGAAAATAGGCCATCAACCCCATCACCGTCTTCACAGCAACCTCAGTCTGAGACACCGCCCCGGCCTGACCCATGACCCAGTGAGCATGGGCCACGTGAATGTTATCCCGCACCCAAACGCTGTCATAGCCGGTGTATTCCGTTGCTCCGCTCACCGCAGCGGCAGGGAAGAGACCGTTGTCCAGGGGGGTGAATTCCAAGCTGCCCCAGGCATGGAGCTGTTGGCGAATCTGGGCGAGGGTATCGCGGCGATGGGAAAGGCTCGCATCGTTGCGGAGGAGAGCGGTGATGGGCGATCGCAACGACTCGTGATGAATCGTCGGCAGGGAAATGGAAGGAAGCTGAACCATGGCACTGGGTTAGCGAGGGAGTATCTCCATTGTTTCGTAGCAGTCGAATCCGCTCACTCTCTCGGATTAGATTTGAGCAGATATACATCTGCCAGGCATAAAGCCCTGAATTCCTGATTCTCTGATTGGAAATGAGGAGAAAATTTATTAACCCCGTAATCTGATGAGCTCTCCCTCTCAAGAGGGCTAGGGGGATCTAGCCAGGGCAAGCCCAACAACAGCTCCCCCTCAATCCCCCTTAGAAAGAGAAGGAAGCGCTGATCTCATTCTCGTTCCTTAACTGCCCAAGGCAATCCGCGAAAACGTCGGAAACATTTCCGCCAAAGACATACTGAGCGGTTCTCGATCTAGCTCTGTCTGGCCAGCGGATTCCAGCGCAACAGGCTCTGCTAAGCCGTCCATAAAATCATCCTGCACCTTCACCGGCAAATACAGCAGCGATGTGGGATCACTCAACACAAAATCTGCACGGACACTGCGCAGGGCTTCCGCGGTATTGAAACCCCAGCTCACCCCCACAGATTGCAGACCGACTTTCTTCGCGGCCTGAATATCTCGGACTTCATCACCGACATAGAACGTTTGGGATATATCGAGACCTTGCTGTTGAACCATTTTGCGCAGCACTCGCGCCTTACCAAATAGGGAAATACCGTATTGCGCAAACTCAAATACATCATTTAGTTGATTATTACCTAGGAAAATACGTAAATTTTCTTCGCCATTAGAAGTCGCTATCCCCAGGCGATCGCCCCTTTGCTTCAGCGCCATTACTGCCGCTCGCATGCCGGGCACCATCTCCATATCCGGCATAATTCGGTGCTGTTCCCGACGCACCCGCCGCACAATTCGGGGCATTTTCCACAGGGAAACACGACCTTCCTGGAGAATTTCCTGGGTCGTTAGCCCTCGCCAGCGTTGGAATTCAGCTTCATCCATGGGCTCAAAGTCAAACTCCGCCGCAAGACCATTGGCAATGCCCAATAGGGCAGGTAAGGTCTCGGCCAATGTTCCGTCAAAATCGAAAATGTAGATGCTCACGGGCGTTTGAATAGGATGAGAGTTGGCGAGTTTTCCACAAGTCAAAGCAGCTTCAATAAGAAGTAATAAAAAACACTTATATCTTCCGTAGTTTGAAGATGCTCCGCTTTACCGTTCACCAGAGAGTAAAATCGCCCCAAAGGAAAGCGACTCCGTTGTTGTAGTCATTCAGTCAGCCTCCGGTTCATTCCCCAAGAATTGTGTGAATCCCTTATGAATATTGGATTTCAGCAAATCCACGGGTGTGTTTGAGGAAGACTCAGGAGACCCTTTATATAGGGAGTAATCCCCCCATAGCTCACTTCATTTCACCAGAGCTGTTCGACTCCAACCAGAAACGCCAACCAGACAGTACTTTCAAAAAGTATCCAAAAGATTTTCGTCCCTAACCTGTGGATAACCCCCTTAAAACCTGTGGAAAAGATCGGGGAAAACCTGTGGATATTCTGAAAGAGAATGGGGAGAAAGCAGATAGGTGAAAATACTTAGTGGTAAAACTGGCGATCTTTTCCCAAAGTTTTCCACAGTGTTTAAAACCCCTGAAACCATTATTGATCAAGGGATCGGGATCTTTTCCACAGTTTCAACAAGACCTACTACTACGATCGTTTAAAGTTTTAAAAACAGCCTCTAGATCGGTTTTAAAACACGCGCGATTGGTATTTGAACCAGGTGAAATCCAGTGTTAGGATGCTTGAGCAGTTTGGAAAAAGGCGCTTAGAGGCCTAGGTCGTTTTGGACATAACAGCCTAGTGGGAGCCCCAACCTTAATGGCTGGAAGCTGGAGGAATTGAAGGCGATCGCATCTTTTCTCTTTTGCAGCATTGTTTTGGCAAAATCGAAGGGTCATCGAGCTCCTCAGGGTTATGCTCCGTGTTTGCTGTATCCCAAGTGTTCAAATTTTTCGTTCATACGAGTTTTTGAAGATTGTGTTGATTGCCTTGGGTGAAGCCTGACTAAGGGATAGGGGAGAAATTTCAATTTCTGAGCTGGTTTGGCGATCGCAGCTTTGGTTCGAGTGACACATTTGGCGTCTTGATTTTTGCGCTCCGTATTTTTTTCGAGTGAAACCCCATGAAGCTGGTTTGTAATCAAAGCGATCTCAATACTCACCTCTCCCTTGTGAGCCGTGCGGTACCTTCCCGGCCAAACCAGCCGATCTTGGCGAATATTTTGTTGACTGCGGATGCAGCGGCTCAGCGCGTGAGCCTCGCTGCCTTTGATTTGACCCTGGGAATTCAGTCCAGCTTTGCCGCCCAGGTGGAGACCAGCGGGGCGATTACGCTCCCGGCAAAGCTGCTGACGGATATTGTTTCTCGCTTGTCGAGCGATAGCCCAATTACCTTGGAAGAGACGGAGCCGGGGACGGCGGTGACGCTGCTGGCCAGCTCCGGTAAGTACCAAGTGCGGGGCATTGGGCCGGATGAGTTTCCGGAGTTGCCTTTGGCTCAAGCGGGTGAGGCGATTTATTTGCCGACTGAAGCTTTGATGGAGGGTCTGCACGGGACGTTGTTTTCGACGAGTGCGGATGAGACGAAGCAGGTTTTGACTGGGGTTCACCTGAAGGTGTCGCCGGAGAATTTGGAGTTTGCTGCGACGGATGGTCATCGGTTGGCGGTGGTGGAGACGCCGAGTCAGGATGAGGCGGCTACGACTGCGGCTCCGCCGGAGGCGTTTGAGGTGACGGTGCCTGCGCGGGCGTTGCGGGATTTGGAGCGGATTGTGAGTGCGGGGACGTCGGCGGAGCCGTTGGCTTTGTATTTTGATCAGGGACAGACGGTGTTTCAGTGGGGGGATCAGTATCTAACGAGTCGGACGTTGGATGGGCAGTATCCCAATTATGGTCAGTTGATTCCGAAGTCATTTGATCGACAGTTGACGTTGGATCGTCGGTTGTTTTTGAGCAGCCTGGAGCGGGTGGCTGTGTTGGCGGATCAGAAGAATAGTGTGGTGAAGTTGACGATTGATAGTGCGGGGCAGCAGGTGATGCTGTCGGCGGATGCGCAGGATGTGGGGAGTGGGCAGGAGTCGATGCCGGCGCAGGTGACGGGGGATGATTTGGAGATTGCGTTTAATGTGCGGTATTTGATGGATGGGTTGAAGGCGTTGAATGCGGCGGAGATTCAGATGCAGTTGAATACGGCGACGAGTCCGGTGGTGGTGACGCCGTTGGGGGCGTTGAAGATGACGTATCTGGTTATGCCTGTGCAAGTTAGATCCTGATTCTTTTGGGTTGATAAAGCTGTCGGTTTAGATCGTGAGCTTTATATCAAGATATTGATATTTTTCTTCAACTCGCATCATTTGTTACAGCTTCTCTATTGGAGGACCGATTAAGCTCTGACTCAAGCGTCGAGCATGACGATCTCCCTAAACAAGCAGATTCGAGCCCTGGCATTCGTGCTGGGGTTTTTTATTGGTCAGGTTTGATGAGCGCGACCAAAGCTCAGTGGCTTAAAGATGGAGTCGTGTTGTAGATAGCAGCAGCAGCAGCATTTCGTTTATTTCGTTTGGACTCGCTACAATAGTCACAGTTGACAATGGAAACTGCTGCTGTGGCGATCGCTAACTTCCAACCCCCCCAATCGCTCAGTGCCACAGATACTGAACTAGCCCAAAACTCCAGCCAGCGGCTCACAGCGCTTTTAGGCACAGATCCAGAGCGCTTGCAGTCAGAGACCGTAGAGCTAGTTGTGCGCATGGGCAATAGCCAAGAAGAAATCGCAATTCCCGCCTCAGCCATTCAACTCCTGGCCAACATTCTTTCGCAGATGGCCCTGGGCAACCCCGTCACGTTCATGCCCGTTCACGCAGAGCTAACCACCCAGCAAGCCGCAGACATCCTCAACGTTTCCCGCCCCTATCTAGTCGGTCTTCTCGAAGCCGGAGACATCCCCCACCATAAAGTCGGCACCCATCGCCGAGTGCGTTTGGACCATTTGATGTCATATAAAAAAGTGAATGATGAAGAGAGAAGTCAGGTCTTAGCAGAGCTAACGCGAGAAGCTCAAGAGCTAGATATGGGTTATTGAGTGGGGCTAGCAACAGCCTGAGTTCGAGAGGTTTTCCGCTGGCTTTGCCCCACTGCTATGAGCTGAAATCTCACAGCTAAAGAATCAACCCTGCTAAGGCGGACTCGAAATACATCCAGACTTGGATTGCAGCCGACTTTAGTCGGGTTTAGCTTTGAGCCTGGGGATTTATCCCCAGGCTTGTGCAGGCTTGAGCGTTATCGAATTGAGCTAGAAATACAGCATTTCGACTCAGCCCTAAACCTTCCCAGCAAAATCTCAGCCAACGACTATCAAAGCCTCATTTACCCTTCAGAGCAGACTCAGGGAAGCGATGCATTCTGTAGACATCGAAGAAAACAGGTTGTTCCAAACCAACAACCGCCCCCAAATTTCCGGAGTCCCCTCAGTAGGGAAATAACCATCATGAAACTCATCACCCGCACCCTCTCCGCCCTCGCTGTAACCGCAACTGTCCTCAGCGCAGCCAGCGCCTTCGCAGCCACCCCCTTCAACATCGCCACCCGTGCCTATCGCGGCCAGCTCCAAGGCATCGCTGGCTACCAATCCCTCGAACATAACTTCCGCTCCGGCAACGTTTCCGCCTCAGATGTCATCCGCGCCGCTGGCGAAACCCCCACCCCTCAGCTAGAACGCGAAGTCTCCAGCTTCCTCAACCAGCTCAGCCATGACGATTAAGCCATGACGATTAAGCGTTGCTGAATTTGCCAGCCCAGCGTCTCCTTCCTATTCAACTACAGCCTTCATCAATCCTCATTCCCCAGCAGCGAGATCGCATCAGCTCTCACTGGATTTTGCATCAGCTCATCCCTGACCTTGAAATCATTAAACAGGCCTGAGCTCAAGTAAACCCAGCGGTCTATTGAATGAATATCTTCCTAGAAAACCGGAGATCTCACAGATTTCCGGTTTTTTGTGGTGACCCGCTGAAGTAGGTTGCCAGTTCCGAGCCGAGGGTCAACCCACCCTCAAAACCATTCGTTTCGCCCCCCTAGCAAGACCACAAATTTATAGGCTATTCAGGAGACGATAATCAGGTTTTGCTCTCGGCCAAAATTCTTTCCTTCGTTCCCAACCACCATGTACTACCACGCGACTGCCACCGGTAAAGTGCTCTGTAGCGATGAGCCATTAGATGCGATCGCTTTCCACCTCCACGACAGCCAAGACTGCATCATCCACAGCAATGCAGTCACCCCCAGCCAGGCCCTCCAAGGCAGAGAAGGCATTCTCCTGCGCATGACCCAATGGCGCTTAGAAGCTTGGCTCATGCAGGTTTGTTAGGACAGAGGTCTAGTGGTTATCGGTTCGCGAGTGGTTCGCGATCGCCCTGTTCCATCCCACTCTGCTGGGCATGGCGCAACGCCTGCTTCAGGGCAGGGACCACGTTGTACCAAGTCAGACCCTCATTTCCCAGCAAGCGCTTGATCTGACTTAGGGTGGCCTCCGCGATCGGTTCCTTCTCATGGGGCAACGCACTGATTTCCCGGAGCGGGTCTCGCTGCACCGCCGCGATCCCTTGGCGTACCGCTTGAGTAATCTGCTCCTTCAGCTCCGTATTACCCTTTTGCCAATAGCTATGCCAACCCTTCTCACTCGTGACATAGAGGGGCGGCAACACATTCAGTGCATAAGCCTTGACCTGGGCAAGCTTGATAAATTTTAAGGTCTTGGGTGGTAAAAGCTGCATCTGCCGTACGGCCTCGGCTTTCACTAACATTTCCATCACATTTGTGGGCTCGGCTGCTATTTCTTGCCCAGTCGTAGCAGCTTGTCCAGCCAAGGATTCCGCTAGATCGGGAGCCACCTGAAATCTGCGATTCCGTACCGCTTCGGCCTGTCGTTGGTAAGGATTAAAAAAAGAGCCAGACATGGAACAAACACCCTGTTATGCGCGGAAAAATCTGAGGACATCATTGTGAAATTATCCTGTTCCACACCACAGTGATTGCTACGGTGTGAGCCTGGAGTATTGTTGGAAACGCTCTCCTAGAGACGATTTTCGGGAATTTCTGGAACTTCTTTTTTCACTCAACATAGAGATGGTTTGGGGAAGGCTAAGCTTGAGCTTTCCCTTGGAACAATAAAATTAAACAACGACTCCCCCAGCTCTATTTAGAGCTGGGGGAGTCGTTGTCAATCGCTGTCAAGAAGGTACAGAAGGGTTATGGGTTACAGGCATTCAAGCAGGCTAAGGGGCAGCATTATGCTGGGGAGCAAGGATTAAATTAGATCGTTAGGTGTCAAATGATAGAGCTATCAAATTTTGATACCTTAGTCATCAAGGCCAAGTAGCACTTCAGCAACGGCGCGGGCTCTATCAAAGCCGTCTACATCTCCCATCACTTGGGCGCTAGCCTGGGCACCATCAATTAACAACAGTAGTGTTTGTGCAACAGAATCAGGGTTCGGGATTTTTAGCTCTTTGGACAGCTCCGCGAAAACCGTTACGATCCTTTGCTTATGGGTTGCGGCAATTTGATGGACGGGATGGTCTAGCTCTCGAAATTCTGAGGCTGCATGGCTAAATGCACAGCCCGTAAATAGACCGTCGTGGTCCTCAATATCCTTATCCATTAGGTCTTCAAAGAAATCAAAAACCGCGATCACCCGCTCGCCGGGAGCGGCATCGGCTACCTCTGCAAGCGTTTCATCCAAGCTCTGGAAAATACGCTCGTGATGGCGCTCCAGCACAGCCATGACTAGCGCATCTTTGTTCTTAAAATTGTTGTAGAGGGTCATGCTCGCAATGCCGGCTTCCTGGGTGATTTGATTAATCCCCGTGGCCGTATAGCCGTTGCGGATGAATAGTGCCTCGGCTGTATCCAGAACGAGCTCTCGCTTTGATGCTCTAGCCATGTGTCTTGATCTAAATTATGTGCGCAGAGGATATCTATGATGCTCTTCCCTAATTTCCGCTCAATAGAGGTAATTAGGGCAGAATAACTAAGATTTTTTTGATGGGAATTCCCCAAATGCAACTTGAGTAACAGAATTAAAAAAAACTGTTTGTCACACCTGAGACCATGCCTTGATTATCCCTTATATGGCGAGATGGTGAGCCTAGTCCTAGGGGGTGTCTGGGGTTTCTTAATTAAAAGCATAGACTAAGATGAGTATATCTAGTTTGACTGATTGTCTATCTCAGGCTTTGTAAAATTTATGTACGTTTTGGGACTTAGTGGATAGATTTAGGTTGTATGTTTTTCCGTTAGAAGTCTTTGCCTATCGATGATTGAGGGCTTTGGGGTTGCTATCACGAGCACTCAGGTTTTTGAGGAAAGTTGAATACTTTTGATGCAATGGAAGGGGAACTTATAGCGTTTTTAGGCGATCGCTCCCAACAAAAACTGTCACATTTGTTAAAATATACAATATTCCTTAAATCATCTGACTCAGCTTCATTCAATCCTCGTCCCTCAGCGAGGATGACCCTAATCCATCAATTCAGGTCTGTATCCAAATCACAACAGCACCAGGATTGTCCCCACTACAAGAAGCTTGTTGATTGGTTCCAAAAGAAACGTTTTTATACCCCTTGTTGATCCCAGAGAGCAGCGCTGCGCCAATGACTACTGCCGTGGGATTTTGGGAATTGTTCATGACCGCTGTGATCGCTAAGGATAAGCCTAGGTTCTCAGGTCTATCTGTTGGCTTGGTCCTGTGGGCTGAGCCACAGCCCATATTGCCAACTAAGATCCCGATATCTTGGGGCAGTAACTCTTCTGGTGAATACACGACTAGGGATAGAAAGACCCGCTGGGCCGCTGGCTCATAAATGGCAATTTCAAGGGGAGTGAGCTTCCCTGAAAGCAGTTGGCGTAGTCTTTGCTGTAGCTCTGCTTCGGTATAGCAGGGCTGGCGATTGACCGTTGCAAGCGGGCATTGAGATTGGTTCCAAGGTTGTGAAATCCCCACAGAAATAGATGCCTCCAGGCTAGAAAAGGGACGTATTCTTTAATCAACCCCACTAGACGAGTCCGAGTTGGATTGAAGGAGTAAAGCAGGACTGTCTGAGTCGTCACTAGCTTTAGGCAGCTAGCGTTTTAGGCCCTTGAGTATTTTTACTGTGAGCTCGATAAAGTTATGCACGTTGGCGTACTGCAATGAGCAGGTGCATGGCATCACAGAACCTCAATCAGTTATTAAGCCAGCCTCAGCTCCTGTTGATCTGTTGTTTGAAAGGCGGGAGCTTATGCATTAAGTCAGTTGTCTGAGATCTTCCACCTCTCTCAGTCAGTTGGATTGTTGACCAGCAGCCAATTCCTAGATCGCTGCAAATCCTAATTCTGCCGTTAGAAATTTGATCAATTCTATGGTGCATGTGAACTGGTGCAATCTCTGAGCTCTCTCACCCCATGATGCAGGGGGGGCGATTCTGGTGGCGATTAATCCCACTCATAAGCAAAGTCGTAGTTGCTGTTTTGTAAATAATTCGTTACATTGTTGTTGTAGAAGTTAACAAAGGCTCGCATGACTTACTCCAACAGCATCTCTCCTGATTTCACCTCCATTGCTCAGGAGCTGACGGCTTCCTGGAGCCCCAAGCCCGTTTCCGGGGGGAGCGCTTTGATTCCTGCTGAAGCGAACTCTCGTATGCGTCGTGAAGGCGATCGCTTTCTCCGCCGTCCTACCCGCAAAGGTGCCACCGTCGATCAAGAAGGTCTGACCAACAACTACGGTGTAGAGCCTGAAATGTACTACGCTGCTTTTCCTGCCCCTGAGCAAGCGCGTCAGTATGCATTGCAAGGTCTAGCCGCAGCAACGTTTGTTGTGGGCTTGATTCTGACCTCTTTGGTGATCAGCTAAAACGTTTTGGATCTTTTCAGGGCTGCTTGGGGTTGCTGAGTGGTCTCTGGGCTTTAGAGCTCTTTCAGTTGAGCGGCGGTATTAAAGCTGAGTTTTTCGATGCCTGTGGCCATCACCACAGCGCTAATCACACTGGTGCAGAGCAGCATCAGAATCAGCAGGAGCTCCCACACCACAGCCTCCAGTGGGTCGATGCCACTCGCTAAAATTCCCCCCATAAACAGCGGTAGGCTACCGAGACCCGCGATCGCCACTGTCCCCAAGTTTGGCAAAATCCCTGCCCGCAGTGAAGCTCTTCGATAGTGGTTTGCTGCTTGGGCTGGTGTGGCTCCCAGGCTCAGATGCATTTCCACATCGCCACGATTTTGTTGCAGGGAGCGGGTTAGGTGATTGGCGGCGATCGCCCCACTATTTACCCCCTGGGCCAATACAGCACTGCCCAAGGGCACCCACAGTTGGGGCAAATACCAAGGCTCAGGCCGCAGCACCACTAGCACCCCATATCCCACGGTGACGAGCAAGCTAACTAGCAGTGCCATCCCAGCCCAGAGCCGAATGCCTGCTAGCTCCAATCGATTCGTTAGCAGTTGTGTAGACACTATCCACAGTAACCCCAGGACTAGGAGCATTCCCCAGGCATTGGTTAGGCTCCAAGCAAAGGCGAGGAGGTAGGCCAGAACGATGAGCTGGAGGAGCGATCGGCCAAAGCTAATTAGCAGGCTTAGCTCAATACCAATACTTTGCCAGGCTGATAATGCTATGGGAATCGCGAGAAGCGCCAGGGCGAGGATGGCATCAAGGGGAGTGAGATCGAGCATGGATGAGGAAGCTTATATCAGCTATGCGGAGGCAAGGCAGCCCCGGTCGAAGTTTAACGTCATGAACATCTGAATAATGCGGTGCTTAGAATTCCCTGGAGCTCTAGCTAAACTTTGAGCTTCACGGGCATGACCCCCAGTCGAAGCTGCTGCTGGCGTCTGAGCCAAGACTGCTTCACTCCCAGCCCCACAATTGGCGCAAACTGACTCGCCCCCCAGCGCAGAATCGGGTAATTGTGCAGCAGCTCTCCCTGGGCAAGCTCTGATGCTTGCAAGGCTTGGGCACGGCGAATCTCAGGCTCACGCTCCGCTTGGATTTTTGCCAGAGCTGCATCAAGATTTTGATTGAAATAGGTTGTGTCAGCATTTGATTTAAACAGCGGCACGAGATGATTGGCTGCAACGATCGCATCTCGAAACGCCATGTTAATCCCCTGAGCCCGCACCGGAGACATGGGATGAGCGGCATCCCCTAGCAACAAGAATCCTGGCTTAGACCATTGGGGCGCAAGTGCCACTGCAACTGAGAACAGCGTCGGTTTCCAAACGGCGGGATCGGATTGAGTTTTTAGAACCTGGGCGAGCCAATGGGGAGAATGGTCGATAATTTTCTGTTGCCAGTCGGTGCTACGCCAATCTGTTGTCTGAGTCTCTAATTCCCTTGATTTAGCCAGCCCCCAGCCCAGCTGGGTTTGATTTTGGGAATTGCGGAAGAAGCCAAAGCTGTGACCGTTCTCGACGATCGCGTAAAACACGTTCTCCTTGCGCACCGGAGGAAGCTCCGGCAGGCCGAACCACAGCACATCAATACTGCCGTTCCCGGTCTTGAAACTGTGCTGATGGGCCAAGGTGAGATTGGCCTTGTCTCGCAGGGTTGAGTGGCGACCATCAGCGGCGATCACAAGGCTTGTGGCGATCGCCCTGCCATTGCTCAAGCTGACGCCTATAATCCGATCCCCTTCCTTCTCTAACCCTTGCACCGTTGTTCCCGGCACAAATTCGAAATTAGGGCAAGCCTTCGCCCGTTCCACCACCGCTGCCAAAAACTCCGGTTGGCTTATTAAAGTACAGGGTGGGCCATCCGCCTCGATCGACTCCTCGGCTCGAAACAGCAGTTTGCCCTCAATCCAGAACTCCCAGGCATCGAGTGCTTGGTGGGGAACTGTTTCCGCGATCGTGGAAAGATCCATCTCCTTCAGCGCAGCCAATCCGCTGGGCATGAGAGCCTGGCCGCGAAACTGCCGGTCAAAACGCTTGGCTGCTTCCACTAGCATGACGTCAATACCGCGCTCTACCAGTAATAGCGCTAGACAAGCCCCCATAGGACCGGCACCAGCAATGACAACCTGAGTCATGAAAGTTTCTGTTTCCTTGGCTGAATCAATGAGACCTCTTCCACTGTAAAGTGCTAGAGCTGGGTCTGGCTGATACTGGGAAGCGTTAAAGATGGCTTAACTGGTCTATCGAGCCTGTAAGAGCTCTCTGGTAATAGGAGTGATTCTCTGAAAATTGAAGTGGTCGAGATTTGTTTGATTATCTCTTTAATAATCTAAAGGTTGAGACACTTGCGATTTCATCAGAGCTTCCCTAGTTCGTGAGATATGCTTTGTATGATTTCTTGTTTTTAGGGCATTTAAAATGGATTATAAATTCGTTGATGAGTAATTAATATCTATTTGAAATATTCTATTCTCTCTCTCCTAGAGGCCTGAAAGCTTGGTAATGAAACCTAAACTCGATAGCTCACTTTAGTGCTCTAAAACTCTTGCTATTTATCCTTTGAGTACGTTTTAAAAGACTTAATCTTTTGGTCGTAGGATTTAGCTCGTGGCTGCCGAGCTGAGCCAGTCATGAATGAGTCGAATTCAGGTTAATGGAAGGATTTTTTAATTAAATATCTCACTTTAGATGCAAGTTCTATTACTAAATTGATGAATGATTCAGTACAATCACTGGCTAACTACTATCGTAATAAGACTAGGCTTTGTGTCTTGAAGTGTGCTCATGTTTGCTCTTGTTGACATACATGAATTTGTCATGTGTTTAGGGTGATGTGAAAGCGAATCTTGGGAACGATGGCTATATATGGTGGATTAAGCCTCGCTAAATCCCTGTTTCGTTAGCACTTAGTAAGCGATGTGAGGACATATGGTGCAAAAGTACCAGCCTCTGGACTTGGCCGAACGATTAAAGACCTTACGCAGTCAACGATTCACTGGTCTGATTTGCTTCCAAGCTGATCAGAGTTCTAGCGCTGCAGACGCAAAAAAGTATTTTGTTGGCTTTTTGCTCGGCGAAATTAATTATGGAGGGACTGTTGCTCCAGATATTGATGCGATCGCTGAACAGTTGATTGAAAATTTGGCTCATCCCTTCTTTAAGATCGGCTTTAGGATTGCCCGAGAGCAATCTAAAGGATCTGAATCACCTAGAGAAGTTCTATCTAAGGTGGTTTCAACCCAAATCGTAACTTGGGAAAAAATTGAAAGTGTGATGCAGTCCCAAGCGAAATCGACGCTAAGGCTCATTGCTCAAGCACCTGGTGTAATAACGAGTGAACCCAATGCAGGGACTGATCTTTGCTTTGGTGATGATAGCCATTGCTTGAAGTGGTCTGTTCTACTGCAAGTGCTAGAGAATCCTACGAGTACAGTCGCTCCTCGTACACAGCCTTCTCTGTCTCTTCTTCGCTCAGAACTTAAGGAAGATTCAGCTCATTTCCCATCGGTCGCTCCCGTCAAGGTAAAACCTGTACAAGCAGCAAGCCGCCCGACAATTCTGAGCGTTGATGACAGCCCTATCGTTCAGAAAATGATCCAGCGGGCTTTAAGCCAAGAGTGCAACGTCGTGCTTGCAGATAACGCGCTCGTGGCACTGCAAATTCTGAACAAGCTAGAGGAGATTGATCTCGTTCTCCTGGATGTCAATATGCCGGGTATCAGCGGTTTAGATTTTTGTCGCACCATTCGTGGGATTCCAAAATTCAAGGATTTGCCTGTGATTATGCTGACGGCAAATGAAGGTCATATCAGTAAAGCCATGGGCCAAATTGCAGGCTCAACGCTGTATTTAACAAAGCCTGTGGATGATCAAAAGTTGCTCAGCGTAATTCGCCAATATACCAGTGCTGGTGGTACTGACCTAAGTACAAATGCTCAATCTTCATTGTCTGCCGTATAGCTTTCGGGCGATCGCCTTCTAAACCATGGATAATCAATCATTCTTGACCCTCCGGGTTGAAGAGCTACGCTACGCCATTGCAGTGACTGAGGTGCTTGAAATCATCAAACTGCCTGAGTTAATGCCTGTTGCTAATATGCCCGATGACATCATTGGCATCCTCAACTATCGCGGCTTAGCGCTACCGGTCATGCAGCTGTCCCGTCGCTTGGGCAAGACCCAGGATCATTGCAGCATCAGCGATAGCCTCATTGTGGTGGAATGGCAGGATTTCAAGGTGGGCATTGTTGTCCATAGGGTGGAAGAAGTCCAAACCATTGAAGCCAATGCGATCGCTAGGGGCTTTTCCTTAGGGCGGGAAACTGATATCAATGTGGCTTTCCTTTCTGGGATTGCTACCATTGACGATGAGATGGTGATGATCCTCAATCCGGAAGCGCTGATTCGCCAATCGGATGAGCTGAGTGATGATGCTTTGGCCCCCGAAGCCGCACTGCCTAAGGGAGATGCCTCTGATACAGATGGCCTCACCTCAGAAATGTCGAGAGAGCAGCAAGATGAGGTGACCGGCAAAAGCTTCTTTGAGCGTTATTGTGCTTGGGCGACCCCCGAAGATCGGGCTCTGTTCCGGCAGCGTGCTGAAGCCCTGCGTTCCGTTCAAGGTGGCTCAGAAGACTTGCAGCTTAGCTCGGTTGCAGTCATGCGTTTAGGGGAAGATTACTTCGGTCTCGACCTCGCTGCAGTGCGGGAATTTATTCAAGTTTCTAGCGTTACGCCCGTACCTTGTTGTCCTAGTCACATTCTCGGCAATATGAACCTGCGGGGTGAGGTGATGACCCTGGTGGATATCCGCTCGGCTTTACGAGTTTCTAGTGAAGGAGCACCGGACCTAGAAAAAGCAATTGTTGTCGATGTCGATGACATTGTTGCAGGTATAACTGTTGATCAGGTTTGCGACATTGTTCAGTTTTCCAGTGACGAGATTTCAGCTGTTCCAGTCGCGACCACTTTCAGTCATGAAAGCTATTTCACAGGTATTGCTTCCTACCAAGAAAAAAAAGTTGGAATCTTAGATTTTTCTAAACTCATTCAGGCTGAAAAATTCATCGTAAATGAGCTGGCCTAAATAAAATTTCCTATGAATTTAAAGTGGTATATCCATTTGCAGGAATCAACCTAGATCTAGAGATTTTTCGATTAAATTGATTCCAATCTCTTTACTTATTCAGTCAATAATATCCTGAGAATTCTTTTCAATGAAAATTACAAAACAGCTCCAGTACACCATTGTTGGTCTCGCCTCTTTCGCTTTTCTCAGTACCTTGGTACTTGACCTGTCCACGAAGCAAGCTCAATCTGATGCTCGTGTGGTCAACCACTCTGGTATTGTGCGTGGTGCCTCCCAGCGTTGGGTTAAATTAGAACTGCAAGACACCCAAAATGCAAAGCTCTCTGACAAAATCGATCAGATTATTACTGGACTGCTTGAAGGTGATCAAGCGTTAAATTTGCCTAAAGCGACGGATGCGGCTTACCGAGCCAAGATGCTGGAAGTCAAGACTGCATGGGAGCAGCTTAAAGCCAAGACTGCAAGAGCGCGTGCAGGTAATGCTAGTGATGAATCTGTGGTGCGAGACAGTGAGGCGTTCTTTGAACTGACGAATGATTCTGTATTTTTGGCGGAAGCTGCTGCGACTCGCGACGTTACCCAATCACGATTGGTCAACTTGGCTGTGTTGTTGGTGAACTTAGCAGTTTTGGGCTTTGTTGGATATACGCTTCAGCGAGCATCTAAGGTGCTTCAGGGGTCTGTCTCCACGATGGCGGGTACTTCCAGTAAGATTGCTGAGACGGTGAGAACCCAGGAGAAAATTATTCAGGATCAGACCAACTCTGTGAAATCGACCACGATTAGCATGGAAGAGTTGGGGGGGAATACCTTGAAAACAGCCACCCAGGCTCAGGCTTCAGCGCGGGATGCTCAAAAGGCCCTAACGGTTGCCCAGGCTGGTTCCGAAACTGTGGAACAAACCACCAGTGCGATGCAGTCACTGAAGGAACAGGTGGAAGACATTGCCAAACAGATTATTCAGTTGAGTGAGCAGACGGCTCAAATTGAATCGATTTCAAAATTGGTGTCCGACGTGGCCGACCAAACCAACATGCTCTCCCTAAACGCAGCAGTTGAGGCGGCTCGAGCGGGTGAGCAGGGCAAGGGCTTCGCGGTGGTTGCTGGAGAAATTCGTAAACTGGCTGACCAGTCCGGTCGTTCTGCTGAGAAAATCGGTACCCTGATTTCTGACATTCAAGCTTCCATTAACAGCACCATTATGGTGACTGATGAAGGGACCAAAACTGCGGCGACGAGTCTAGCACTGGCTGACGAAACCTCCCTGGCTTTTGCCAATATTCGCGCAGCAATGGAGGGAATTTCCAAGACCAACGAGCAGATGGCAGCAGCCTCTAAGCTGCAGGCTGTGACCGTGCAGCAGTCTGTGTCTTCCATGAACGCGATTAACCTCGGTGCCCAAGAAGCTTCCAGTTCAACGAAGCAGGTGAAGGCGTCTACTTCGAGCCTCAGCGACCTCTCCAAAGAATTGAGTTTGACGGTTTAAGTCGTCTTTTGGGCCAGGAGCTGGCCAACGTCAGCAGCAAGTCAAGCTGGAGCCCTTTGCTTTTCATTATTTGGCTTGCTTCTACGGCCCGGAGTGATAAGTCTGCATCGCGTTTCATGGTAGCGGCGGTACCGTCATGTTGATTGAAGATCAAGAGCTGCGCGAACTCTACGCCGCAGCCAGTACAGAACATTTAGATAATCTTGAAGCCGGAGTGCTAGTCCTGGAGAAATCTCCGGGGAGCATGGATGGGATGAAGGAGCTGTTGCGGGCGATCCATTCCCTTAAGGGGGATTCCCGCATGCTGGGCGTGGAAAATGCGGAGTCCTTAGCGCAGCTAGTGGAAGCGCTGCTGAAGCAGGTGGCTGCGGGTCAATGCGAGGTGACGCCGGAATTGGGCGATCGCTTCTATTGGAGCTTAGATGCACTGCGCGAGGTGGTGCGTGAGGCTGTGAATGGTATTCCAGTCGAAGTGGATCTGCTTAAAGTCATGACCCAGCTGATGGAGGCTGAGGTTGTGAATACATCCTCTGATGTCTCTCCCTCCGTTGAAGCTATTACTGCCCAGCCTTCTGAGGAGATCAGCCTGGCTGCCAAGTGGGATGAAGTGCTGAATGGGTTTGCGGATACCTCGATGACAGAAGCAGGTTTTGCTGAAGTGGAGCTGTCTGAAGCAGAAGCGCTCGCAGAAGCTGAGTTACAGGCTGCGGCATCGCTGACCGCCGATGCTCTGGAAGATCAGTTGCTGGAACCGGACGCCTCCATCTCGGACAGCCCTGAACTCGTGGAGAGTGTGGCACCAGTTGTAGGGACTGATGAGCTATCTGCCGTGGCGGCCAATGTAGCTGTGGAGGCTCACCAAGCTGCCATGGCTGAGGGGCTAGAAATTCCTGATGCAGCGGAAACGACTCCTGAGCAAGCATCTCTGGTGGATGCATTTTTTCAACTGGCTGGAGAGATGGCTGCTGGAGCTGTTGCGACAGAAGCTGATGACCAAGCGGCTATTGATTCCTTGCTTGCTGAGGCTGCCCTGGAGAATGCTGCTGCTGCGACCGGGCTGGCTGATGCGATCGTCACTGATGCATCTTCTACAGTAGATCCCTGGACAGCGGTGGAGCACATGGTGGGCGATGAGCCCATCCCTGGGCCAGAAGTTCTCCCAGAACAGGGCTTCGCGTCAGAGCCTATTGCTCTGCCCATTGAACCCTCTACAAGCAACGAGGGTATGGCAGATGCCTACGATGGTTTCATTGATGATGATGAACTGCGAGGCCTGTATGAGGCAGCCAGTGGAGAGCATTTGGCAGCCCTAGAAATGGGTTGTTTGCAATTGGAGAAGTCTCCCGAGGATTTCAGTCAGTTCAAGGCATTGCTGCGGGCAGCTCACTCCCTCAAGGGGGATTCGAGGATGCTCGGGGTGGAGGATGCTGAAGCGCTGACCCACCAGTTGGAGAGTCTGTTACAGGAGATTGAACAGGGGCAGCGATCGGTGACGCCAGCGCTGTGCGATCGCCTCTACGCTGGCATCGATGGCCTGCGGCAAATCGCCCATGGTGCTGTCCACGGCCCGTCCCCCCAGCTGAGCCTGGACGAAATGATGTCTCGGCTCATGGGAGCTGAAGATCCAGCAGCGGAAGCCACCCTAGAGGCCGCAGGTCTTTCCGTTGCTTCAGCAACCTTGAGCATTGACCCTGCTCCTGCCACTGTAGAAGTCGAGCTCATTGCGGATCAACTATTGGAGCCTCAATCTGCGCAGACTCAGCCCACTGTGGAGTTTGCGCAGCCGAAGCCTACAACACAGCCTGCGCCGAGCCAGGAACAAAAGCCTACAGCTTCCCCTGCCATTGATACGATTCGCGTTGCCTCTTCCAAGCTCGATACCCTGGTCACCCAGGTGAGTGAACTGGCCGTGACCAAGCGCCGCATTGTGGAATGGTCCGATCAAGTCACTGCCATGCTGGACCTCTGGGAAGGCTGGTCCCAAGATGCCTTTGCCCAGCGAAATATCTTTAGCCGCATCCAGGATGAATTGGCACCGGAGACGGCCCAGCTGTTGACCGGCTTGCAGGAGAAAAACCTCAAAAAGGTTGAGACTCTGGGAGCGCTAGTTCAACGTTTCCGTAGCCAAACCTCTGAGGGCGGTGCGCGTCTAGATTCCATTTCCAATGACTTGGAAGTGGGTATCCTCAACCTGCGCATGTTGCCCCTATCCAATGTCTTCAACCTCTTCCCTCGCATGCTAAGAGACTTGTCTAAGCAACAGAAGAAAGACATTGAACTGTTGATGGAAGGAGGAGAAACGCCTGTAGATAAGCGTATTCTTGAGGAGATTAAAGATCCCCTCAGTCACCTGCTGCGCAATGCTGTAGACCATGGCATTGAGCAACCGGAGGAGCGGGCAGGCTTTGGCAAGCCCTCCCAGGCAAGTCTCCGCTTACGGGGCTTTCAACGGGGCAGCAGTATCGTCATTGAGATTAGCGATGATGGGCGAGGCCTCGATCTTGAAAAGATCAAGCAAACTGCTGTGAAACGCGGCTTGGTTGATGAGGTTACCTTAGCTAAAATGGGTATTTCTGAGGTTCATGCCCTGATCTTTGAACCGGGATTCTCAACCAAGAGCACCGTGACTGCAATTTCCGGACGCGGCGTGGGCATGGATGTGGTGAAAACTAATATTGAGCGTCTTAAAGGCTCAATTGTGATTGACTCCACACCAGGCCAAGGTTGCACATTCCGGTTGACCCTCAATCCCAGCCTTGCCACAACTGATGCGCTGATTCTGGGGGTTAATAATGTTTCCTACGCCTTGCCGATTGAGTCTGTAGATCGCATGGTCACCGTTGATCGGGAAGATATCTTTACGATTAAGGGGAATCTGGCTACCACCATCGCAGGGGAAGCCGTTTCTGTTGCTTGGTTAAGTGATCTACTGGACTTACCTACTCGGGTACCAGATTCCGTAAAAGAGGCCGAGCGTCTGTCTCAAAAGATTCCCTGTATTGTTGTTCAGGTCGGATCTGAGAAGATTGGTCTGTTTGTAGATGAACTTCGAGATCAGCAGGAAATTTTGCTCAAGCGTCAGAGCAAATTACTCAAGCGTGTTCGCAATATCGCTGGAAGTACCATCTTAGGCAATGGTGAAGTTTGTTTAGTCTTGAACCATCAAGATCTATTTTTGACGACGCTAAAACAGAATGGTGCCATGGAAAAATTCGACAAAATTTCTGCTTCTCTTGAGCAGAAAAATAGAATTCTTTTGGTGGAGGATTCATTGCCAATTCGTACCCAAATGAAGCGAATTTTGGAAGGTGCAGGATATCTCGTTACTGCAACTGTTGATGGACTCGATGGGTACAATATGCTTAGGTCGGAAGAGTCTTCCTTTGATGCCATTATTTCAGATGTTGAAATGCCTAATCTGACCGGATTAGAGCTGGCCATTAAGGTTAGATCGCACTCTGAATATGATGATTTGCCATTCATTCTTATCACCACCTTGGCCAAAGAGGAGGATAAGAAAAAAGGCTTTGATGCAGGAGCAAATTCCTACATCACTAAAGGAGATTTTGATCAAAATCTTCTACTCGATACTTTACAAGGTTTGATTCGGTCATGAGTGATGCAATTAAAGTCGTTTTAGTTGAAGATTCGGCAGTAGCCCTAGAAATTCTAGAGCGATTGATTGACTCTTCTGACGAGGTTGATGTTGTGGGCACTGCCCGTGACGGTACTACTGGGCTTCAGATAATTGAGCAAAAGCAGCCCGATGTGATTTGCACTGACTTGCAGATGCCTAACATGGATGGCTTGGAGTTCACTCAGCAAGTCATGACCAAATTCCCACGCCCCATCTTGGTGGTGAGCAACATGATTGGCCCTAATGAGGTTGATAATATTTTCAATCTGATGCAGGCTGGTGCTTTAGATTTCTTTCCTAAGCCTTCCTCTGGTACGGCAACGGATTACGATACTTTGAAGAGCACGCTTATTAACAAAATTAAGATCTTGGCTAGTAAGCGAGTTTAAGATTGAGAGCTCAATTAAAATCTTGTCAAAAAGCGAGGCCAAATCAAATTTGGCCTCGCTTTTTGATCGAAGCTTGATCGCGATAATGGATTTTTAGGGCAGGAAACGAGCTTGGTCTTCTGGGTTAGGCAGGCGGCATTCCCGTTTGCCAAACATGCGGTAGCGGTTTTGGGCGATCGCCCGATAAACCCCATCGCGAATCATCTTGGGGAAAATCCCCGCCGCCGCTGCCAAAGCCCAAACTCCTCCCAGCCGCTGGGCAATGCGAATCACTGCGTCAGATTGGCTATACAACCCAGTTTTGTCGAGCCAATAAATTGACCAATCCTCGGGGTCGGTTGCCAAGGGGGGCAAATATTGCCGGGCAGTTTCTCCCTGAAGCGGTGCTACCTTCAGCGTCATGGGCTGATCGATCGCCATCATTAGATCTAGAAAGGTATTGCACATGACGCATTCGCCATCGAAAAAGACGATGGGAGCATTCAAAACCTCCGGGGATCCATTCTCGTTGGTGTTGGCTGGATTGGAGGCTGGACTAGAAGCGTGAACCGAAGCAGTCATGGCAAATTGCCCAAAGAGGTCAAAAAGGGATAACTCTAATGTAACGAAGAATGAAGTCTTGGCTATGAAGCGAGGGCTTGTCTAAGCAAGCCTTTGCAGTGCCATTAGGAGCGCTTCGTTTTGTGCCGATGTTCCCACGGTGATGCGCAGTTTGTCATCGAGTCCGGGTTGCTTGAAGTAGCGAACCAGGATGTTCTGTTGCTTCAGGGCGAGGTAGATGGCTTCGGCATTGCCTTGGAGCTTATTGCGAGGGGGGCGGGTCAGCAGGAAGTTGGTCTCCGAGGGCCAGACTTTGAAGTTGAGGGATTGGAGGGATTGGGCGAGGAAGATGCGATCGCGTCTCACCTTGGCAATGCAGTCATCTTTGTAGGCCTGGTCTCTCAAGGCGGCGGCACCCACTGCGATCGCTACGGCATCCACGCTATAGCTATCCCGCACCTTGTACAGCCCGGCCAGCAGCGCTGGATTTGCGATGGCAAAACCCAACCGCAGCCCCGCTAGACCGTAGCCCTTGGATAGCGTGCGGCTAATCACCACATTGTCGAATTCTTGGACCAGCGCGAGAGCCGTCTCCTCAGCAAAGTCGGCATAGGCCTCGTCAATCACCAGCAAGCCGTCCAATTGCTCGGCTAACTGGCGCAGATCGGCCGTGGCGACGCGATGGCCTGAGGGACTATTGGGTGTGGCGATAAAGGTGACAGCTCCCTGGGCAGCAATCAGCTCTGCGATGGGGAGCTGAAAATCTGTTTCATAGGGAATCTCCACTGCCTCCGTCAGTTGGAGTTGGGACAGGGTGCGGTAGAGAACGTAGGTCGGACTGGGGTAAACCACGGGGCGACCGGGCTCAGCACAGGCGCGAATGATGATGTTGAGGATATCATCGCTGCCATTGCCCACTAGCACCCAGTCCGAGGGAACGTTCAAAACATCGCTGACTGTCTGACGAAAGGACGTTGCATAGGGATCGGGATAGCGGCGCAGGGTTTCGGGATCTAGGCTCGAGAGAGCCGCGATCGCCTCAGGCGAAGGCGGATAGGGATTTTCATTGGTATTGAGCTTAATGATGGACTGACCCGGTTTAGGCTGTTCGCCGGGCTGATAGCCCACCAAAGCCTCAATGCTGGGCCGGAAGTAGCGCTTAGCCATAGGAGCAGCAATAGTCCGTCACGGCATTGACTTTGATCTTGAAGCTGGAATGGGCTGCCACCTTAAATTTTTCGCCGCCTTTTAGGGCTTGCCAAGTTTCCTGGCCCGCTAGCTGGATTTCCACTTCCCCCGCGAGAATTTCCATCAATTCCTGTTCGCTGGTGTTGAATTCGTAATCTCCTGTCATCATGATTCCTAGGCTCTTCGTTGTGCCGTCGTCGAATTTGATGGTGCGGCTAGTCACTTTGCCGTCGAAGTAAATGTTGGCGGCCTTAACAACGGTCACATTGGCAAATTCAGACATGGGGGGAAGATAACGCTGGGTAAGATTCCATTGAATCACATCCGTTTGGTCTCAAGATTAGAAGCCTGATGCCTAGGTGGGTGGAGTTCTGTGGAAATGAGCATGAGGCGATCGCCAGTCTGGTTTGAGGTTTTTATGCTTTTTCCCCAACCGGCAAATATACTGCTAAATGTCTAACCTAGGCCAACCTTCATAATTAATTCTTTATTTCCTCACCTTTTGTAAGATTAGATGGTCTAGATTGTGTAAGCCAGTCTGCTATTGTCCCTAGGGGCGTCTATTTGTTTTTGTATTAAAAGTAAGACAACTTGACAACACAAATTTGTGAATCAAGTTGTCTCTTATGTTACAAAAATGTTTTTTAAACCTGAATCGCTGTCAATATATTGCCTAGGACAGCCCACGCACCTTGAATCATTATGGCTAGAGCATCCAAACGTAATCTTGTTCTCGACACAGCGGAAACGCTATTTGTCCAGAATGGCTTTGCTGCAACTGGGATTAACCAAATCACCCAGGAAGCAGGCATCGCAAGCATGACGCTGTACAACAACTTTAAGAGCAAGAATGATCTAGTTCTAGCGGTGCTGGATCGTAAAAATAAGGCGCTGTTTGAGGGCCTCGATTCTGCCCTGGAGTCTGCAGAACATGCTCCCAGTGACCAGATTTTGGCTGTTTTTGACTTCATGTCTGCTTATGTCAGCGCTGACACCCATAGCCATCATGATGGTTCTTTCACGGGCTGTGCTTTCAACCATGCTGCTTCTGAGTTTCGTGAATTCTCTCACCCCATCCACCAGGCTGCGGTTCAACACAAGCAGCAGATTCTAGATATTTTTGAGCGTTTGGCAGCTGAAATGGAGCATCCCACTCCCTTAGCCTTAGCTCAGACGCTGTTGCTGCTGCTTGATGGTGCTTTGTCCAGCGCTCAGATCATGGGAGATATGTCTATGTTCGATCGGGCTCGTGCTGCTGCTAAGACGTTGATTGAGCTGTCCACCTAGGCGAATGGATTGGATGGATTGGACAGATTGAACGGGCAACGTGATTGCTACAGGAACTGTGATCCAATGGCTTACGAGTGAAGGGTCTATTGAGCCATTAATTTTGATGGCTCTAATGATTCAAGTCGTTTCTATATGTGACGCTGATCGTTAGCGAATGCTGAAGGTTATTACATCCCACGATTGGGGGTGTTTGCTACGCCTGTGAGATTCTACCCTGGTCTCCAGGGCTGTTGTGTTGCGTGGGCCTAGCTTTTGACATTAGGCTAAGCCATGGGCTGCGCTACGGCCCGACCATACCTTTTGCCCCCATTGCTTAACGGTCCTCAGTAATGGGACCCGTCATCTATCTCCCATGAATGTCACTACCCCTAGCTGGGTCAAGCAGGCGGTCTTTTATCAGATCTTTCCTGACCGCTTTGCCC
The DNA here is from genome assembly GCA_938021205.1 of uncultured Pseudanabaenaceae cyanobacterium. GTDB lineage: Bacteria > Cyanobacteriota > Cyanobacteriia > PCC-9006 > JAAUQQ01 > JAAUQQ01. Next base: position 27,024 of record CALIGI010000060.1, read on the forward strand.
AGAGCTGTAAGCCTCGCCACAGTTTGCCACCCACCATGCAGGTGCCCCTGGAAAGCTGGGATGCACCGCCTCAATTTCACAGTTATAAGGGCGGCGATCTCTGGGGAGTGGCCGAAAACCTTGACTACCTGGTGGAGCTGGGCGTGACGGCTATTTACTTCACGCCCATCTTTCAATCTGCCAGTAACCACCGTTATCACACACATGATTATTACAAGGTGGACCCCCTCTTGGGGGGAGAGGCTGCGTTTGATGTGTTGCTAGAAGCTGCCCATGCCAGAGGGCTCAAGGTGGTTTTGGATGGTGTGTTTAACCATGCTAGCCGGGGCTTTTTCTATTTCAATGACATTTTAGAAAATGGTTCCAATTCTCCTTGGATTGATTGGTTTCAGGTGGAGAAGTGGCCCCTACATCCCTATGATGATGCCCATCCTGCAAATTTTAAGGGGTGGTGGAATATGCGAGCTCTGCCCGTGTTCAACCATGACCATCCTCCAGCGCGGGAATATCTCATGGAAGTGGGGGAGTATTGGATCAAGAAGGGGATTGATGGGTGGCGCTTGGATGTGCCGGGTGAGGTGAAGACCGAAGGATTTTGGGCGGAGTTTCGCGATCGCATCAAGGCAATCAATCCCGAAGCCTACATCGTGGGAGAGGTGTGGGACGATGCCACAGAATGGCTCCAGGGCGACCAGTTTGATGGGGTGATGAATTACCTGTTCACTGGGCCAACTCTGGCCTTTGTGGCGGGTGATCGCGTGGAGAAGCCCCTGGTGGAAGGCCCTGGCTATTATCCCTATCCGGCGATCGAGGCGGCGGACTATGGGCAGAAAATGACCCAACTGCTCCAGCAATACCCCTGGGAAATTCAGCTCACCCAGCTCAACCTGCTCAGTAGCCATGACATTGCCCGTGTGCTCAGCGTTGTGGGTGAAGATCGGTCCAGCTATGAGCTGGCATTGTTGTTGCTCATGACCTTTCCCGGTGCCCCCAGCATCTACTATGGCGATGAGATTGGTATGGTGGGAGGCCTAGACCCAGACTGTCGCCGAGGCTTCTTGCCCAAGACCCAATGGGACTCGGACTGGCTTGCCCTGCACAAAAGATTAATTGCCCTGCGTCGTAGCCACCTGGCGCTAGCTGTGGGCCAATATCAGAGCCTGGCTACGGATGGCATGGCCTATGCGTTTGCCCGCAGTCTTAGTCCCCAGGCGGTTGAGGAGTTGGGACTGGATATTCCTGAGGGGGCGACTCTCCAAACCTGTCTTGTGGCTGTCAATGCTGGAGAAGCTGCTGTGACGCTGGTGATTGACGCAGATGTCTTGGCGAAGGTTAGCCCTGCCCTGGATGGGTCCGGCAGTACATTGCTCTACGGAACTGGTGAGGCTGAGTCTCTAGCTGATGGGGCGCTGAGACTGTCTATCCCTCCTCGGGCGGGGGTCGTGCTGTGAGGTTGTAGGAACGAGCGTTGCTTTATGGCCCCGAGCCTAGCTCTGCATGATGCGGCGAATTTCTGCCACCATTGCGGTTGGATTTTCTAGGGGGATGTTGTGTCCCACCCCTGTCAAAATTCTTAAATTTAGGTCAGGGTTACAATGGACCATCTTTTGGGCGATCGCGACAAACTTGGGATCTAGTTCCCCTGCGAGTTGATGCAGTTTAGAGCTTGAATGGGACAATTTCTCCCAAAGGCTCGGCTGAGAGCCGAGCCCCAAATATTTCAGAGAGCGGCAAAGTTCTTCGGGGTTATTACGGAGCCGATGATTGATTAAATCATCCTTAACAGAAGTTTTCCACAATGATGCAAATAGTGGTTGCTTGTACCAAAAACTTAAAAAAACCTTAAGATCTTCTTTGATCCCCGTGCATCGGATTAAATCCAGAGCCCGTCTTGCTTTCCGTTCCTCAGAATCGGCTAGGCCAGGCGAGCCGGAGATAATCTGGACCTGTGGAAAACTTTGGGGAAAACCCAAGCTAAGGTAAAGCGCAAGCCGTCCCCCCATGGAATAGCCCACGACCAGATTCGCACAATCAGGTTGTGGGTTCAACTGTTGTTTTAAGGCTTCTTGGAGTAGTTGGGCTGTGCCTCGCATGCTGTATTGTCTGGGCTCTAAGCCCAGACTCTCGCCATGGCCAGGGAGGTCCACGGCCAGGCAGTGATAGTTCGAAGCTAAATCATCTATGATTCCCTCCCAGTCATGGCTTGAGCCCATAAATCCATGGAGGAAGACAATGCGAGGATTGTGATAATCCCCCCGTTCTAGCCATCGCAGTGGGCCAGGATTAAGAGCAAATGTCATGTTTACAGGGGCAAAAAAGTCGATTCAAATTTTAAACCTCTTATGAGCAAGATTGACAGGGGCGTGGGGTGAAAATTTGAGGCTAAGTCTACTTATTTCACCAGATCCTACTTTTTATGGAATAAGCAATCTATCCTGCTTATTTTCTTTGATCAGAGCTGCGTAAAATTACTGCTGTATCTCTACGTAATCTTTTAGCAAGAGAATCTTGGTTTCAACCTGAGTTCGAGAGCGAATAACCGACCTCATCCCCTACCCCTGCTTCTACGAGAGCAGGGGAATCCAACGCAAAACTAGATCCTTTCAGGGGCTGTGATTTTCCCCTCTTCTTTGGAGAGAGGAGCGGGATACCCTAGATCGCACCAGCTCGAAAGCTAACTAAGGGACCTCCCAGGATTTAATCATCCTCTTTCAGCCTCTGAACCTTGCACGATTGAGCCATATTTGATGAGTTCGACAAAGCGAAGCTGCCCTCACCTCGGTTGGCCTGATTCAGGCCAACCCCTAGCCCCTCTCCCTGGGGAGAGGGGAACATGAAAATCTCTGAAACAGATTGCTGGCGTTCGGTTCCCCTTCTCCTAAGGGAGAAGGGGTTAGGGGATGAGGTCGATTTGTCGACTGCCGAACTCAGGTTATAAATGGCAAGATTTCAGGGTGATTTAAAAATAGGAAGTCTCTAAGGTGAGGGCAGCCTTGTTTCGTCGGGCTCAGGTTGGTTTCAGCAAAGCCCCAGCGCCGGGGCAATCTCCTACTGGGTCAATTTAAGATGATGGCCCGGGCCACGCTGAAGTAGATGGATACGCCCAGGACATCCACCGCTGTGGTGATGAATGGCGCTGACATCAAAGCTGGATCTAAGCCAATCTTCTGGAAGAGCAGGGGCAAGCTAGATCCCGCTGTGGAGGCCAGGACTGAAATGGCAGCGAGACTCATGCCCACAGAAATAGAAACCGAAATGTCCTTCTGGAGCCAATAGGCCCAGACCGCAACCACAGCTGCCAGCATGAGACCTAGGAATAGACCTGCGGTGGCTTCTCGGGCAATGACCTTGACGGGGCCTAGACTACGGATGCGATCGGTATTGAGACCGCGAATGACAACAGTGGAGGACTGGGCTCCTACATTGCCCCCGGTGCCGATGAGCAGGGGAATGAAGGCATTGAGAGCAGCCACCTGTTGGAGCAGATCCTCTTGGGAGCTGATCACTGCACTAGTGCCAGTATTGGTAACCAGGAGGATTAGCAGCCATAGCACCCGGCGGCGGGCTACGGTGAGCAGGTTTGTTTGGAAATAGTCGTCGCTATCGCCGGTTTGTACACCGCCCTGGGCATAGATATCTTCGGTGGCTTCGGCTTCGATCACGTCCAGGATGTCATCGACGGTGACAATGCCCACCAGACGTTCTTCTCGATCTACGATCGGCACTGCCAAAAAGTCATAGCGCTGGATGACGCGAGCCACTTCTTCTTGATCTGCATCAGTTTGGAGGGCGACCACATCTCGGGTCATGATCTCGCCGATGGTTTGCTGGGGGTTGGCAACGACGAGGTCTCGGAGGGAGAGAATGCCCCGCAATCGCCGGGCTTGGTCGGTGGTGTAGAGGTAATAAATGGTCTCTTTGACTTCCGCCAGGCTACGAATGTAGTCCAGAGCCGCCGAGACCGTCATGCTTTCTTTGAGGGCGATGTACTCCGGGGTCATGATCCGCCCAGCGGTATCGGCTTCGTAGCCCAGCATCATGGCGGTAGCTTCCCGCTCTTGGTTGCTCATTTGTACGAGGAGCTGACGTACGACCTTGGCGGGCAGTTCATCGAAGAGGCGCACTCGGTCATCAGGGGACATGCGATCTACAATTTCCAGGACTTCCTGGCTTTTGAGTTCTTTTAGCAGGATCTGCTGAACATTCGTATCAATATGTTCGTAGACCTCGATCGCTTCATCCTTAGACAGCAATCGAAAGACAATGGCTTGCTGCTGGCGAGGTAGATCTTCAATGGCATCGGCAATATCTGCAGGCTGAACCGGTACCAGCAGGGCCTTTGCGCCCTCCAGGTTATTTTGCTCTAGCAGGACCTCTAACTCGGCCCGAACGAGGCTACGAATTTCGGTGCGCGATCGCGCTGCCGCAGAATCCATCAAGCAGGGTCCCGTCGTTGAAAATCAGAGTATGGTCAGTGACTAGATCGCTAATCTCCAAGCACTAGATTAGCGTCCCAGCTTTTAATCATCGCCTAAGCTGGCGCAAGATGCACTGGCACTTAATTACTCCGAAGACTGGCTTGGGCCTGAGGGAGTGCTGGGTGGAAAGGTAGCCTATAAGATCCTGCTGATTGTGCTTCAGATCCCTTTGGCTTGATGAGGGGAGCCCGATGAAAATGATCTTTTCTTATTGGAACGCAGTGGTTTGGTGAGTAAATGGACTCATTGAGTAAACATTAAATACTTCTTAAGCTTTTTCTGGATATTTGACCAAAAGCTCGTTTATCTTGTAGGGGACTAATACAAGATCTTCTGATCCGAGCGACTGACTTGGACTCGCGGGTCGGAATAAAAGGAGGTCAGCTTATGAATATGCATGAGCTACTGAACGAATACGCCAATGGTATGCGCGCCTTTGAAGGTGTCGACCTCCAGGGTGCCAATCTAGAGAATCAGACCTTAGTCGGGATTCAGCTCGAAGGAGCGAACCTCATGGGGGGAACCTTTAGCCGCTGTTTTTTACTTAAGGCCAATTTGCGAGATGCCTTTCTCAACTGGGTGAATTTCAGCTATGCCAAGCTGAGTGATGCCAACTTGGCCGAAGCAGACATGACAAAGTCGGACCTGACGGGAGTCTTTGCGGTCAATGCAAATTTCCATCGCACGAAGCTCAGCGGTGCCTGTTTGAAGGATGCCAATTTACGTGGGGCTGATTTGCGCGGGGCAAACCTCTGTAGTGCAAATTTACGAGGGGCGAACCTGCGCAATGCTGATTTACGAGGGGCTAATCTCAATTGGGCAAATCTGGAAGGAACCCGGCTGAGTGGTGCCAATTTAGAGGGTGCTTTTCTCAATCAGGTCAATCTCAAGGGAGCTTATCTCAATGGCCTAGATTTGAGCGGTGTCAATCTGGATGGCGTGGATTTGGGGGAAGCGAAGCTCAGCGGAGTAAAGCTGAATGGGGCCAGGCTGTCGGCCTCTCGGCTACAGGCAGTCCAGATGCGCGGTGGGAAGCTCACGGGTGCGAATCTGCAGGGGGCAAATTTGACCCATGCGCTGTTGCGCAATGTGGACTTGAAGTGGAGTAATCTTTGCCAAGCCGATTTAAGTGAGGCGGATCTACGCGGGGCAAATCTGCTCGGAGCCAATATTGAAGGGGCTGTGTTTACGGGGGCCTTGCTCTCGACCGCTATGGCCCGCTATCTGAATCTGATTGCTGCAGGTAAGCCTAGGGTGGGTCAAGAGAGCACGGCGGAAACATTGCAGCGTTGTGTGGCGGTTTAGGGCAATTGGAATTGCCATTGGTGGGTTGAGGGCTACTTCAGAACATCACAAAATATCTCGGAACATCTCGGTGCGATCGCAATTTTGCTGCGATCGCACCGAGTTTGTTGCGTAGCAAGATCACTTGTTGCAGAGCAAGACAATTCCGGCTGTCTTGGCCCTGAGCCTTTGTAGGCTAGACCTAGACTTCCACTGTTTGGGAACATTAGGACTGCGCCATGGGCCTCAAAATTGTTGACACCTTCGATACAAGCTTTACGCTCACCCCCGAGGCCCAAGAACAGCTCGTTACGCTCCTGAAGGAGCCTAGTTTTGGCCAGCAGGTCTGTACCAGTAAGGGCTGGAGCGAAGCACAGTTTACAGGGCAACTGTTTCAGCCAGTGCCCTACAGTAGTCAAACACCCAAGGGCATGGCGGCAGAGTTTGAGCCATACCAGGATGATCCTGAACATTACGCGATTGTTCATGTGCCGCCGCCGTTCATGTTCAAGGCCAAGATTTTTAAGCCCAGTCGCCTCTGTGCCATTTTTCAGAAGGTGGCTTGAAGATCCATTGGCGATCGCCCTTCTGCAAGCGCTGCTTCCCACGCCTGACTATTTTCCATGACGTTTACCCCTGCCATTCCGAAGGCTGCGATCGCTTTGAGTACTACTCCCCTGGCCCAGCTTGATTTCATTCCCTATCTCACAGAATCGGGGGAGATCTTAACCGAACCCTTTGAGGGCAAGGTGGGCATTTACGCCATTTTTGACGAAGCCAAAATCCTTCAATACATTGGCTTTTCTCGCAA
>CALIGI010000061.1 GCA_938021205.1 uncultured Pseudanabaenaceae cyanobacterium
AAGCGATCGCGGTTGTCATCGGCCAAATGCTGATTGGCATGGAGCAAGTTAATGCCTAGAGCGGCGTCAAAAGTTTGGTGCATGGTCAGACCTCTACAGTTTGTTTCGTTTCAGTGGAAGATGCGCTGGCAGGATCGGCAACGAATTCCAATCGATCAATCTTGAGTTCGCGCCCAGTGCGGATGTCTTCCATGGGGGAATGACATTGGGGGCAGCCGTATTGCAGGCCAATCTCGGGGCGATATTCCTGCTGGCAGGGATGGCAAAAAGCCACCAGGGGAACGTCTTCAATGACCAGTTCGGCATCGTTCACACAGGTGCCTTGCCGCTGGACCTGGAAGGCAAATTGCAGGCTAGCGGGCTCGACCCCGGCAAATTCCCCCACAGTGAGGTAAACGGTCTTGACCGGTGGATGACCGGGCTGCTCTGCGAGCCAATCCTCAATGGTGAGGATGAGCGCTTTGGTCATGTCAGTTTCATGCATGGTTCTAACCTCTGGATTGGCCTCCTATTCCCAGCCGCTGCCGACCGCCATATTGGCTTCCTCGGTGATGTAGCTTGCCTTTTCTTTGCGAGGCAGTTGGCCTGACAACACGAGGTGAGCCATGGTGTCACAGATTACGCGGGTCGCTAGAAGCGAGGTGATGTCGCTGACGTCGTAGGGCGGAGAGACTTCGACAATCTCTAGGCCGCAGACCGGGGCCTTTTCGACAATCTTGCCCAGCATATAGAGGGCTTCTCGGGGCATTAATCCACCGGGCTCAGGCCAGCCCGTACCGGGGACAAAGCCCGCGTCGATGCAGTCGATATCAAAGCTGATGTAGACGCAGTCGGTGCCGTCCATGGCTCGCTCCAGGGCAAAGTCCACGGCGGCATCGAGACCCATGGTGGTGATATCGGTGACGGTGAGGATATTGCTCGCTCGCTCGCGGCAAACTTTCACTCCAGGCCGGGGCACCTGCCAGCCGCCAATGCCCAGCTGAACCAGGTTTTTGGCCGGGGCGTTGTCCATGTTGGTGGCATGGAACCAGGGGCAGGTATGCATGCGTTCATCCAGGTCGGTTTCCTGGGTGTCTACATGGCGATCGAAATGGATGATGCCAACTTTCTTGTCGCCGAGGTGACGAGCAATTCCTCGTACTGTAGGGAAGCCAATGGAATGATCGCCGCCCATAATGATTGGGAAAGCCCCAGAGGCAAAGATGTGGGCGATGCCTTTAGAAATCTGGTCAAAAGACTTCTCGTTGTTTGCGGGAATCGTGAAAATATCCCCCACATCACAAAGGGTAATTTGTTCGCGAAGGTCAATGCCCAGCTCGAAATTGTAAGGCGTATAAAGGGCAGAAATACGGCGAATTCCTTGGGGGCCAAAGCGGGTGCCGGGGCGGTATGTTGTGCCGGAATCATGGGGGACTCCGACGATCGCCACATCAAATTCTCCGACCCGCCGCACATCTTCTATGTAAGGCGCTTTGAGGAAAGTATTGATGCCCGCATAGTGGGGCAGTTCTCCCCGTGAAAACGTCGGAATGGAGCGATCTTTAATGCTGGCGGCGGCCTCGAGACCAAACTCTAATCCCTGGTCAACTTCCTGCTGCCAACCGGTTAGAGGCAATCTGGCTTCTTTCTCGAGGGCTGATTGGGCCTCGGATTGGGGAGGATTAAGGGGACGCCCAGGGTCATTGCTGGGGGGCTGAAAAGCAGATTGTTCGGTCATTGCGGTATAAAGCCATGGGTCTAGGCCAATGGCATGGGGTGAACAGGTTCAACTCCACACAGTGCCCATGGCAAAGCCCGACAGAGGCTGCCATGGCGATGCCATGTGTAACTCTCTCCCGGGCTTTTATCCCGCCGTGTACCAGGGGCTTTTGCTCCTAGCGGCTTCTCTCGGACCAGACATTTATCAATAGCTAAACAGGAAAACTAGGTTAGTTCAGTAACCTAAATTGGTGTTCGACCATGCAAATCGGAACCCTAGAAGCAATCAGTTTAGTTTTGTGAGGCAAAGCCCTACTCAAATCTGAGGAGTAGAAGCGATTTGCAGTACTAAAACCTATTGAACCTCTATATTCTTGTACACAGTATTAGCAATTCAATCTTGCTGGTTCTGTATTGGAAGTCACAAAATGATGATGGCTTATTCCTTCTTAAACTTAAGTAAAGTATTTAATCCTCGGTTGAGTTTTTCTAAATTGGGAAAATAGAAGTTTAGAAATCACAAATATGCTTAGCAGTACATAAAGAAGCTTACGGCCCTGGCTGCATCACTTCGAGCCTTTTCGATCTTTCATAACTTGTCAATTCTATGGCTGGCAGGTGATGGTCTTAGCCCTGTGGAAAACTTAGGCTAAGACCTATTATAAGGATGGTGATGTGGATGGCAATTAGCCTGCGATGTAGTCGCGCATGTCCTCTTTTTGGCGACGGAGCTGAGCCAGGGCCTGGCGCTCTAGCTTGCGGATCGATTCCCGACTGAGGTTCATGCGTTGGCCGACTTTGACGAGGGAGAGGCTGGCACCATCTTCTAGGCCAAAGCGCAGGGTGAGGACTTGGCGATGCTGGGGAGAGAGTAGAGAAAGCATGCGGTGCAGGTCTTGCTTCATGGCTTCACCCTGGGCGAAGTCTTCGGGGCGGTTGCGCTCGTCTTCTAATAGCTCGCTCAGCTCAGTGCTTTGATCGTCGCCGATGCGCATGTCGAGGGAAACGGGCTGTTTGGCTAGCTGGAGGTAGTCGCGGATTTCACCGGGTGCCATTTCCATGGCCTTGGCCAATTCGGTGGTGCTGGCTTGGCGACCGAGAGTTTGGGAGAGCTCTCGCTGGGTGCGTTTGATTTTGTTGAGGGTTTCGTTGACGTGGATGGGCAGGCGGATGGTGCGGGATTGTTGGGCGATCGCCCTTGTCATGGACTGACGAATCCACCAGTAGGAGTAGGTGGAGAAGCGATAGCCCTTGGTGGGGTCAAATTTCTCTACGGCGCGCTCTAGACCGATGGAGCCTTCTTGGATGAGGTCAAGGAATTCGAGGTTACGCTTTTGGTATTTCTTGGCGATGGAGACGACGAGGCGCAGGTTGGCTTCTACCATGCGGCGCTTAGCTCGCTTGCCTTTGTGATAGCGCTGTTGGAGCTGTTCTACAGTGCAGTTCAGGGCCTCAGCTTCTTCAGTGAGGCTTGGTTCGCGGTCTAGGGTTTCGGTTAGTGCTGTTTTTTGCGTTTCCAGGACTATCAGCTCCTGGACTTGCTTACCGTAATAAATCTCCTCTTCCGCAGTCAGCAGGGGCACACGGCCAATCTCTTGGAGGTAAATGCGCATGAGATCTGTGCTCATGGGGCGCTCTTGCTTGGGGGATATTGCTGTCAGAGATGTGGCTGTAGAGCGAGAGGATTGGCTTGCCATGGCTGGTTGGGAGGAGTTCGATGATTCTTACTATTACTGTTGTGTCTGAAACCCTTCTGAAAGCTCTCTGAGAATTTGCTGTGTCTTTGATCTCAGTTTCAGGGGCGGATCATCGCGAATAATATATAGAGGTGAATGTGCTCCTGCTTGCCCGGTTTTCTGTCATGACCTCTGTGCCGTCTCCCTCTCTTGCTAAACCTGAAGCGAAAATCGTGAATCTTGCGGAGGTTCTGCTGGATCGAGGCACTCAGTCTCGATTGGGGGGAAACGACCCGACGACGGTGAGACGTTATGCGGAGGATATGACGGCGGGGCTGTGGGATTTTGCCCGGCGACCTCTGCCGGTGCTGTTTTTTGATGGGGATTGTTATTATCCCGGTGATGGTCACCATCGCATTACGGCGGCGCGGCAGTGCAATTTGACGGAGTTGCTCTGTGAGGTACGGCCTGGGGACCAGCGGGAGGCATTGTTTTATAGCAACACTGAGGCGAATAAGTTCCACGGGAAGCAGTTGACGCGGAAGGATAAGCGAAATCGGGTGCAGAATCTGCTGCTGGATGAGGAGTGGGCCTTGATGAGCGATCGCGAAATCGCTCGTCATTGTGGTGTCTCTGCCCCCTTTGTGGGCAACATTCGCCGGGAAATGATTAAGGAAAACCAGATTGTTGATAGCACGAAGCGCAAAGGGAAAGACGGTAAGGTTCGTGATACGGCCAATATTGGCAAGATCAGTGCTGATCCACCTGCTGCTAGTTCTGTGTCGCTTGCAGCTCATTCTGCTGAGATAGACGGTCCTGTTGTTGAGGCAACTTTGTACGAGGCATTGTTGCAAGAACGGGATGACTTGCAGAATCGCTTGACGGATCAGCAGCGGTTGTACCGGTTGGAGCTGGCTCAGGTAACGGAGGCATCCCAGGCGGATGAGTTGCGGCAGGCGTTGGCGGATGATGAGGCGTTGATGCAGCAGATCTATGACGGGTTGGGGACGATTGCGGGTGCATTGGAGCCTGTTGTGGCGGGGGATGATGCAGAGCCGGAGTTGCTTCAGGTTTCGGTATTACAGGCGGCGCAGGGGATTGGGTTGATGCGGCGGATTTTGGCAGCGAAGGCTCCGAATTTGATTGTGGAAGAAGAGGAAGAAGATTGGGATGAGTAGTATGGGGATGAGTCGTGTGGTAAGAGCTGTCATTCTGCGCCCCAGCTCAACCTCCTGGGCACTCTAAATCCAGCACCAGTTAGCAGCTATCCAAGAGAGTCAGCAAATTGCATCGACCGGACCCAACCTTGTCGCGTCCCAATGATCAAAGTTTGCCCCGTCGGCTTTGCCCTCCGCTACACCCCTCTCAATCATCCCAGCGAAATCTCTAGTCTGACGGCTGGATCTCTTTTCAATGATCTTGCTGCTGGCGCTAGGCTGCGGTGCCAAGGCGTTGAGTTTTGCGATGAAGCCGAGGCCGATATTCTGATTAGCAGCACTTTTAAGGGCTTGCTCAAGAGCTTGCTCAAGCATGGCGATCGCAAGCGTTACTTGATCTGGACCCTTGATCCCCGGTTTGATACTTGCTTTGAGCCCCAACGATACTATCCTTTGCTGCCTCCTGTTCACATCTTCAATCTCTACAGCAATTCCTTCGAAGACAATACTTTCTTTTTCCCGACCTCTACTGTGCTAATGTCTCAGTTGCTCATGCCACTGCGGAACTTCCATGACTTTGAGCAACGGCCCCAGGGACGGCGAATGATTAGCCTCATGAGTTGTCAGGCGGGGCGTCGCTGGCGGTTACCCTATGAGGGGCGAGACTTAGATCTATGTAACTTACGAACGGAGATCGCGATCGCGGCCTATCACGAAAAGCGCATTGATATCCACGGTCATGGCTGGCCCAAAGACATCGCGATTAAAGGCAACTCCCCAGGTCATCAAAACGGGCGTAATCTCAATATCGACATCCTACGTGATTACCATTTCAATCTCTGCTTCGAAAATACGAACTGGCCTTACTATTGCAGCGAAAAGATTTGGCAAGCGATTCAAGGCGGTTGCCTCCCCATTTATTACGGTGAAGGCAACCGCATCTATGACGATTTCCCCGCTGATAGTTTTATTGATTACGCCAAGCTAGGCAGTCCAGAGGCATTGTTTTGGTTTTTGGATGAAATGTTGCCTAGCGAGTTTCTCGTACGTTACAACCGTTGCGTTGAAGCCTATAACCACGCCTTGGAGCATCACCATTCCACAGATCCTATGGAACGATTGCTGAAGAAAACCCTGGCGAAGCTTCAGGCGATTGCAGCTGGCTAGCGACCTGAAATGGCGTCGAAATAGGCAGAGGAGCCGATCACATTTAGGGGCAGTCCAGTGATGGGCTTGAGCTGGGCGATCGCACCTCGGATATCGTTACTATTACTGCTAAAAGAAAAGTCTCCCCAAGTCACTGATTGCGTTGTAGAGATCGGTGCAATGCAGTATCGCAGTAGAAAGTCTGTGGTTTCGCTGTAGTAGGCGCAGTAGAGGTCGGGGTCGGTGCTGCTGGCAGCTAGGGCGCGATCGCTAACTAAATGCGTTCTCAATTCTGCGTAGGAACTGCGCTGTCGCCGGGTGAGCTGGCCATCTTTTTCATGCCAATCTTCAAAGGCATAGAGGCCACAGCAGTCGTACCGCTCTTGGCAATAATCCGTCAGAGCGATCAAGCATTGGCGCAGCATTCCCAGAGGAATCCAGTCCTCCAGGATGAGGCTTTCGGCATGGAAGGGCTTTTCGTCAATTTGCCAGGCGGGGTTGAGGATGTTGTCCATGGGTTGATCCTATCCTGTTGGTGGGGCTGCTGCTATTTAGAGTCCATGCCCAGCTCTCGCAGCTTGGCCCGTAACAGTTCTACTGAATCTCTATTTCAGCGATCGCTCAAAACTGCCTATTGCTCGCAAACGACTTAAAGCGCCGCAAACAGGGTCTCCCAAGGAATGGTCGCTGGGCGATCGCCTCCATTGACCATCTCAAACACCTTCCCTTTCGCTGCCTCAGAATTCAGACAAGCCACGGCAGCTCCAGCCACATCAATGCGACTGCTTTCACCATTAATCTGATCGCCAGTGCCCAGTTTGACGCCTTGCTTACCTTCAGTCGTTGCCTTCAGCAGGGTGTTGAGGTCGTAGGAGGTGTAGGGGCCGTCAGTGAGGCGGGCGGGGCGGATGATGCTGTAGGGCCTACCGGAGGTGGTGATGGCTTTTTCGCCTTTGGCTTTGGCATCGAGGACTCCGAAGGCGTTGAGGAGGTTGAAGGGGAAGGCGTCTTTGCGGTTGATGCCGCAGGAGGAGATGAAGACGAAGCGCTGGAGGTCTTCGGGGGAGGCTTCGACGAGGTTTTGGACGCCGGTTGCATCGACAATTTCTGGGCTGTTTTGGGCTTTGCGATCGCGATAGTCCTGGTCCACTAAAACCTGGGGCCAGGCCATCCATTCCGGCTCGTTGCCAAAGTCGAATTGCCAGCGCTTTGAAGGGAAGGCGGTGGTGCCGGTGGCGCAGATGATGTGGGTGACGCCGTCGGTGGCGGCGGCTAGGCTATGGGGCTTGCGGATGTCAGCGATGGCGATTTCAACCTTGTCGCCGAACATTTGCTTGGCCTTGTCGGCGCTGCGGGTCATGACGCGAACGCGGAAGCCCTGGTCGATGAGCATGCCGGTGGCGAGCTGGCCAACGCCGCCCGTTGCCCCTGCAACCAAAACCAAGTAATCCGAATTCGCCATGATGCCGCTAAGCCTTGAGGGGCTTTTCCATATAGAACTGTTTGAACTGGCAGCTGCCCAGGGTGCGAAACTGCTCCCGAATGACCTTGAAGCCTTTGCGGCTAAAGAAGGGTTGGGCGGTGATGCTGGCCTCTACATAGAGTAACGAAATGCCTTGGGCTTTGGCATCGGTCTCCAGGGCAGAGATGAGTGCGGTTCCCACGCCTTGCCCCTGCCATTGGTGGTGGACGTAGAAGCCGTCGATGTGGGCTTGGCGGTCAGTTTCGGGCGGGTCTAGCTCGGCAAAACCCGTGATGGGGGCTTGATCGGTTGTGGGTCTGGCGATGTAGAGGCTTTGCTTATGGGCGAGGCGGCTGTGCCATGCCTCTGCGGATTGGGGCTGGGCTGACCAGGTGGCGATTTGCTTGGAGCTGTAGTCGCGGCTGTTGACCTGCTGGACGGTGTGGTGGAAGAGCTGGGCCATGGCTTCGCAGTCCGGCTGGGGCAGGCTGCTGATGGCTTGGATGGAGCTGTAGGTGGAGACTCCAAAATTCTCTGTGGGGCTTTTGTTTGTCGAGGTCGCCATTGAGTCAAGTCCATGACAGCAGAGCCTCAGCCTAACAACGATTCCATGCTGCGGTCAGTTTGGGGTAGGTTTGGGGAGTTGCACGGCGCTGAGATGCGATCGCTCCCATGAATTGGACTGCCTTTTCCGGTGCCCTCGAATTGGGCTTTCTCTATAGCTTGGTGGGCCTGGGGGTCTATCTTTCGTTTCGGATTTTAGACTTTCCTGACTTGACGGTGGATGGCAGTTTTCCCTTGGGTGGGGCAGTGGCGGCGAGCCTGATTGTGAATGGCGTGCCGCCGTTTGTGGCGACGGGCGTTGCAGTGATGGCAGGCTGTTTGGCGGGGCTCTGTACGGCCTGGCTGTCGGTGCAGTTCAAGATCTTGAACTTGCTGGCGAGCATTCTGACGATGATTGCCCTGTATTCGATCAATCTGCGCATCATGGGCCAGCCCAATGTGTCACTGCTGGGAGAGCCGACGCTGTTTTCGCCGTTGCAGGGGCTGCTGGATGCCCTACCGAAGCTGGTGGGTTTGCCGCTGTTTCTACTGATAGTTGCTGTGGCGACTATTTTGTTGCTGAACTGGTTTTTGGCCTCGGAGCTGGGGCTCGCGATGCGGGCCACGGGCTCGACACCGACCATGGCGGAGGCCCAGGGGGTTCGCACGGGGGTGATGCTGCTGGGGGGCTTGGCGTTGAGTAATGGCTTGGTGGCTTTGGCCGGGGCGCTATTTGCCCAGACGAATGGCTTTGCGGATGTGTCTTTGGGGGTGGGGACGATTGTGTTTGGCCTGGCGGCGGTGATTGTGGGGGAGACGTTGCTGGGGAGTCGATTGCGGTCGATTCCGGTGCAGACCTTGGCGGTGTTGGTGGGGGCTGTGGTGTATCGCTTGGCGATCGCTCTGGCCCTAAATGCGGACTGGATTGGGCTGAAGGCGCAGGATTTGAATTTGGTCACGGCGGTGCTGGTGGCGATCGCGCTGATTGTACCCCAGGGCCGGAAGGCTTTTAAGCGGGGATAACCATGGTCTAATTATCTGTGGAGCAGCTGTCCTTGGAGGATATTCAGCATCAGGTGCAGCTCACGAGTCGAGGGCTGGGTGACTATGCTTGGCTGAACGTAGAGGATGTGATCATTGGGGAGCGCGACCAACTCCAGTTCCAGTTATTGCAAGAGCGTTTGCTGACAACGCGGACGCAGTTGCTCAACGAGGCGACGACTTGGGCGCGGGTGATTTATCCGCTGTTGTTGCTGGCGGAGCAAGACCGATTTCAAGCCTGGTCGAAGGTTGCGCTATCGGCTCAGTATGCTTGCTTTTCCTTGGAAGGGATTGCGGATGGTGTGTTGGGGCCGTCTATCGATGGTTATTTGCAACAGCCCTACTTTGTAGTAGTTGAGGCGAAGAAGGGCTTAGATGCAAATAATCCGCAGTTTCAGTTGTATGGACAGATGCTGGCTGCGGCTTGGATGAATTGGAAAGATAACGGGCAGGAGCCCCAGGAGATTTTGGGTTGCTATACGATTTCGGATAGCTGGACGTTTTTTCGCGGTGAGGTGCGGGGCTTTGAGCAGGATAAGCCTGAGTTTGTATGGGAGTCGTCGCGGGAGTTTAGCGAGCGATTGGAGGCAGCGATTATCTGGAAGTTGGTGAAGAAAATGACTTGTCCTGTGTAATCGCTGGGTTGGACTACTTCAATGAGTCAACAATCCCGCTGCTAGAAATGTTGTTTTACTGAATCCTGGGTAATGGGCGATCGCAACCCCAGGCAAGATTTTGATGCCCCTCCAGCAAGTGGTTTAGCTGTGGGGTTGATACCCAACCCACGGCTCAATCCACCAATTGCTGGAGGCTATGAACTGCCATACCCGAATCTAGGGTCTGTTTCTAGGCCACTCGTAGATGGCTCTGTTTGAACCACAACTTCATGATTTCATTGATGGCTTCCTGGGTAGAGAGGAAACGCTCTTGGGGAGACAAGGACAGCAGCTTTTGGAAAATTGGCCTAGCGACATTGGATGATTCTAGAATTTCTTCCCAGTTGATGATGCCCTGGGAATCCATCGGCAATTGGGAAGCGGGTTTCCCGGTTAAGGCTTGCAGCCCCATGATGCCAATACTGTAAAAATCACTGGAACAACTAGGATTTCCCTGGCGAGCTTCGGGGGCTACATGGGCTAGCTCCTGGGCAGATATTTTATCCTTCATATTGGCCACCGTTCCCCAGAGGAGACGTTGGCGTAGTCCTGAGTTGGTCAGGATTAGCAAATCATCTGTATTGGCTAGGTAATGGAAGTCTTGCATCCGTAGGTAGCTATAGGCAAAATTCTTTTGATGTAGCGGGTTGATTGCTCTGAGGAGTGCAGCCATTAGTTTTAAAGTGTCAGGCAGGGTGTCAGGCTGTGTTTGCCGAGATAATCTAGCTTGGAGAGATTCACCTTTGTGCATTTTGTGGAGGATGTAATAATTACCCTCCTGCTCGATGACATCTATAAACCGAGTGTTTAAGCCACGGTCGCGAATAGCTTGCAGCTCCTGCTGTTGCTGAGTCAATAGTTGGCGCATTTGCTCTTCTTTTCTGGCCAGTTTGAAGGGTGTGCTAGGTTTAATCTCTTCCAATAGGCAGTTTCTACGGATGAAAATCTGGTCTGTATCCGTGACTAAGGCTGTAACTCCAAAGCTATCCTGCTCCAAAGCTTCAAGGCACTGGAAGCGATCTGGGAGCGATGGGTGAACTTGTGTGCCTTCTTCAGAAGATGCTGACTTTTGAGCGCTCTGAACCACGGCTTTGGGGGGGGGGGAAACCAGTCGGATATTCGGAATTTCCTGGACCTTAACAGCAGGGGGAGCTGTGGTTGGGACAATGGGTGTAGCTGGTACAGTCGTTGGTGTGGATAGCGGCGCAGGTGCTGACTGAGGATATTGACTTTCGGGAGCGTTGCCCTGCAAGGCATGCACCATGGTTAGCTGAGCCTGGATGCGGGCTAGGGCCAGGGGAAAATCAATGGGCTTGGTGATGTAGTCGTTTGCGCCTTTGCCAAATGCCTGCACCATGTCTCGACTGGCATCTTTGGCCGTTGCCATGATGACGGGCAGCTCGTGGGAGGGATGGGTTTGGCGGATGCGGCTGAGGGTCTCGATTCCGTCCATGCCTGGCATCATGATGTCTAGGAGGACTAGGTCGATACTGGGGGTGTTGGCGATCGCCTCTAGAGCTGCGGGGCCACTCTCAACAGCAATGACGGTATAGCCTTTTCGGCCCAAGCGACGAATCAGTAGATTCCGGTTGTTGAGGATGTCATCGACCACCAGGATCGTTGCCTGGGATTGGCTCGCTTGGGGGGGAGAGGGGGCTGAGTTGTCGAGGGCAGTTTCAAACGTCTGATCAGCAGAGATCTCATCGTGATTGCTGAGAGGAAGCGCAGAGTCATTGGGCTCGATGCTGCTGGAAGGTTGAGCTGGGGTGGGTAAGGTCATTTCGGTCTCTCCGCTAGACTCAAGATTTGAGGTGATGGGCGATGCTGGCTCTGTCGTGCTTTCCTCGACAGTCTTAGAAGGTTGCTCGATTACTGTTGTTGGAACATCTGCTAGTTCGTTGGGGGTTGGCGTGGCCTCCTCGACTGAGGCGACTATGCTAGATGTCTCCTTGGATTTGGTGGTGGGTGTTGCCATGAAGAAATTCTCTATTTTCTCAATCAGGCGAGGAAGCCGAATGGGTTTCGTTTCATATTCATCGCAGCCTATGGCCAGGGTACGTTTGCGATCGCCCACCATGGCATGGGCTGTCAGGGCGATAATCGGGATATGTGCTGTGGCTGGTGCGGCTTTGAGCTGGCGCGTTGCTTCCCATCCATCAATGATGGGCAGATTCATGTCCATCAAGATCAGATCGGGCAGCTCTGCTGTAGCTTGCTCGATACTTTCCTGGCCATCTGCTGCCTCAATGACTTCATAGCCACGCCCTGTGAGGCGGCGGACCAGCAGTTTACGATTGGGTTCGTTATCTTCTACCAGAAGAAGTTTGGCCATGGGAATCTCTTTCGTCTTTCGGGAAGTTGAGGGCTAAGGATCTGTGGCGGTTGAATGGCGATGAACTAAGCCAGTTTCACGAGAATGCGATCGCTTTCTATTTTGGTTGTATATGCCGCTAAAGCAGACTCTGCGGGGCCTTGGGTCACGTCTCCAGAGGCAGAGAAGCGAGAACCATGGCAAGCACAGGAAATGTCCTTGTCATTCACTTGCCAGCCCACATTGCAGCCACGGTGGGTGCAGAGTGAAGAGAAAGCTTGAACTGTTGCAGCGGCTCCGGTTTGCTGTACAACCAAAATGGCGTTGCCATTGTCAGTTTGATAGCGAAAGCTACCACTTTCGCTGAGATTATCGATGGAACCCACGTCTATAAATCCATCACTGCGAGCTGGCTTCGGACTTGAAACCTGGGAGTCATTGGTTTGCTGACTGCTGTCAGAACCAGACTGAACACAAGCACTCAGGGCGACGGGTAGGGAGGCTGCGATGGTACTCACACCGGCCCATTTCATAAATGAACGACGATCCATAATTAAGCAACTCCTTGGGAAATGGGGGAAGAACTAACGGGGCTGACGATCGCGTTCAGCTCAGCGAGAAAACGCTCTTGGTCGATACTGCCCTTGTGATGGATACCCAGGACGGTCTTCTCCAGGCATTGGCAATCATCGACGGTCAGATCTTTTGCAGTGACCACGACAATGGGAATGGCTGCCCAAGCTGCATCCTGTTGAAGGGCTTGGATCAATTGAAAACCATCCATTTCCGGCATCATCAGATCCAGCAAAATCAAGCTGGGCAGGATTTCGGCCCGTTGCAGTTGTTCGAGGGCGAGTTGTCCATTGGTCGCGGTCTGGGCGGTCCAACCTTGCTTCTCAATGGTGCGTTTTAGCAGGCTCAGGGCTTCAGGTGTGTCGTCCACCACAAGAACAGATGGACTGCTCTGGGAGTTGGGTCGGTATCTGCCCAAGATAGCTAGCAGATCGTCTTGCTTAATCGGCTTCGGTAGGTATTCTGCCGCCCCCAGGGAATAGCCGCGTTTGCCATCATCCAGCATGGTTTGCAGAATAATGGGGATATGCTTCAGGGTGGGATTGGCTTTGAGTTGGCTGAGGACCTGCCAGCCATCCATACCCGGCATCACCACATCCAAAATAATGCTGTCAGGAAGATGTTGTTCTGCCAACTGTAGGCCGGTGGGGCCATCCTCGGCGACTAGTACCTGATAGCCTTTGCGGCTCAGGGTCCGCTGCATGAGTTCCCTCACGTCAGCATCGTCATCAATCAGTAGAACACAGCCAATTTGCTGCTCTGACGGTGCAGGCTGGTGTGTATGTTTGGCTTTTTTGTCCAAGGTGAGGGCCATCGAGACAGCTTCAGCGATCAAGCTTTCGTCTTGACTGGGCTCGACCAGAGTAGCTGCGGATACGGTTTGGGGCAGACAGATGCTGAATGTCGTTCCTTCGCCGGGTTCGCTTTCCACGGTAATCTTCCCACCCATCATGTCGACAAAGCGCTTGGTAATGCTGAGTCCTAAACCGGTACCGCCATAGTTTCGGGTGGTGGAGGTATCAGCTTGGGTGAAGGCATCAAAGATTTTGTCTAGCTGCTCCGGCGTCATGCCAATACCACTATCACTGACGTGGAAGTTAATCCAGCTCCCTGCTGGGTTCTCCATTTTTGAGAGCGCCAGTGTGATGGTGCCACCTTGGGTAAACTTGCTGGCATTGCTCAGGAGGTTGAGCAGGCATTGGCGCACCTTCACAATGTCCGCATGGAGACTGCCGATGTCCTCAGTTTGCTGGATGGCTAAGGTATTGCCGTTCTCTTCCACCAGGGGATGAATGGTGGCTGCAATTTCCTTAACGAGGGAGCTGAGGGTGATGGTCTCCAGGTAGAGTTCCATCTTGCCGGATTCGACTTTGGCGAGGTCGAGGACGCCATTGATCAGACCCAGGAGGTGCTCTCCTGCATTGCGAACGGTTTGGATATCTTCGATTAAGTCCTCTTGTCCACTCTCGTTCGCTTCATCTTCAATGACTTCGCTGTAGCCAATGATGGTATTGAGTGGCGTGCGGAGCTCATGGCTCATGTTGGCGAGGAAGTCGCTCTTGGCATGGTTGGCGGCTTCAGCCTTGAGTCTCTCTGTGTCAGCTTTCTGGCGTTCTTCCTCAGCTGTCATACGTGCCGCATCAGCTTTCTGGCGTTCTTCCTCGGCTGTTATGCGTGCCGCATCGGCTTTCTGGCGTTCTTCCTCGGCTGTCATGCGTGCCGCATCGGCTGTGACGCGTGCCGCATCGGCTTTGAGACGCTCAGCATCAGCGGTTTCTCTTGCTTGTTGAGTGACCTCTAAGCTTTGTTCCAGTTGAGTTTCTGCTTGTTTGCGAGCGGTGATGTCTTGCCAAAAGACCGAAATCCCATCGCTGGCAGGGTAGAGGTGAAACTCTAGCCAGGATTCCTGGGCTGCATATTCGAGCTCCATGGTGACCACCGACTGCTGGGCGATCGCTTGTTTATAGTGATGCTCAGCCTGGCGTCCTAACGTCTGAGGGAAGGCATCCCAGAACGACTTGCCGACCAAGAGCTGGGGCTGTTTCTCTAGCGTTTTGGCGGCCTGGGCATTCACATAGGTGATCTCCCATTGCTCATTCACACCAACAAAAGAATCAGTAATACTCTCGAACAGAGCGCTAGCCTGTTGCTCTGATTTACGCCGTTGCATCATTAAGAGAAAGCCATAAGCTCCGCTGCTGAGTAACAGGATGAACCAGACTAACGCCCCTAGTTGGAAGAGGCGGGCTTGGCCAGTGGCTGCCTGGTATTCCTCCTCGTAGATTTGGGCGAGCTTGCGAATTTCGGTGGTGGTTGGGAGATCTAGTAATGTCTGGGTCAGTTGATCAACTTGGGGTTTGTTCTCCAGAATGATCTTGGCATGGGCTAGGGCTACGCCCGCATCGGAGAGTTGGCTGCTGCTATCCTGGTCAATCAAGTCCTGAACTGAATCAATTTGGCGATTAATTTGAGGGACTAAAGCTTCATCTGCAGAGAGGGTATAGAGCAAAATCTCATCGAGCAGATCGCCAAGTTGTTGTTCAACAGCTCCGCTTTGACTCTCACGTTTGAGCTCATCAATGAGGCTCGGCAAATAGGAGAGGGAGTTTTTCAGTAGCGAGTTTTTGGATTTAAATGCTTCTGAGAGCTCTATCTTTTGGGTGATTTTTTGGGCACTGGAGTCAAGCTGGAGCTGGAGTCGTTCACTGCTCTGTCGACCCAGGAATTCTGGAACAGCGCTCAATTCCGTTTGAATTGCTTCAGCCTCTTGTAGCTCTTTAATTAAAGGGTCATAGGACGAAAAGAGAGAATAGCGAGAATTGAGAATGTTTTGGTTGGCGCTGAGGTCGTGCTGGAGCTGGGTTGTGAGTTGATCTCGATAGACGAGATGGCTATCGAGATCGATAGATCGGCCCTTAGCTGCGAGACCGATTAGGACGAGGAGTGCCCCAGATACTGCGGTGAGGAGAATTGGCTTGCGGATCATTATGACTGTTCTCCTGCGACTTCAGCGGTGAGGGTATTGAGAAATTGAACGATTTTGTCGACGTCTTCTTGATTTTCTGGACGACCCAATTGATATTTGATCATGGTTTTGACTGCTTCATCCAGTGTCTCCGCAGAGCCATCGTGGAAGTAAGGCGCTGTTAGGACAACGTTGCGTAGGCTGGGGACTTTGAAGGCGTAGCGATCTGCTTCCTGCTTCGTTACGTTATATCGACCCAAGTCTTGCTCTGTGATATCGCCTCTATCTTCGAAGTAGTCTCCAAAGAGACCAAATTTTTGGAACATGTTGCCACCCACGCCAACCCCTTGGTGGCAGCTCACACAACCATTGTCTTTGAAGATTTGATAGCCTTCTTTCTCAGCCTCTGTGAGGATCGTATCATTGCCCCTCAGGTACTGATCGAAGCGTGAATTAGGCGTGTAGAGGGACTTCTCAAAGGTTGCGATCGCGTCTTTGATATTGCCTTCGGTAATCCCTTCGGCATAAATAGCGTTAAAGTCTGCCTTATAGCTGGATGATGCTTTTAAGGTCTTTAGAACTTCGGGCCAGCTAGAGTTCATTTCATGACTACTGGTCATGGGACCATCAATTTGTTCTTCTAGGCTATCTGCTCGACCATCCCAGAACTGCTTAATGTTGAAGGCACTATTGAGGACCGTGGGAGCATTGACAAAGCCAATATCGGCTCCAATCGACTTCGGAATTTGGTCCGCCCCGGAAAGGGAAAGGTTGTGACAGCTAGCGCAGGAAATCTGCTTGTTTCCAGAGAGCTGCTTCTCTTGGAACAGGCTTTTGCCTAGGCGTACTTTCTGATTGTCTAGCTCTATTTTTAGAGGAATAGGCTGAATGGCCTCTGAACGTAATGAGGAGGCTTGAGGTTGTGCAAGACTCACTTCTGCTAGGACCGAGGTTGAGAGCAGAGAAGAAAAGATCGTAGCCAGTAAGCAGCATGCCGTGGCAATTAAACTGAGGCCGATAAATCGTGAAACTGTGAGCCTGAATGCTATCAATCTTTTAATCATCTGCGTCATTCCTAGAGCTATCCCAGCTCCTCGTGAGAATCAGTTATGCACTGAGCCCTGGTTCGATCTGGATTCTGGTGAGTGCCGAACCATTGCCAAAGTAGTTCTATGGGGATCCATAGGATTACTTGAGTGATAATAGGCATGCTTAGAGTTCCCTAAAAGTTCTAGCTCTCACATCGAAGCACCGGAGAATGTAATATTTTGATATTGCGACTAGTGCTGACCCTGGATTTCTCACCAGGACTTGTGGCTAACCACTTGTAAGCTTGATAGAGATGAGATTTGTGTCAATTTCTTCAAATGACCGTCTGTATTCAAGTCATACAGATGTATGTAGTCAGACCCATTAGTTTCTGGCTATGCGAGGGGGCATGTTAGACTTCGACCGCTCATTTTAGATTAGAGATTTTAATGGACCTAGACTAATCTATTTACCCGTGAAATTGCGGGTATGGTGAGGCTGTGTGGCCATTACTCAGTGCTTTTATCAAACAATCTTTTTGTGTTGAGATGCCCCATCGGAAATTGACTTTTTAGAAACACAAAGTATTTCTAACAGTCCGAATTTTGTGCTTTGGGGTCGTAGTAAATTCAGTAATACTACTACTCTAATGACTAGAGCTGCCACGGTTATGGATGCAAAAAATAGATTCTATCTTGGGAGATAGAGCTTAGCGTAGTGTAAGTAAGATTTTGCTGGTTGAATGTCAAAATTTTGCTCATTCTTGCTCTATTATTAGGCTGCTAATTGCTTGAGTGGCTGAATATGGCCTACAGACTATAAACTCTCGTCCCATGGAAGTTGCCTCAGCGATCAACCCATTACTCAAAGCTAATCGAGCTCGCCGTGCCCTTCCCATTCGGCGCATCGTTCTGGGTGGGGTGACCATTGCCGCTAGCCTTGTAGCCTATATGAGCTATCAGCTTACGCGCGAACTATTCTTAGAAAACCTGAAAACTAATGTTCTCCACGAAGTTCAGGAAGGTGGGGATCAGCTAGACCATTGGCTAATTGCACGGAAAACAGAAGTCAAGACTTTAGCAAATACACCGACATTGCGCTCGATGGATTGGGTACAGGTTGAACCCTTTTTGAAGCCTGAGCTGTCGCGGCTCTCTGATTTTTACTTCTTTGCAATGATTCGCCCCGATGGTAACTACCACAATACAGTTGCTGGTGAGGCTAAAGGAAAAAATCTGCGAGATAGGAAACATGTTCAGCAGGCGTTGGCTGGTCAAACCTATGTCTCAGATCCTGTGATTTCCAGAACCCTGGGAGGGCAAACAATTGTCGCGGTGACGACACCCATTTCTCGAGATTTCACTGCTACGAGGCAACTGCCGGTTGGCGTGTTGGCGGGGTTGATCGATATCAATCACTTGGTGGAAGTGGTCCAAGATTTAAGCTATGGCGAAGGGAGTTATGCTTTTGCACTCAATTCTGAGGGCTTGGCAATTTCCCATCCTGACTCAACGTTGATGAGTACGATTAATGATGATGACCCAGAGCGTTTGACCCATGAATCTCAAGGAGAGCTGGCCGCGATCGCCCGCAAAATGGTCAATCGTGGGAGTGATATTCAGCTCATCCAATACCAAGGTAAATCGGTGTACGTGGCTTTTCTGCCATTGAAAGAGGCTGACTGGTCTATTGCCCTAGTCATGCCTCGCCAAAATATTGAAGCTCAGCTCTGGCTGTTGGATTTGATGGCGGTGCTGGTGGGAAGCATTGCCCTGGCTACCTTGGCTCTACTCCTGCGAGTACAACAAATTGAGCAGCGTAACTTGCGTGATTCGAAGGCGCTGGCCGATTCTGCTAATCAGGCTAAGAGTCAATTTCTCTCGAATATGAGCCATGAGTTGCGTACACCACTTAATGCCATTCTGGGTTTTGGGCAATTAATGCAAAATGACCATTCCCTTGCCCAGGGCCATCGCGATAGTCTCAATGTCATTCATCGTAGTGGTGAACACCTGTTGGTGTTGATTAATGACGTGTTGGCCATGTCTAAAATTGAGGCAGGGCATGTCAGTCTCAATGAAAATGAGTTTTCGCTAGACAACTTCTTGGACGATCTGCGGGACATGCTGCGGCTCAAGGCAGACGAAAAGGGACTGGACTTAATTTTTGAACGTAGCCCGGAACTCCCCGCCCACATTCGAGTGGATGAAGGAAAGCTGCGGCAAATCCTGCTGAACTTGCTGAATAATGCGCTCAAGTTTACGGAACAGGGCAGCATTAAGTTGTTGGTCAAACGGGTGGATGAGCAGCCTGAGCATCAAGTTAAGGACAGCTTACTGCTGCGGTTCTCGGTGATCGATTCTGGGGCGGGGATTGCCAAGGAAGAATTGAAGGAGTTGTTTGTGGCCTTTGCCCAAACGGAGACTGGACGGCGATCGCAAATGGGGACGGGCTTGGGACTACCCATTAGTCGAACTTTTGCTCAAATGATGGATGGCGATATTCAGGTTTGCAGTGAAGTGGGCCAGGGCAGTGAATTCCACTGTGATATTCGAGTTCAACGCCTGGATGGCTTCCAAGTCGAGTCCCAGAAATTTAATCATGTTTTGGGGGTTGTGCCGGGGCAACCTCGCTACCGGATGCTAGTCGCTGAAGATAATCTCTATAGTCGACAGTTGCTGGTGCAGTTATTGGAGTCTAAGGGGTTTGAAGTGGAGGCCGTGGCCACGGGGAAAAAAGCCCTGGCTCGTTGGAAAACTTGGCAGCCCCAGATGCTCTGGATGGATTTGCGAATGCCGGGGATGGGGGGCTTGGAAACAGCCGCTGCCATTAAGGCCGAAGTTGCGAGTTCCGATGAATACATTGCCCCTGTTATGGTGGCTGTGACAGCGAATGCGTTTGATTCAGATCGCACCCGTGCCTTCGAGGCAGGCTATGACGACTTTGTGGCAAAGCCCTATGCCCACTGTATGATTTTCGAAAAAATCGCGACCCATCTGGATGTGGAGTTCTCCTACGAGGAAGTCCAAAGCCTAGATGCTGAGAATCCCCAATGCGAGCCCTGCGTTCTCTCTACGGTGGACTTAGAGCTAATGCCTTTGGCCTGGCAGAATGCTTTAAGGCAGGCTTCACTGCATTTGAATGGTGAGCTAATTGAGCATTTGGTAGAGGAGATACCGGCCCACCATGCTGAACTGAAGGCAGCGCTGGATGTCGTTGTACGGGATTTTCGCTATGATATCTTGCTGGATTTGCTTGGGGAGGAATACGTTGAAGCTGCTTGATCGATGGGATGCCCATAGACTTTTGGGGGAGAAGAAAGCCCGGTAGTTTCCTGCCGGGCTTAACCTCATGAAATCCGTCTGGCATTCATCGGGTGGGAGTGACCCACCCTTGCTGCGACCTGACTCAAAGGGTTTGCAGCTTAGAAGCACAGGGGGACTTAGAAGCGCAGGGTGGTTTTGACGCTACCGGCCCAGACGTTGTTGTTGCCGCTGTCACCGTTGGGGTTGGTGATGTAGACCAGCTGGGGCTGGATAGCGAGACCGTCGTTGACTTTGAGGCTGTAGAAAGCCTGGGCTGCCAGAGGTGCATCCTCAGAAGCGACGTCACCGCCAGTGATGTAGGGCACAGCTCCGATGCCAACGCCGCCGTAGTTGCCTTCGCCGAACAGGTCTTTGACGCCGACTTGAGCAGCCCAGTTGAGAGCAGTTGCATTGTCATCGCTGTCGCCATCGCTGAGGAAGGAGACACCACCATGGGCGGAGAGGTCAACGCGGCCGACTTGGCGAGAAGCGGAGAGACCCAGGTGGTTGCCGTTGGTGTCGTCATTGCCAAAGGGATCTGCTGCCTGGTCAGTGCCAGCGGCGACTCCTTGGTCATGGGTTCTTGCGTAGGCAACCGAGAGGGCTGTTTTGTCGCCAGGGGTATAGGTCACCTTGGCAGAAGCGGTGTTGCTGCCGTCGAATAGGCCACGGTCGGTGGTGGCAGCGGAGATGGAGGGCAGGGTGTAGGCTGCTGCCACTTCCAGGTTCTCGGTTAGGCCGACTTTGTAGCCGATGCCTGCGCCTTCGGAGGATTCAGCGATCGCGGGGTTTGCTTGGAACTGCTCGATGAAAGCGTACTCATGCAAAGGCGCATCGGCGGTGCCAGCGATTTCCTCCAGGTCCACGCCATGGGTACCAATGGTAAGCTGGCCGCGACCCAATTTGCGTTGATAGTACAACTCATCGATTTCAACGATATCGTCGCTGTTGTCGTCGTAATCTGTTGCCAGGCCGTTGAAGTTGCCATTGTTCTCGAAGCGACCGGCGTACTCTTCGAAGTTTGAGGCTTCGATACGAGCGTGGATGAGGTCATTTTCGGTGAGCTGGCTGTCCAGGTTGATGCCCAGGCGAGCAGCGGCGGTGAAGCTATCTTCGGCCTCAGTGCCGTTGCCATTGGATTCGCCGGAGAAGACACCGCCGACATCGGTGATGAGGTCACCGCTGAGCTTAATGGTGGGCTTAGTTTTCTCTAGGTCTGCGGTGCGCTCTTCTAGGCCATCAACGCGGGAGCGCAGAGTCGCAAGCTCGGCTTGAAATTCTTGTTGTAAGCTCTGAATAATAACTAAATCATTCGCGGTTACTTGAATGGTGTCGGCTTGAATTTGAGCCGTAATATTGTCGAGACAGCTATTAAGTGCAGCGGCAAATTCATTGCGGCTCAGGCTTCGGTTTCCACGAAAGGTTCCGTCGGGATAACCGGTCAAACAACCGTAGCGTTCAACGATGTTTTTAACAGCAGTGTAGGACCAGTCGCTAGGGTTTACGTCGCGCAGATTATCTACAGATTGGGCACTCTGGGCCATGACGGGGGAAGCGATAGCAGCGATGCCAACGTTGGTGCCGAGGACGAGCATTGCAGCGAGGGCGATTTTAGCAGTTACGTTTTTCATGGGTTTTGTTT